>VGZH01000066.1 GCA_016872645.1 Planctomycetota bacterium | reverse complement strand
TGCACCCGGAGTTGTTTGAGACCATCACGCTCCGCAACACGCCTCGCGATTGGACGTCGATCGTCGGCGACAAGTCCGCCAAAGGCCAATTCGACTGCACGATCCACGCCGTCCTCGAAACCTACGATCTTCCCGACCTTGTGAAGCTTGCAGGCAAAGATAAGGTGAAGTTCGAGCAGCCGCAGTCGAAGGCTCACCGTTAAGAACACCACTCACCGGTGTGTCATACTCGTTAGGCCAGCACTTCGTTGACCACTCTTCCATGCACGTCGGTCAGGCGGAAGTAGCGGCCTTGGAATTTGTAGGTGAGGCGTTCGTGATCGATGCCCAGCAGGTGCAGCACCGTGGCTTGGAAGTCGTGGACGTGGACGGGGTCTTTGGCCGGGTTGTAGCAGAAGTCGTCGGACTCGCCGTAAGTGAAGCCGCGCTTGATGCCGCCGCCGGCCATCCAGATCGTGAAGACGTAGGGGTGGTGGTCTCGGCCGAGCGTTTTCTTGTCGTTGATGTCCCCTTGGCAGAACGGAGTGCGGCCGAATTCGCCGCCCCAGATGACCAGCGTGTCATCGAGCAGGCCGCGTTGCTTGAGGTCTTTGACCAGCGCGGCGCTCGGCTGGTCAGTGTCGCGGCATTGGATTTCGAATTGCGTGTTCAGATTGCGGTGATGATCCCAGCCGGCGTGGAAGCATTGCACGAAGCGGACGCCGCGCTCGACCAGTCGCCGAGCCATCAGGCAGTTGTACGCGAACGATCCTTGCCGAGTGACATCCGGGCCGTAGCTCTCCAGCACATGCTTCGGCTCGGTCGAGAAATCGGTCAGTTCGGGGACGCTGGCCTGCATCTTGTACGCCATCTCGTACTGAGCGATGCGCGTGACGATCTCCGGGTCGCCGACCTCTGCGAACTTCGCCTCGTTGAGCACTCGCAGATCGTCGAGCAGCCCGCGTCGCAACTCGCGGCTCATGCCGTCCGGGTTCGAGAGGTACAGCACCGGCTCGCCGCTGCCGCGGAACTTGACCCCCTGATACTTCGACGGCAGGAAGCCGCTGCCCCAATAAAAGTCGTAGAAGATTTGCCCGCAGCTCGCCTCTTTGTCACGCGACGTCATCACCACGAAGCCGGGGAGTTCATCGCTTTCGCTGCCGAGGCCGTACGTCGCCCACGCTCCCATGCTGGGCCGGCCGGGGAGTTCGTTGCCGGTCAGAAAGAACGTGATTGCCGGAGCGTGATTCACCTGCGTCGTGTGCATCGACTTGATGAACGTCGCGTCGTCCACGATCGTCGCCGTGTGCGGCAAGAAGTCGCTGAGCCACCGCCCGCACTCGCCGTGTTGTCGAAACGGCACAATCGACGGCAACACCGCCTTCGACTTCTGCCCCTGAGTCATCGTGCTGAGCCGTTGATTCTTGTGAACCGACTCCGGCAACTCTTCACCGCGAAACTTCTGCATCTGCGGCTTGTAATCGAACGTATCGACGTGCGGCGGAGCTCCATTTTGCAGGAGGTAAATGACGTTCTTCACCTTCGGCGGATGATGCGGCAGATCAGGCAGGCCGCCGAATTGCTTGGGCCTTTGTTGAGTGTCTGCGTCCGCTGCGGATAAATCCTTTGCGAGCAGCGAAGCCAGCGCGGGAACGCCTAAGCCGACGGCACCGTTGGCAAAAAGTTGGCGGCGAGTGAGTTCAGCAGATCGAAATTGTCCAAGCATCATGTCGCTGTCGCTTTCTCCGTCATTCAGGCCAAGATGCTCGTGACCACGTTTCCATGCACATCGGTCAGTCGGAAATCTCGTCCGGCGTGGTGGAAGGTGAGGCGTTCGTGGTCGAGGCCAAGGAGGTGCAGGATCGTGGCTTGCAGGTCGTGGACGTGGACAGGGTTCTCGGTGATGTGGAAGCCGAGTTCGTCGGTGGCTCCGTAGGTCAGTCCGGGCTTGATGCCTCCGCCGGCGAGCCACATCGTGTATGCCTGCGGGTGATGATCGCGGCCGAGACTGCGGCCGAGTGCGGGATTCGTTTCGACCATTGGCGTGCGACCGAACTCGCCGCCCCAAATCACTAACGTTTCGTTGAGCAACCCACGTTGCTTGAGATCGGTCACCAGCGCGGCAGCGGCTTGATCGGTCTTGCCGCAGTTGTTCTTCAAGTTCCCGGCAACGTCCGAGTGCGCGTCCCAGCCTTCGTTGTAGATATTCACGAAGCGCACACCCCGCTCGATCATCCGTCGAGCCAACAAGCAGGCGCGAGCGAACGACGGCTGAGCCGGATCGCAGCCATACATTTTCAGCGTCGCGTCCGATTCGGACTTCAAGTCCATCAACTCGGGAGCGGACGATTGCAGGCGAAACGCCATTTCGTAGGACGCGATGCGTGTCGCAATTTCAGGATCGCCTTCTTTCTCCAGCCGCGCGCGATTCAGCGAGCTGATCAAGTCGAGCGAATCGCGCTGCAACCTGGCATCGACGCCCGGCGGACTCGACACGTTCAAAATCGGATCGCCTTGATTGCGGAGACGGACGCCGGTGTAAACAGTCGGCAGAAAGCCGCTTGACCAGTTCGCCGCGCCGCCGCTGATGCCAGCTCCGGTGGACATGACGACGAACGCCGGCAGATCGTTGGTCTCGGCACCGAGTCCGTACAGCGCCCACGAACCGAGGCTCGGGCGGCCGGGCTGCGAGAAGCCGGTGTTGAAAAAGATCTGAGCCGGGGCGTGATTGAACTGATCGGTCCGCACCGACTTCACCAAGCAAATGTCGTCCACGATCTTCGCGAGATGCGGCAGCACTTCCGAGAGTTCGGCTCCGCACTGGCCGTGCTTCGCGAACTTGAATCGCGGCCCCAAGCAGTTCGAGTCGGGCCGAATGAAGGCATACCGCTGATTGCCGACGACTTCGGGCGGAATCGGCTTGCCCTCGTATTCGGCGAGCTTCGGCTTGTTGTCGAACAGGTCGAGTTGGCTCGGCGCGCCGGCCATGAAAAGGTGGATGACCGCCTTGGCCTTGCCGGTGAAATGCGGCTTGCGCGGCGCGAGTGGGTTCGCTTCCGCAGCCACCGCGCGGCGAGCCAGTTCGCTGGTCAGCAATCCGCCCAACGCCATCTTTCCGACGCCGACACCGCAGTCTTGCAAGAAATGCCGCCGAGCGATCGGCGTGAATAGGCTGGAAGAGTTTGCAAGGGTCATGGTCGTACCCGTCGAGGCTGTTTGTTCGCCAACAGACTAGCGGAAGTCGCGGCGATCGAACACTCGACGGAGTCCGATCCAGATCAGCAGGCCGCAGGCGGCTCCGACAACGTCCGCCAGCCAATCGGCGAGTTCGCAGTGGCGGTTGATGCCCGGCAGCATTTGTGTCAGCTCATCGACAACACCGGTGATGCCCGCGAGGCTCCAGATTGTCAGCAGGCCACGCTGAGTCACCGCGCGAAACGATTGCCACCATGTGGCCATCAGGAATGCCAAGCCGAAGTACGCGCCAAAATGCAACCACTTGTCGTTGCCTTCGATCGAAATCAGATCTTCGGGATGCGGCAGATGCGTGCCGGCGACCAGCGCGGTCAGGTAGATCAGCAGCGCTGCGCCGCTCCATCTTCGTAGCGATTTCGCGTCCAAAAATGCCATCGTGGCATGTTATCCGGCGCTCAGGAAACTGGCGACCGCGTCGATCACCGAATCGAAGTGTCGAGGTAATTGTCCAAGCGAGTCACCTCGAAGACCTTCTGACCGGTTTCGGAGAGGTTGCAGACCTTGAGATTGCCGTTGTGCTGTCGCAACTCGTCTCGCAGGTCGAGAAGAGCCGTCAAGCCGGCGCTGTCGAGTGACTCGGTCCGATCCATCTGCGCGACGACACAGACCGCCCCTTGCGAGACTGGTCGTTCCAGAACGTTCATCCGCTCGCGAGCGTTCTCTTCGTTGAGCTCTTCGGGCGTATGCGCGACCAGGACTCGGCCAACGGTTTCGGCGGTGATCGCCATGATTGTCGAATCCGCCAGAGTCTATCGCATTGAGAATTTAGAGGGTTCCGCCAACATGGCGATTTCTGGTCGCAATGGATCGTGTGCTTCCACGCAACATTGGACAGCAGGCCGCCTGCTACCACCGACACTGCGATACACGACAGGATCAAGAATCCCGGTAACACGACGGCCGGGAAGACGACATCGACCGCGCCAGTGCTCAACGCTGGCCAGCCGGCGTTCCACAAGGTATGACGATTTCAGTTCATTGTGCACGATTCCTACGATCCACGTGACCGACACAGCGGCATTCCACCCTGGCCGCCCAAACGTAGGTCACGTTCCTGAACCTGTCCAAAAGCCGACGACCATTTGGTGAAACTCCAACACAGTGATGACTCCGGGAACCTTGAAATGCTGGAACTTCGCGGAAGAAGTTATGTCAACGGTGAACCGATCTGTGTGACCATCGAAGCCGGACGCATCGCCCGCGTCGAACCAGCTTGGCCAGAGGCAGACGCTGCAGCCTGGCCGTGGATCGCGCCGGGACTGTTCGACTTGCAGATCAACGGCCACAAAGGGATTTGGTTCTGCGATCCAAAACTGACGGCCGAGCAAGTGCTGAATGTCCTGGAAGCACACTTTGCGTTCGGCATCACTCGGATGTGTCCGACGCTGATCACTGCCAGCTTTGAGGCACTCGCGGCCGGCATCAAAGCGATCCGGGAAGCATGCGAGTCAACTCCTTGGGCCGACAGGATGGTGCCTGGCATTCATCTGGAAGGACCGCACATCTCGCCTGAAGACGGCCCTCGCGGTGCGCATCCGTTGTCGCAAGTGCGGCCCGCGAACTGGGACGAGTTCCGCCGTTTGCAGGACATCTCCGGCAATCGCATTCGACTCGTGACGCTCGCACCGGAGACCGGCAACGCGGCCGAGTTCATTCGCCAGGCGGTTGCTTCCGGGGTCACCGTTTCGATTGGTCATACTGGGGCAACACCCGAACAAGTCACTGCGGCGATCGACGCCGGAGCAACCCTGAGCACTCATTTAGGGAACGGCGCGCACGGGATGATCCGCCGGCACCCGAACTACATCTGGGAACAACTCGGCGACAAACGGCTGTTCGCTTGCATCATCACCGACGGGCATCACCTGCCGGCCAGCGTCATCCGATCGGTGGTGCGTGCCAAATCGACGCTGCACACGATCATCACCTGCGACTCCGCCGGCTTGGCGGGGTGTCCGCCGGGACCATATCAGATCGAATCGGGCGACGTCGAAATTCTGCCGGAAGGCAAAATCGTCGTCGCCGCGAACCCGCAGTATTTGGCGGGTTCGGCTCAACTGACCAACGCCTGTGTCGCCTACGCCATTCGAGCCGCTGGGCTCTCGCTGCACGATGCCTGGAACATGGCCAGCCGGAATACCGCACGGGCTTTGAAAGTCGAAGAACAGCGACTGGCTCGCGGCTCACGAGCTGATCTCGTGCTGTTCGACTGGCGTGATTCGGACGACGAAATTCATATCCGAGCCACCATCGCAAACGGGGAATTGCGATGCGGAAAAATGTGACACTTAGTGTGGTGCGGATTCCGACGAGCGAACGTTCACTAGTGGATTCCCGCTGTCACAGACTAAGTTTTGAAGAATAATTCCCACGATCGAACGATTGGCTTGTGAAGTTCCCCGGAACTTGGATCGTCGGTGAGATGGCTGCTTGCGTCTACTTTCGGACGGGCCTAGCATCTTTGCGTCACGGCAATTGAGTTGGATGATCTGCCGTGTCCCTTGAAATTGCCCAACATATCCCTGAGCGCTTGGTGCCTAGTAACGCTCGCAATGTCAACGGTCGGCGGATGTCATTTCAGAGCCTCGATGAGTTGCGTCGCGTCTTGCTGGAGTTGGAGTTGGTCGCGCCCGACCAGCTGGCAATCGCGGTCGACGAGGTCGCGAGCGTATGGCGCCAGCCCGGCCCACTGCTAGACCTGCTCGAACGTCAGGGCCTCTTGACAACTTACCAGTTGAGCAAGCTGCATAAAGGAGAGACTGACGGCCTTGTCCTCGGCCGATACAAGCTGCTGTATCGAAACAACTCCGGAAGTTTCGCCCGGGTGTTCCGCGCATGTTCGTTGGACGATGGAAAAATGGTCGGACTCAAAGTGCTGCGGCAGCGGTGGGCCTCCGATCCGAATTACGTTAAGCAGTTCCACCGCGAGGCAGAGATTTGCCAGCGACTGCGACACAAGAACATCGTCCCGATTTACGACGTCGGCGAAGATCGTGGCGAGCACTTCCTGACGATGGAATTTGTCGAGGGGGGTAACCTCCGCGAATTCCTGAAGATTCGTGGCCAATGCTCGCTCATCGAATCCGCTCAGTGCCTGCTCGATATGGCCGAGGGGCTGGAATACGCCCTCTCCAAGGGGATAACGCATCGCGACTTCAAATTGACCAACGTGCTGATGAGCACCGATCGCGTCGCCAAATTGGTGGACTTCGGCTTGGCAAGCCTCAACTCGACCGAGAGTGGCACCGACGAGGGCAATCTGCTTGCTCTGGAATACGCGACGCTCGAAAAGGGAACTGGCGCTCCGGACGATGATCCACGCAGCGATTTATTCTTCCTGGGGGGTGCCGTTTACGAATTGCTCACCGGCTCACCTCCGTACCCTGCGACAAAGGATCGCAGCGAACGCAAACAGCTCAGCCGCTACACGAATGTCCGACAGCTTCGTTCGATCGCTCCCCACGTTCCCGCCGCGCTCAGCGAAATCGTCGACAATTTGATGCGGGTCAACCCGAACGAGCGATTCCAGTCTGCCACCGAAGTTGTCCATGCCACGCGCAAAGCGTTCAAGGAATTGGGAAGCATTCCGCGCGAGGACAACAACAACAACAACGGCCCGAAGACGGTCCTGTGCATCGAAACTCGACCAAGGCATCAGGATTTGCTGCGAGACTATTTGACGAAGATCGGCTTCCGAGTACTGATGATGACGGATCTGCAGCGCGGGATGACTCGACTGCGAAGCGGTCCCACCGACGCGGTGTTGTTGATGGCAGACTCCGTTTCGGACGACTTTTCCAACGGCCTGCAAGAGCTGGTGCGTTGGAAAAAATCTTCGAGCACAGCGATGGTGGTCGTGCTGGCTCAAAGCCAACAAGGCTGGAAAAACATGCTGGAGGATGCCGGTTCGACGCGGGTCTTAGTTCAGACGATTCAACTGCGGGATGTTCGCCGCGAACTGGAATCTCTGCTGGGTGTGAAGTCCGAATGAGCGACCGAAAGAGCCTCGCCGTGGGTGAGTCTCGCCCGAACTATGGTGGTGCTCTCATTTTGGACGGCGTGCCTTGACCCATTAGGACGCCGACCGCTATATCGTTTCCCCTCATAACTTGCGGGAGTAGCTCAGTGGTAGAGCACCACGTTGCCAACGTGGTTGTCGCGGGTTCGATCCCCGTCTCCCGCTCTTCCCGAACTGGGCTGCTGACGGTCCAGTTTTTTTGTTGGCGGGCCTCGCCCGCGTTTGGAGCCAGTCGAGCAACCGCTCCAGCTCCTTTGGAGGAAACACCTTGTGAGTACCGTAGCAGAACAAGAATCGACCACCGTTGACATCCCCGCCGCCGAATCGCAACCCGCTGCCGCGCCTGGGTGGCGGATGACCCTGGGTGTCGATGTCAAAGACATCGGCCCCTGCAAAAAGCACGTCAAAGTGAAGGTGCCGCAGGACGACATCGCGCACATCCGGAACTTCGTGCTCGATGAAATGAAGTCCAAGGCCGCCGTACCAGGCTTCCGTCCGGGCAAGGCACCGAAAGACATCATCGCCAAACGCTTCGGCCGCGAGCTCGACGACGAGATCAAACAGAAGGTTCTGATCGGCAGCCTCGAGCAGCTCTCGCAAGACACGAACATCGAACCGATCAACGAGCCGGATCTCGACGTCGAAAACCTGACGATCCCCGACGTTGGCGACTTCGAGTACGAATTCCAAGTCGAAGTGCGTCCTGCGTTCGATCTTCCGGCCTACGACCAAATCACGATCAAGCGGCCCGTTCGCGAGACCGGTGCTGCCGACGTCGACGAAGCTCAGCAACGCTTCCTCGAGCAATATGCCGAACTGGTCCCCTCGGACGGTGCGGTCGAGCCTGGCGACAGTGTCAAAATCTGTGCCTCGTTCGCGTACCAAGGTGGCACGCTGCAAGAGCACGCCTACTTCACAGCCCGTGTCCGATCAACCTTGCGATTCGAGGATGGCGAGATCACGGACTTCGACAAACTTCTCGCCGGCGCGAAAGCCGGTGACACACGCGAGACAACCATCACGATTTCGAAAGAGGCCGAAAACGTCGCCATGCGTGGCGAGAAGGTTCAGGCCACCTTTAAGATCGAAGAAGTCGATCGCGTCAAATTGCCCGAACTGAACCGTGCGTTGTTCCAGCGCGTCGGGGTCGAAACGATTGACGAACTGCGTCTCGAAATCGAGCAAGCACTGCAGCGGCAAACTCAGTACGACCAACGGCAAGCGGTTCGCAAGCAGGTGCTCGACAAGATCACCGCGTCGGCGACTTGGGAATTGCCCGAAGACCTCGTGCTCAAGCAAGTCGAGAACGCGATGTACCGCGAAGTCCTCGAAATGCAGCAGGCTGGCTACACCGAGCCCCAAATCCGCGCTCGCGAAAACGAATTGCGGCAGCATCAAGTCTCGATGACTCGCCGAGCAATGAAAGAGCACTTCATCCTTGATAAGATTGCCACACAGGAGAGCATCGACGTCAGCGAGTACGACATCGAGGCCGAATTGCACTACATGGCGATGTCTCGTGGCGAAAACGTCCGTCGCCTGCGTGCTCGCATGAAGAAGTCCGGTGTCATCGAAAACCTTGAAGCTCAGATCCGCGAACGTAAAGCGGTCGATGTGATCCTCTCGAAGGCCGTCTTTGAAGACGTCCCGATGGAGAACTCCAGCACGCTGAACGTCGAAGCGGTGGAACTCGAAATCTGCCACAATCCCGACGAACCCGTCGGTCCGAAAGCCTAGTAGACGAGTCACTCCGTGATTCGAATGCTCCGGTCACGGATTGACCGATCTACAAACCCCAAAGAGCACGCGACTGACGCGTGCTCTTCTCATTTCCGCCATGAGCATCCGCATGGATTTCGCCTCCGACAACCACCCGCTGCAGCCGCACGACCGCTGGATGCGAGCGGCGCTGCAGCTCGCTCGCCAAGCCTTCGACGAGGGTGAAGTCCCCATCGGTGCAGTCATCGTTCATAACGACCGCATCATCGGTGAGGGTTACAATCAGCGAGAGTCGCTCAAAGACCCAACCGCACATGCCGAGATGATTGCCATTACACAGGCGGCTCAGTCACTCGAATCCTGGCGGCTGCTCGACTGCACGATCTACGTCACGCTCGAACCCTGCCCGATGTGCGCCGGAGCCATCGTACTGGCCCGCATCCCCACGGTGATTTATGGCGCGACCGACCCAAAGGCCGGAGCGTGCCACTCACTGTTTCAAATCACCGAGGACCCACGGCTGAACCATCGAGCCACTGTGCTCAGCGGAGTTTTGCAACAGGAGTGCAGAGGGCTACTGCAAGAGTTTTTCGCCCAACAGCGGGCCTTGGGAAAGAAGTAACGCGACCAATCATGTGGCTCGACGTCGCGGCATCAGTCCAACCACGAAGAACAGTCCGCAGGCGGCCGAACACGTTCCCGCAAACCAGTCGCCCGACGCAACGTACCAACTGCATCGATTGTCGAGAGGCACTGTGTCGATCACCGTCGCGTTCACCGATTTTCGCCAACGGCCCGTCGCCGGATCGGTCAGGGTCGAACGGACCGGATCGAACATCGACAACGGCGCTCGACGATCCGAGCGTTCATGTTTGGCCTGCTGAAGTTGTTCGCGCTGCTTAGTCCACGTCGCGTCGCCGTCAATGAAAGTCTCTGGTTCACGAATCACGCCATCACCATCGATGACTGCCGAGATACCGGTATTGACCGCTCGCACCAACGGAGTGCGACACTCCACCGCGCGAAACGCCGCGGTGATGAGATGCTGATTCAGCTCACTGCTGCCATGGAACCAGCCGTCATTCGTCAAATTCAGCAAGCAATCGAGTCGCTTGTCGGTGCTGGTCCCGCGCACAACATCTCGGACAACGTGCGGCACTGTGTCCTCAAAACAAATGATCGGAGCAACCTGCCACGATCCACATCGAAATGCTGCGGGGCTCGCGCCCGCCGTGATGCCAAAATCCTCGGGCAGCGGCGAGAACCTTTGCAGCCACGGAAGCGACTCCTTCAGAGGGACGTACTCGCCAAAGATCACCCGATGCCGTTTGTCGTAACTGTTCGCGACGCCGCGATCGGGCGTGACGAACGCAGCCGAGTTGAAGTGCTTCAGCCCCTGTTCATCCACGCTGAAACGATCCAGGCCGATAACCAGATTCGCTCCTGTCTTCTGTGACATCTCGTGCAGTGATTTGCGGATGTGTAAGTCACTCCAGTGCTCAACCGGGATCATCGGGGCGAGTCGCCGCAGATCATTCTCGGACAAGTTGGGATCAGCGTCCGACAGCGGCCAGCGAAACATCGTCTCCGGCCAGATGATGAGGTCCGGCTTGTATGGCACCGCGTAACCGGTCAGCAGCTCGTGAATCCGATACATCTGCCCATACTCTGTCGGATCGTGCTTCACCGACGATTCGAAGTTTCCCTGAATCAACGCCACTCGTGGACCGGCCGTGAATTCTGCCTGACCACGTCGGACATAGCCGTATCCCAGCACCGCTGCCATCACGAGCAATCCCGCTGCGACGGACACCAATTGCCGACGGAAACAACCTCGTGAATCGGCCGGCGATATCTCATCCCCAACGGTTGGTGGAGGCAGATGACGCCACTCAGACGGAAGCTGAACCGGGGCGATTAATCGCAGGCGACTCAGCCACGACTGCGGGACCAAACCGGCGAGCACCGCGTTGCTCATCGCGACCACAGCACTGACGCCGTACGCGCCGAGCAAATCGGAAATCTGAATCAGCTCGATCCAGCGATATTGCGAGTGTCCCAGTTGATACCACGCGAAGCCGGTCATCAGATGTGCTCGGCAAAATTCCAAACCGGTCCAGACCAATGGCACGGCCGCGACCATCGGTAGTTCGCAGCGATGCACCGCCGCACGCGAGAGTCCAACAAAGGCCCACCAATAGGCCGACAGATAAAACGCCAGCGCGAACCACGCGACGTACATCGACTCATGCCCCAGTCGCAGCCATTGCAACGTCGGCAACCAGAAGAGCAGCCCGCCGATCCAGGTCGTGAGCCACAGCCGTTTCGGTGCTCGCTTTAGCTGGATCAGCACGCACAGCGGAACAATCGCGAGCCATGCCAGCGGCGACCAGTCCAGCGGCGTAAAGCTCGCAAACAACAACACCGCTGAGACACCGCTCAGGATCAAGCCTCCCAAGGCCGGAGCCGGCTGTGAGCGTGCAGCCGCGATGATCTCTTTCACCGACGGCTCGGTGCGCCGTGCGGTACGGGGATTCGAAGCTGGTCTGCTTACGTCCGACACGATCTTCGTTTCCGTCGCCAATTCGGGATCCGTTGTGTAAGTCGCCATCAGCACCCTCCTTGAGCTGTTCGACGACAGTGGACTCGAAAACCAGCCGTTGGGTCAACGGGATGTGGCGTTGCCGCGACCGACATTGACTCAATTTCGATTTCATGGGTACAAGCCCGCCCCACTTCGCGGCCGAGTCTTTTCAACGAGTCGGCTGCTCCCTTCCGTTGCATCATTTCTCAGGCGATCCCTCGCCGAACTCCAGTCCTTCAGCCTCACATCCCACACAGTGGATGTTCCAGGAGCGGACATCATGCGCGCGCCAATTTGGTTCTTGCGCGGGCCAGCTCGGCTCGCGAGCGTTGTTTCGTTGGGGCTTTGCAGCCTGTCGCTGATCGGCTGCGGCGGATCGTCGAAGGCTCCACCCGCCGACAAGCCGTCCACGACGACCGCTGCTAGCGACGTCAAGTCGCTGCTCGAAAAGGCGACCGCCGCTTTGCAACAACGTCAGTGGAAGTCGGCTCTGGAAACGCTGAACGAGGCGATCAAGCTCGATCCCAAATGCTCCAATGCGTACTTCCAGCGAGCCAGCTTGCTGGCCGACGCTGGACAGGCTCAGGCCGCACTGATCGACTTCACGAAGGCGATCGAACTCTCACCGAAGGACGCCAAGTTCCGGCACACACGCGGCTTTTTCTTGATGACTCAAAAACAGATCGACCTCGCCATCGCCGATTTCACCACCGCCATCGAGATCAATCCGAAGCACATGCAAGCACTCAACAATCGCGGGTTGGCTCTGTTGTCAAAGGGGGATCTTGCGAAAGCTCGCGCCGACTTCGATCAGGCCTTGCAGATCGAACCGAAGTACGTCGAGTCGCTGATCAATCGGGGTTTCGTGGCATATCAGTCGAAGCAACACAAACAGGCGCTTATCGATTACGACCAGGCACTCAAACTCCAGCCCGAAAACGTCAACGCGCTGAATAATCGTGGCTTGGCTCACTTTGAGCTGAAGGACTACGAGCAAGCCGTCGCCGACTTTTCAAAAGCGATCGCTCGCGAGCGGTACAGCGCGAAATTCTACCTCCAACGTCGAGCCTGCTACCTGCAACTCGGCCGCGAAGCTGAGGCACAAGCCGATGCCGCCAAAGTCGCGTGGCTCAGAAAACTGAACGATCTGAACCGGAACGTCGCGCAAGAACCCAAGGACGCCGGCAACTACTTGCAACTTGCCCAGCACCTGATCGCCGGTGGCGAATCGAAGGTCGGGCTGGCCAGCTACGAAACCGCGATGCAGGTCCAACCGAAGTACGGCCGATCGTACTCCAGCCGAGCCGCCTTTTGGTTGTCGAATGGAGAGTTCGACAAAGCCATCGCCGACTGCAATCGTGCTATCCAAATCGACCCGCACTTCGAGGCCTACTCGATTCGTGGCGACGCGCACTTCCAGCAACGTGAGTTCGACCTCGCGATCGCCGACTATCGCAAAGCCAAGCGAGTCGATGCTCAGGTCGCCAAGGCGTACCAGTTCCGAGCGAAGAGGCTGGCTGCTGAAGGGAAGACCGAAGAAGCCAAGCGCGACCGCGAACGGGCCGCCGACATCGAACGCGAAATGCAAGGGGCCAACATGGCGACTCCTCGCGGCGGAGCCCAAGAGCAAGAAGAGGAGTCGCCGCCGGACGTCTCGAAATAATCTCAGTGCGTCATCGCATAGGTCACAATGTTGACCCCCATCGGGTATGACCACTTCTCGGCGAACTGCTTGAAGTATTCGACGCTTTCACCCTCACGTTCCCAGCCATCGCCAAGGTCGGTGTTGTGACAGATAATGGCCATCATCCGCCCCTTGTCGTCGAAGAGTCCACGGTAATGCACTTCGCGAGAAGAGGGATCCCAGGGGCGATCTGTCGTATAGCCGCTTTGCCAATCGGAATGGATGCTGGGGACTTGCGGTTTGACCTTTAGGTCGAAGACGCAATGAAAGATCTCGTGCTCGAGCGGCAGTTCCAGCGGTTCGCGATCGGGAAAGACACGCTTGATGTTCTCGTAGAAGTTCTGCCACTCAAGGTCTCCCCAGAAATCATCCACCATCAGGAAGCCGCCGTTGAGTAAGTACTTTCGCAGTCCCGCGACCTCGGCATCCGACAAATTCATCCGCCCCGGCTCGATCAAGTACATCCACGGATAGTCGAAGATCGCTTCGTCGGTCAGTTCCAGAATCTTGCCGTTGGGATCGGTTTCCACTGAGGTCAGTTCTTGTAACCGATATGAGAAATTGAGATCGCTGTCAGGCCAGTCCGTCGCCCAATTGCCGCCGCCGCGTCCGCTGTACCCGCCACCGAATGAATACCGCACCCGCACAAACGTAAAGACATCCGCTTTGAAGCGTTCGTCGTTCTTCCATTCGGGGACGCCTTTGCGATCGACCAACTCCGGTCGGAATTCGCGCCGCATGAAGGGGGATCGCTGAGCGAGCGCGGTCGCCGTAAAGACGAGAGCTAATACGATAACGCAGTGCAAAATGCACTTTATCCCTCTTGTCCAGACGCATTTCATGGCGTTTCCAGTTCACTTGGATACTGCGGCAGGCTTCATCGGTTTTGCAGCCTCAGTCGGTTTATCCGCCGGCTGAGTTGCCGGCTCACTCGCCTTGATGATCTCCAACAACTTCTGATGCGCCGCTCGAAATCGCGGAGCTTCTTCGAGGGCCAGCAGCACCTGACGCTTGGCCGCCAGCAAGTCACCGGTTCGCTGCAATGCGGTCGCCAATTTCAGGTGCAGATCGGCGACATCAATCGGATTCAGCAAAAGCAGCGCGCGGTAGCTGTCGATTACCAAGTGATCGTCGTGCAATTTCTCGGCGGCCTGAGCGGCGATGCGGTGCGGCGCCGGTTGCAGCGGGCTGACGGCGAGCCAGCGCTGAGCGAACTGGCGTGTCGCTTCCCACTCGCCGGCTTGCGAAGTTAGTTCGGACAGCCGAGCAAACAGGTCAACGTTATCGTCGGTCAGCTTCGCAAGACTTTCGAGAGCGGCTCGTTCTTGTGGAGTCTCTTTCAATTCGCGATGCACACGAGCGAGCAGCACGAGATGCCCGTCGCTACTCGCGTCGTTGGGGTACAGCCGGCGCATCGATTCGAGCGGCTGTTTCGCTTCGGAAAACTTTTTGTCCGCGATCAACTGCTTGGCCTGACGTTGCAGTGCGGCGTAGTTGGTCGGGTGCTCTTTGAGGTACATGGCGAGCAATTCGGTACTCGCCCGTTTCGGCAATTCTGGCTCCGACCAATCGGCGTCACGAGCCATCTCGACGGCTCGCTGGCGAGCGAATGCCGCGAACGCCAAGTCCAACTCGTCGAGCGATCCCGTGTGCCGAGCAAGCGTGTCATTGATCGTCAGGCCATTACCAAGATCCACCAGAATCTTCTGTAATTCCTCGAGCCCGTGCTTCTCGACGAGGTACTCGACAACCAGCGACGACTCGAAGTACGCGAACTGCAAGTGCAGGCCGCTCTTTGGATGCAGGAACGCTCCGCTGAGTTCGCTGACCGGCGTCAGTTCGTCCCCCAGCAGCATCTTGCGGTACAGCGGGTTGATCGTCTGACCCCACGTCGGGTCTGCCTGCCGCTCCTCGAAAACAGAAATCCCTTCACTCAGCCAACGCGGCATTTTGTTGTGCGTCTTGTTGAGCGTCACGACGTGACAGAACTCATGCCACAATGTCGCCTCCCAGCACGTCGGATGCGCCGCCTGCGAGGCCGGACTATTGGCTGTGATGACCGTGCCGAAACAGACTCCAAGAAAACCCGCTCCGCCCGGCAGCCCGAACGTGCGGATCGCAAAGTCTTCTTGCTTAGGGAACATCTCAACAATAATCGGCGCGGGAAGCGTTGCATTGTACTTCGCACACAAGTCGCGTTTTGCCCGTTGCAGCAAGTCGAGCACTCGGTGACCGTAGATGTCCGCCTCGCGAGCGTCCATGCGGAGCACGATGCCGTCCCCTTCCAGCGTGCGAAACTTGGTGACGCTTTCCTGCAAAGTGACCAGGTTGTGCGCGAAGACGTTGTAGCCGTCCTCCTCATAGACCTCGTTGGCCAGCTTCCAGCCTTCCTCTTCCTCACCCAGTCGCAACAAGTCTGAGGCGAGCTGCATCTTGGCCGGCAGGAACCTGGCATCGAACTGCAACGCCTGCCGTTGATGCGCCGCCCCTTCAGCAAAGCGATACTTCTGCGACAGCTTCTTGCCGATCAGATGATCGACCTCCGGGTTCGTCGCCCAATGTTTGAGTGCTGTGCCGCGATACTGCTTTTCGCTCTCGGGCTGATTCCGCAAATGAGCCAGCACCGCGCGATACGCGGCCGCTTGGGGATGCAACGGATTGATCGTTTCCACCTGCGCCAGCACAGTCTCGGCGTCATGATAGCGTTCGGCATCGATGTGTTCGTCCGCCACGAACAGCAGGCAGCCGATGTGATTCGGATTCCGTTCCATCGTCTGCTTGATCGCCGCATTCGCCTTTTCCGCATCGCTGGGGGCGAACGCCTGAGCCAATCCGAACGGCGCGTCGGCATCCGCTGGATCGTGTTTCGCCGCTTGTTCGAAGTTCTGAGCGGCCAGCGCGAAATCGTTCTTCTCCAGAGCCAGCTCGCCGCATGCGATGTAGACCGGCGCGTACGTCGGTGAAAATTTCTTGACGACGTTGTACACCCCCTCGAGCACTTGTTTCGGATCGCCTGACTGACTGAGCACAAACCGCCCGAAAATGATCCGATTGGCCGAATCGCTGTACCGCCACGGAGTCTGCCGGACCAGCTTCGCGATCTCGTCATCCAGCTGCGCAATGCGTTCCGGCTGGTTGTTGAAGCGACAAACGTCGCGGCCCCACCATCGCACTTCGATGCTGCCGCTGAAATTCTTGAGCGCCGCCTCGAACGTCTCGGCCGCATCGGCGTATCGGCCGAGTTCCATCTCGGATCGCAACTTGAGCAACCGGTAGTTCTCGTTGAACTCGCTTTCGGCGATCGCCTTGGTGCTGGCTTCAACGCATTCGGAATACTGCCCAGTGCGAAACAAATTGAGCAATTGGGAGGAATCGGCAGCGCTGGCGGCTGTGCTTCCCGCGATGATTCCCACCAATAAGGAAAGCGAAAATAGCTCGAAGCGCCCGCGAGGGGTCGGGTCATCTATTGACGGCAACCTCCCGCTGGCGCTCCGGGCTGGTTTTTGGAAACGCAGCCAGCGGCTCGCGAAACGCGAGTCAGCGGAATCATTGGAGCAGCGATGCCTGATCATCGGCCGAGGCTCCTCGTGCGTGCAAGCCAAGTCACTCAAAGGAGCGGCATCGTACTGGCCAGGCCGAGCGACGGCTATCGCACTCGCAGCGACGGACCGTCCTGCCGGGCTATCCGCGACCGAGGTAATCCTGATTGCGAGGCAGAACGATGGCTTCCAGAAAGTTGACATCCGGCGGAACGCTCAGCATCGCCAGCGCGGCGTTGGCGATGATCTCGATGCTCATCATCGGTTCGTCGTCACTCTTGAGTCCGCTGTTGGCGCGGCGTTCGACGGCGATGTTGCCGGGGTGCAGGCAGCTCACTGTTATGCCGAAGTCCCGACCGTCGATGGCGGCGGCTTGAGTCAGCCCCCAGGTGCCGAACTTTGCGGCGGCGTAGGGGACACCTCCCTCGCGCGGACGTTGCGCGGAGATCGAGCCGATATTCAAGATGCGACCGCGGCGCTTAGGCTTCATTCGCTTGAACGCCTCGCGGCTGCACAGGAACGAGCCGGTGAGGCAGGCTCCGATAACGTTGTTCCACGCCTCCATCGTCAACTCGTCGAGCGGCCCGCCATCGAAGGCACCCGCATTGTTGACCAGCACGTCAACTTGGCCGAATTGTTTGTCAATCGCTGCGAAGAACGCCACGACTTCCACTTCCTTCGAGACGTCCGTCGGCATCGCGAGGACTTCTGCCCCGTCGCGTCTCAATTCAGCAGCAGCGGTTGTCAATTTCTCCGCATTGCGAGCACAGATCGCTAAACGGCAACCCGCTTTGGCAAGGACTTTCGCGATCCCTTTTCCAATCCCTTGATTCGCTCCCGTGACAACGGCCACTTGGCCCGACAAGTTCGACATTCTGCGTCCTCGATTCCGTTTTCTGATCTTGGGCTGATTGAAAAATGACCATTCTGATACGCGAAAGTATCGCGGGGATGACAGAATCTGCCAGCGCCCGTGGCGTATCGTGGCGGACAGTTGCTCTGACGCACGTCGCGATTGGCTTGTGGCTGTACCTCGGCGGGAATTGATTCCCGCGACGCGTGTTAGATTCCATTTTGAACGAAGAAGCATTTCAATCCAATTCAGCCAAACACTGAACTCGGTACGATCGCTTCCTAACTTTTCTGCGAGGTGTTCCGTGAAGACTCGCCCTGCGTTCGTGGCGTTGCTGACGTCGGCCGTGCTGGCCGGAGTGCTCTTGTTGGCAAGGTTGCCGAACGACGCCGTGCAGTCGGGAGTCGATCAGGCGTTGGCTCAGGAACAGCCCGCTAAAAAGAAGAATGCTGGCAACAAGAAGGCGGCCGCGAAGGCACAGACGAAGGACGATCATCCGGTCGCTCCGGCTGACGGCGGTGAGTCACGGCAGTCGGCGGGAGTGAAGAACGCTCCGCCGGTCACCGAGTTCTTGCAGGACTTGATCGGCGCGGCTCGCACAGGAGGCGCACAAGTCTTGTCGAACGGCGATTCGTACGACGACTTCGCATCGATCGCACAGACATCGGACGGGGCGGTCTACGCGGCGTACTCGGCGTACTTCGACGGGCACGATCAAATCCGGATGCATCGCCGACTGGCGGACGGTTGGTGGAGCACTCGCACCTACGTCCCAACAGCAACAGCTCGCGCGGACATCTGGATGCCGCAGCTCGCTGTCGATGCGAAGGACCGCGTGTGGGTCATCTGGTCTGAGCAGACGTTTTCCGAATACGGCAAGTCCGGCAACTGGGATCTTTATGCTCGGCCGTTACTCGGCGATTCGTGGGGCAAGCTGGAACGACTGACAAACGACGCGAAGCCGGACATCAACCCGCACGTCACCGTCGATGCCAAGAAAAATATCCACATCGTTTGGCAGGCTCATCCACAGAACAACGGCGACGTGCAGTACGTGAAGTTCGACGGCGAGTCCTGGTCGAAGCCGCTCGCCGTCACCAGCGACGAGCAGAGCGACTGGTATCCACACGTCGCGGTCGATGCCGGCGGCACCGCCTGGATCGCGTTCGACAGCTATCGCCGAGGGGACTACGACGTGTACCTGACCAGCGTTTCACCAAACGGTGAGCTGGGGAAAGTCCAACCGATCGCACAGTCGAGCTACTACGAAGCTCACGCGACCGTCGCCTGCGGAGCGGACGGCGATGTCTGGGTCGCATGGGAACAGGGAGGACACAACTGGGGCAAAGACCAAGGTTATTGGTTGAAAAAGGAGAGCCGCGATCAAGGAACAACGCTCGGCAGCACACGAAAGGTTAGGGTCGCGTGTGTCCGGAAGGGGGAGGTGCTGGCCGCACCCGACATTCCCGAAGGCGAACCGGCCGGGCCACAGCAACGGTCGCTTTCCAGTTCGGCGGAGCTGGCCGTCACGAACGACGGCCGCCTGTGGCTGCGCTACCGTCAAATGATCTTTGGTCCACAACGAGCCAACAATCGTGGTCGCGGCAAAGGCTGGACGGAAAACATCACAACCCTCTCGGCCGAAGGCTGGACAACCCCGGTCATGCTGGCCGCCAGTCCGGGGAGAATCAGCGTCTTCAGCCGGATCACTCCAGCGAACGACGGCTCGCTGTTTGTGGCGTACTCTTCGGATGCTCGCGCGGTCGAGAACTATCACCGGCCAATTCAAGACACCGTCCTCGTCACACAAATCGCGAAGCCCAAGAAAGAGGAAGGCGAGATCAAGCCCGGCCTGCCGACTCTCGCGGCGTACAAAGCACCCGCTCCGCCAGCCGGCATCCCGGAATGGAATGCGGCTCGCGAAGAGAAACAGGTCGCGGCGATTCGCGCTCATCGGACGAAGCTCGGCGAGGACAACTGTCAAATCGTGCGCGGCGACTTGCATCGCCACACCGAGATGTCCTGGGACGTCGGCCCCGGCAACGACGGTTCGTATCTCGACTTCTACCGCTACATGATCGACGTCGCGGCATTCGACTTCGGCTCGCTGACCGATCATCAAGGGGGCGGCCATTACCCATACTGGTGGTGGCTGACCGAGAAGTCGTGCGACATGTACTACCTCGCCCCGCGATTCGTGCCGCTGTACGGCTACGAGCGGAGCGTCCGCTTCCCACACGGGCATCGCAACGTCTTTCACGCGAATCGTGGCTACCCGATCTTCCCATTCCAAACAAAGCTGGCGAAGGCCGGCGTCTTCGAAGGAATCGGAGCCGGCGATGTCGTCGAGAACGACACGAAACTGCTCTACGAGTATTTGAAAGGGACCGGCGGCTTGTGCATTTCGCACACGTCGGCAACCAGCAGCATGGGAACCGACTGGCGCGACAACGACCCGTGGATCGAACCGGTCGTCGAGATTTATCAGGGAGCTCGCAACAGCGCCGAAGCGTTGACCATGCCGCGCGTTCACGAAACGCCCGACGAACCGGACAAAGCCCCCGGCGGCTTCCAGGAGAAGGGCTTGCTCTGGAACGCCTACCAAAAGGGCTATCGACTCGGCACCACCAGCAGCAGCGATCACGGCTCGACACACATCAGTTACTCGATGGTCTTCACGCCGCAGAACGACCGCCACACGATCCTCAATGCGATTCGGAAGCGTCAAACGTACGGCGGCACCGACAACCTGATCGTCGAGTTTTGGGCTAATGGCAAATTCCAGGGGAGCGAATTTGAAGCCAAGGACAAAGTCCAACTCAAACTGAAAGTGACTGGCACATCGCGGATCAAGCAAATCCAGTTCATCCGCAACAATGCCCCGCTCCGCACCGAGACCCCCGGCGAGGAACAAGTCGAACTCAACTTCACCGACACGCTGCCGCAACCGGGCCTGAATTGGTACTACGCCCGCGTGCTGCAAGAAGACGGCGAAGTCGCTTGGTCAAGCCCCGTTTGGGTGGTGACGGACGGAAAATAGGACCGCTTGCATTTCCAATTGTGAGAACCTCGTGGCCTTGAATCGACGAGCGGTCTTGCTGTGCCGGTTGTTCAACCTGTTGATGACTGCCAGTAGGTCGGCAAAAAAACCGAACCCGCGATTCGTGGCCGCGGGCTTTTCGACGGCAAGATTTCCAAGGCCAATGTGATCGACGAATCAGGGCGGAATCGGGATTTGATCGAGGTCGATTCGATAACCTCCGGATCGCGATCGGCTGCGATGTTTCTGCTCGACGCGCCGAAGGCCGAAGCTCCGGTCAAGATCGATGAACTCCGCATCGATCAGAAGGATTTCACGTTCGCGCCCAGAATCGTCACCGTGCGAAACGGGCAGGCCGTGAAGCTCACAAACTCGGACAGTGCAAACCACAACGCGCGCGGCGCATCGCTGTCGCCGAAGAACCAGTTCAATGTCTACACCGGAACCGGTGGCGAGTCGATCCAGCGATTCGTCGGGGACCCGAAGAATCGACCGATCCGCTTGGGTTGCGACATTCACACTTGGATGACCGGTTGGGTATATGTCTTCGACAGGGTGAGTTCTCGCTGGCACGACATCGCGCAATCTTTGAGTCGTTTACAGGCCCGAAGCGTGAGTCTCTTTGCTTGTCGTAGCCCAGACCCTTGTGGCCTGGATGATCCGCGATTTCATCGACCAGGTCACAAGAGCCCGGACTACGGCTTCGATGTCGGCGGCGCGAGGTCTTGATTGGTGACATGGACTTCCAGACCGGTGGCTGGGATGTCTCGCTTCAAAGTCCACAACGTCGCTTGTGCGATGAGCCGACGATAGGACTCGTGCTTCCAATTCTCGTGGAAGTGCAGGCCGGTGAAGCCGAACGAGCGGCCCTGGTCGGGACGCTCCCAGCACCAGGCGACTGTGCCAGAAAGGTTGTCGACGGGGATTTGCAGCAGCGGAGTGATCGCGGATTCTGAATCTGCCAGCGTCACGCCACCGGTCTTCGAAACCTGTTTGAGTGCGAAATAGAACTCTTCCTTGACGGGCTCAGTGAATGGTTTCAGTCCGCGCAGAATTGGATGTTCGGTGTTCTTCCATTGCGGCAAGACTTGATCAAACTCTTTGAACTTCCGATCGGGGCCGCCGTGACAAGCACCGAAGAGTTGCACGAACGACGTGGTCGGCTCGGCGGTTTTTGTGCCAGTTCCCCAGTGCAACACGACAAGTCCACCACCACGTTTGGCGAGGTCGCGGAACGCGGCAAGTCGGGCCGCATCGGCGGAAAGCCATTTGGCTCCTTCGGAGACAAACACGACTGCGGCATTCGCCCGTTCGAGCAGTTGCGGGCCGTCCCGCCAATCGCCATCGGCGCTGACAGCGACAAGCTCGAGTTTCGGCTGATCGCGCAGGAGCCGACCGATCAGATTGACTCCGGCGAAGTACTCGTGTGTCGTCGGCTTGTGAGAACCGTCCGGGCCTTGGCCGATCAACAGCAATCGCTGCGGGCGACTGTTGTTCGGCGGATTTTCGGCAAATGAAACGCTGGCAAGGCCGATCA
Organism: Planctomycetota bacterium; assembly: GCA_016872645.1. Classification (GTDB taxonomy): domain Bacteria; phylum Planctomycetota; class Planctomycetia; order Planctomycetales; family Planctomycetaceae; genus SXKJ01. The sequence continues at coordinate 10,899 of VGZH01000066.1, read as the reverse complement.
GCAACACGAACGCGGTACGTACAAACGCGACCACCGGGCATAGATTCGTCGGCATGAGTGTTGTCCTGGTAAACGGCGACGGTCGGGCAATGCTGGAGTGCCAGCACAATTTGAAAACTCACGTCAGATTCTTGTACGAAAGTTGTGCGAGATTGCCACTATTCAGGGTGAGGATTCCTGCCAGCACTCACCTGAGGCGACGATCATGCGACTGACTTTGCGAACGTTGATTGCGTACTTGGACGACGAATTGCAGCCGGATAAGGCTAAGGAGATCGGCCAAAAGCTGACCGAGAGCGGCTACGCCACCGCGCTCGTGGAGCGGATCAAAGAGGTAATGCGCCGCCGCCGGCTGTCAGCTCCGGAACTGTTTGGCAAGGGGGCGGGGCTCGATCCGAATCTGGTCGCGGAGTACCTCGACAGCGAATTGACTCCGGCCGAGGTCGTCGACGTCGAGAAGATTTGTTTGGACTCGGACATGCACTTGGCAGAAGTCGCGGCGTGTCATCAAATCTTGACGCTGGTGCTGGGCGATCCGGTCGAGGTCCGCTCCGAGACTCGGTCGCGGATGTACGGCCTGGGTCCGGTCGCTACCAACGACACCGTCCGCGCGAATGATTTCTCGGGGGTCTCTCGCGATCGCGATTCGCGGCAGATTCCGACGATCGCGTCTGCTTTGAATCCTTCGCACAATGGCTCGTCCGATCGCGACTTGCCAGCGTATCTGAAACCGCAAACGTCCTGGCGGCAAATGGGAATGTTGGTGCTCGTGGTACTCATCGGCGTCGGTTGGATCAGTTCTTTGCTGAGCGACCGGACGCTGAGAAATGGATTGCGATCCGACAGAGAGTCATTCAATCCTGCGAAGTCCGCCACCGTGGCGAAGGCCACTTCAGGCGACGACGCTGACAAGAGCAACGCGATCGTTCCCAGTCAGATTGGCGACCAGGTGATTGCCCAGGTTGATCCCTCGGCATCGCGGAAGCCACAGAACGTTCGAGTTGAGCCGTCTAAAGAATTGCCCGAGACCGACCCAGCGACGGATGTCCCGGAACCGGTCGCCAAGCCGATTCGCACGAAACCAGATGGTGCGGTCGCGACTCCGCCACAACCAGTCCAGCCTGTGAATCCGCCGGAAACAGACACTGTGCCGGTGAAGTTGATGCCGGCGCAAAAACTGTCGCGCGTTTCCAAAGAGGGAATTGTGCTCCGCTTCGAACCCGAAGTGTCAGACTTTCTGGCGTTGCCGCGCGTCGTGCAGTTGAAAGTGGGCGATCAACTCGCATGCCCAGAACCGTTTCGCGCGGACTTCTTGATCGGGGATGATCTCTGTTCGTTCGCACTCATCGGTGGCACTTCGGTGCGATACCTCGGACCGGATGAGCATTCCTCCGTGGGCTTCGACGTGCAGCAGGGGGCGATGCTGTTCGAAGCCCATGGCCTGCGTCCAGCGGACGATGATGCCGACGCGGCAAAACTTCCAAAGCTCTCGCTGCCAATCACACTGATGTTCTACGGCCGACAAGCTCGGTTGGAATTGTTGAGCGACAATGCGGTCTGCGGCATCGAGGTGCAGCGCGTCGAGCCAAACCGTTTCGAGGTCGAACCTGCTCCGCCTGGCTTTGCAGCGTCTCTGCATGTGGCACAAGGGACGGTTCGTTTCTCGACGTCCGATGGCAACACTGCCACGGTCGAAGGACCGGGCTTTCTGCCAATCACCAGCGGCGCGACCGCCAACGAAAAGAAAAACGAAATCGGACGTGCCAGCCAACTCGTTCTTCCCGACTGGCTGGAAGCCGATCCAAAGCGAGCCGCGACGAAAGCCAAGCGGCCCTACAACACCGCCTTTGAAAAGGAATTCGACAGCGAACAACTTCTGCAACTGAGTCTGCCAGCGGTGGTCAACAATCCTCGACCGGCCATCTCCGAGTTGGCCGTGAAGTGTCTTGCGCTCACCGACTGTTACGGCCCGCTGGTGAAAGCACTCTCGCAGGCCGATCACCGAGAAGCTCGCTTGGCTGCGATCACCGGATTGCGACAGTGGCTGCCGCTCGACCCGCGCCATCGAGGTTTGCTGAAAACGGAACTCGCCAAGTATTTTCTCCCTAGCGATGCCGAGGCGGTCTATCGCCTGCTGTGGGGCTTCGATGCCAACGATGCGAAGGCTTCGGCAACTTCACGCTCGCTCGTCGGCTGGCTCGACAGCGAACAGTTGGCGATCCGCGAACTCGCCTTCTTCCACATCTCCAAACTGACCGGCCTGAAGCATGAGTACTCACCCATCAACCCTCCCAGCCAACGCCGAGCCGCCGTGGACCGCTGGTACAGCCACCTCGAAAAGAAGGGCGGGGCGCTGGTGCAGGAGTGACCTTTGGAGTGCAGTGCGTCAGCACCGCTTTGGATAGAGCGTCATGAAATCCAACGCGGTGCTGACGCCCCGCACTTCAAGGTGAATTGCCACATCCCTGCCCGTCGATAATACTTTTATCGGCTTCTTCAAAATGCCTCTATCTCGAGGAGCCTGTGCATGCTCGATGTCGTCGGTTGCCCCGTTCGCTTGTGTGACGGCATCAGCCGGCGCGGCTTCTTGCGTGTCGGTTCGCTAGGTGCCGGACTGACACTGCCGAACGTGTTGCAGTCGCGACAAACACAAGCAGCGACGGCCGATCGCAACGACACCGCGATCATTCTGCTCTTCCAAGCCGGCGGTGCTTCACACATCGACATGTACGATATGAAGCCAGCCATGTCCGCCGAGGTGCGCGGTCCATTCAATCCAATCGCCACTAACCAGCCCGGCCTGGACGTTTGCGAGCTGATGCCAGGACATGCGCAAATCGCTGACAAGCTGGCGGTCATTCGTTCGATCAAACACAACCTCGCCGTTCATGACGACGGGACGCATTGGCTGCAAACCGGTTGGCCGCTGCTGAACGCTCGTCAGATGGGGCAACAGAATCCAGCGCAAGGCTCAGTGATCTCGGCGCTGGCTGGCCCGCGCAGAAGCGGGATGCCGGCATACGTCGCGATTCCGGAAGACTACCGCCGGCACATGGGTTTCTACGAAGGCCCGTCGTTTTTGAGTTCCCGTCACGCCGCGCTCGATGCCGGTGGCGATCCGAGTCTCGGCAACTATCGGCCTCCCAATTTCAAACTGCCGGCCAATGTCGTGATGTCACGGCTCGACGAACGTCGCGGACTGATGCGTGAATTCGATTCCCTTTCACGGCAACTCGATCGCGAACCGGCATTTCGCAACCTCGATGACGTGCAGCGACAAGCGCTCGAACTTGTCAGCGGTTCGACCGTGCGGCAAGCATTCGATCTCTCGCAAGAGTCCACCGAGTTGCGCGACAAGTACGGCCGGCACGCCTACGGCCAATCGGCGTTGCTCGCGCGGCGGCTGGTTGAAGCGGGTGTGACGTTCGTCGTCATCAACCTCTACGAAAAAGATGTGGATTGGTGGGACGACCACTACACCATCGAAAAGAACCTCCGCAAGCGGCTCCCTGTTTACGACCAAGCGATCACCGCGCTGATCGAAGACCTGACGCAGCGTGGCCAGATTGACCGAGTCCTCGTCGCCGCGTTCGGAGAGTTCGGCCGTGCCCCGCGCATCGACCAGCACGCCGGCCGAGGCCACTGGCCCGGAGCCGCCTCGGCAGTGCTCGCAGGTGGCGGCATTCGCGGCGGCCAAGTGATCGGCTCGACCGTCTCCAACGGAGCCGAACCCAAAGACCGCCCGCTCGGCCCCGGCGATCTCCTGGCCAGTCTCTACCGCGCCGTCGGCCTCGACCACCACGCCACCGTCCGCGACCGCCAACAACGCCCGGTCCCGATCATCGAATCGGGAGAGCCGATTGCCGAGTTGTTTTGAAACACCGGACAATCGCCTCCGAGACGTGGCTCTCGATGGATGGGCTTTGCTTCCGCAGGTTGGATCTTCGAAGAACAGTGTCTCTGAGCTTTGCGGTCACGACTTCCGCACAAATCAAATGTTGCGGTAGCGAACCTTGCAGGTTGATCGGGCCGGGTTCGGGGCCTTCAGGAAGGAGAGTGGGGGTGGTGGCACGCGGCCGTTTGACGTTGTCGTGCACGATGACACCGTTGTGCCGCACGGTCACGCGAGCGTCTTCGTCTGGCCGTTGGCGAATTGAGCGATCGTGAAATCGACGTTTTAGGTTTGCCACAATAGCGGCGGAATGCCGCCGCACTCGTGGACCACGAGCAAATATGAGAAGTCCCCTGCGTATTTCAGTTTCTCGAACTGATTATTTTTTGAGTCTCACCCGGGACGTGACGAAAATAACCCAGCACTTTAATGCCAGCTTTCATGTCGAAGATCGTCACAAAGTCCCGTCATCAACGACAGAAACGATCCAGGTCTGTCGTCCCTGACGGGGCAAAACAAAAAACGCTCGGATCGAGCACCTACGGATTCGCGACTTGCTTCTCTGCTGGCAACACGCCCAATCGCAGGCTTGTGGGATGCGCAGCGGAACGGAAGACTCGGTGCGTTGCTTTTTTGAAGTCTTCGGGCTTTGCGAAGTAGATGTTGTCGACGAAGGTCTGCGGGTTGCGGTCGGCGAGCGGGAACCAGGTGCTTTGGATTTGGATCATCAGGCGATGTCCCTTTTGGAAGCGGTGCAGGACGTCGAGCAGTTCAAAGCGGACGCGCGTCGGCTCGCCGGGTTTGAAGGGTTCGGGTTTGGCGTAGTCGTTGCGGAAGCGGCCTCGGAAGACTTCGCTGCGAATCATCATTTGATAGCCAGCCAGCGGCGTTCCTTCGGGGGCATCCGGGCGGACGTCGATCAGCTTCACGACCCAATCAGCGTCGGTGCCGGTGGTCGAGACCCACAGATCCGCTTCGAGCGGGCCGGCGACGACGATCTCCTCCTTGAACGGTTCCGTTTGATACGTCAGCACGTCGGGTCGGCGCGAGGCAAAGCGCTGGTCATCGACCATGTACTCGATCGTCATCTTCGGCGTGATGATCTCGCAGTACGGAACCGGCTTGTTCGGGTCGCTGACAAACTCGTCGAAGCTCGTCGCATCGGTCGCCGCGTTGTCCGGCGAACCGAACTGCAAACTGCCGGCGTCGCGCAAGAACAACTGCTTCGGTTGAGCCTGCTTCGGCGGCCAATGGTCGAAGGTCCGCCAGGTGTTGGAGCCGGTCTCGAAGACGGTTGCCTCGGCAGGAGCGGAGAGGTCTTTGTCCTTCAAATACTTCTCGAAGAACGGCAGTTCGATGTGCTCGCGGTAGAACACGCTTGTCTTTGAGCCAAACGTCACATTGCCGAGCTTGTCGCCATCGACGCTGGCCCAGCCGCCGTGATGCCACGGGCCGACAACCAACACGTTCTTGACCTTTGGGTTCTGTGCTTCGACGGACTGATACGTTTTGAACGAGCCGTAGAGATCTTCGGCGTCGTACCAGCCGGTGACGGTCATGACTGCCGGAGCGACGTTTTTCAGATGCGGAATCAAGGCCCGTTTCTGCCAGAACTCGTCGCGGTTCGGGTGCAGCATCATGTCCTTCCAGAACGGGATCGTCCCCTTGAGGTACAGCTTGTCGATATTCTCGACCGAGCCAGCCTCCAGGAACATTTTGTAGCCGTCGGGAGTCGGATAGACGTACGGCTTCGCCGGTTCAGTCGTCGGCTTGGGACGCTCGCGATCGTTGCCCGTCAGCCAGCGAAACGCATGAGCCAGAAAGAACGAGCCGTGATGCAGGAAGTCGTCGAAGTACCAATCCCCCACCGGAGCCTGCGGCGAGACCGCCTTCAGCGCCGGATGCGCGTCGATCATTCCCGCCGCCGCGTAGAAGCCGGGATACGAAATGCCGGCCATGCCAACTCGGCCGTTGTGATTTGGGATGTTCTTCAACAGCCATTCGATCGTGTCGAAAGTGTCCGAACTCTCGTCGACGTCGGTCGGCTTTGATTTCTTCGGGATGTGCGGCGTGACCTGAGTGAACTCACCCTCGGAGGCAAACCGCCCGCGCACATCCTGATTGACGAAGATATAGCCCGCCCTCATGAAGTGCTCACTGGGGCCGACCTTCGCCGGATACTTGTCCTCGCCATACGGCCCGACGTTGTACGGCGTCCGCTTCATCATGATCGGATATGTCTTCGTCGTGTCTCGCGGGACGAAGACCGATGTGAACAGCTTCACGCCGTCGCGCATCGGAATCATGTGCTCGGACTTGATGTAGTGCAGCCGGAGATAGCTCTCTGACTGCGGCAACTCTTGCGCGATGGAACGCGGGACAACATCCGCAGTGAACGTAGAAAGCAACACAAACAAAGTGGCACGAATGCAGTCTCTCATAGAGTCATCCTCTTGAAGTTCAATGCTTGATGTCCGAATAGTCACGCTCGCCAGAGCGTGAGGAAATCTGACGAAGACCCACGCTTCGGCGAGCGTGGCGATGAAGTCAGCAGATGTAGTCGATGCGGAAACTCTTGTTGGTGATGAATAGAACGGTGACGTCGCCATCGGCGCTGGCTCCGTGCTCCATCGCTTCGCCTTCGGGGAACCAGACGAACGTGCCGGGTCCGAAGGAGCCTTTGTGCGTCACTAGCGTCCCTTCGAGCACATACATGCCGTGCCCGCACGGGTGCGTGTGCAATGGGTTGATGATCCCGGCCGGATAGCGCACCAATCGAATCTCGGCACCGGTCTCCGGATCGGTGTACAGATTCTTGCGGAACAAGGCGCGGCCGATCTTTTCGTTGAACCGTTCCTCCCAGGGTTGCTCGTGTGTGTTGATCGCGAAGAAGGTCTCGGAGGACATCGTTTGTTCCTTGTCACTTCGTTTCAGAGGATGGCTTTGGCAGTGCCAGCGCGAGCGCGGTCGTGGACCAGCCGGCAGCAGCAATCGAGATGAATTGGTCCTTGCCGTGCGGATATCCAGACTCAAAGTACGTCTGAATCGGCTTACTGCGCGTGGTCACATGCCACGAGCCGTCGGCGTGCTGGGTGGAGATCAGAAAGCTCAACCCTTTTTGGTACGCGGCCTCCTCGGTGGCGAGCCCTCCGGCTTGATGCAGCGCAACCAGCGCGGAGCCGGTCGCGTAGGCGTCGCTTGCCAGATCGGCAAGCTGTGCCCAGCCGCCGTCGTCGCGCTGAGTCTGCAACAGGTCGGCAGTCGCCTGTTTTATCTCGTCGGCCGAGGCACCCGCGACTTGCAGTGCTCGAAGGCGGAAGACTCGGTCTTCGGTATCTTGCGGCTCGGCCTTGAGGAGCCACCCGCGGACTTGCTCGAAACGTGCCGTCGCGCGGTCTTGCAGAGAGCCAGTGCCGAACGCTTTCAAGCTTTGCAGCGAGACAAAGTTGGTCGTGAAGGGACTGTGCTCGGTGGGTGGGCGATGCGAGACCGGCTCCCAATGGTCGCGGTCTTTTTGGAAGAGCAAAAAATACTCGGCGACCGCGGCGGTTGTCTCGTCCGGTTTCCAGCCGCCAAGCTGCAGCGTCCAGAGCGCGTAGCCGGCCATGTCGGCGGCACCGCCTTGTCCTTTCCCTTCGAGGTATCGCGTCTTGTTCTTGGCGAGGAAGTCCGCCGTCAGCTTGAGCTGTGCTTGGATGTGCTCTTCGTCGATCTCGAAGCCGCGCGAACGAGCGGTCGTCAGCGCCAGGATTGGCAGTCCCTGATTGTGGCAGGTGAAGCACTGCTTGCGTTCCGTCATCGAACCCTTAGCTCCTTTCTCCAGCAGTGACAGCGATTTCGCGACCGCCGCGCGGATCGTTGTCTGGCTGAGTTCATCGCCCGCCTTGACCCAGGCTTCGTTGAACGCGGCGTGCTTCATGCTTTTGCCTTGCTCGACGAAGTAGCTGTAGACGACGTGCAGCGTGCCGTCTTTCCCTTGAGTGATCGCTGGATAATGAAACTGCCCCTGCGTTTGGTTTTCGAGATGCCGAGTCTTCGGCCAGGTGCGACCCTCATCGAACGACAACGACACCGCCAGACTGCGGCGGCCCGACGACGTATCGTTGTAAACTAACGCCCAAGTTCCATTCGCCAGCCGCAGCCCGTCGAGTCCCGATCCCGGATTCGGCAGGTCGCTCGCGCCGACGTGGCCCCATGACTCGCCGTCGTCCTTCGATTCGCAAACTCGGACCCGTTTCGAGTAACCGTTCTCGCGCATGTAGGCGACGAGCGTCCCGTCGTTGCGGCGGAGCACGGCTGGTTGGATGTTGCCAAAACCGAGTAGTGGTTGGCTGGCTCGCCACGTTTGGCCGCGGTCGTCACTGATGGCCATGATCGAAATCGAAAACGTGTCGCTGTAGAGCGGCAGCAGCAACCGGCCGCTCGGCAGTTGCGTCGGCTTGCAGCGCGGTTGCCAGCCGAGCCGTTGAAATAGTTTGTCACCGAGTTTCACACGAGCCTGCTCGACCTCTTGCTTCTGCTTGTCAGTCAGCGGTTGCTTGAGCTGTTTCAATTCCTCATCGAGCCGTTGTCGACCTTGCTCGCCAAAGTCATCGGGCTTCAGCAGAATCAAGCCCTCGCGATCCCACTTCGGCGATCCCGGCCGAGCGAACTGCGAAGAGACTTTGAAATTCGTGAGACAGGACTCCCACGAATTCGCCAGGATCGTCGGATAGAACAACCAGAGCCGCTGCTGATCATCGAGAAACAACGCCGTGTTGCAATCGGGAAACCCCGGCGTGTCGGCGAGCACAAATGGCTCGGTCCACTTCGACTCCCCTTTCGGCAACCAAGCTCCGTAGACGGCGACATCGTCTGCTCGGCGTTCGCCGGAGCCGCGATACCACGACACAAACAAGTCACCGTTCGGGCACTCGACAATCCCCGGTGCGTGATTGTGCTGAGGGTTCAACGGAAAGATCAGCTCACTCGTGGTCCGAGGCGACTCGACAGCGACCGGGTCGGCGCACAACAGCAATGACAGCAGCCAGATCATGGACGGTTCTCCGCGAAGGTACGGCAGTGTAAACGCCACGACTCACGGCAACAGCCGACAGGCAGTGATTCTGGTTTACGGGCGAAGCCTCAGTTTCTGAATTCGCGTTTGACGATATGGCCGCCATTTGCATTGTTGCTTTAACACAATATGGGGCGCCGGATCCGGTTCCTTCGCCTCGAAATAACACCTTGCAAATTCATATTTCTCCCAACGATGGCGCGGCGATCTATCAGCAGATCGTGAACCAGATCAAGTATCTGGTCGCCTCCGGACAACTCACGGCTGGCGAGGAATTTCCGACGATTCGCGGGTTGGCCGAACAACTGCTGATCAATCCAAACACAGTTGCGCGGGCGTATCGCGAACTGGAGATCGCCGGCCTAGTCGAGAAGCGGCGCACGGCGGGGACCTACATTTCCAATCAAGGCTCGGCGTGAGCGGCTGAAGATTTTAAATGACCGCATTGATCGTACTGGATTGGTGGCGGCATCCCACTCGACTGTGGCTCGCGGGATTCTTTGCCGTCAGCGTCGCTGCGTTGGCGGCCGCTCCTTTGGCTTTGACGTAGAACCGCAATCGGTGAACGATCACGAGAACGCGCCGCGCAACAACTGCAAGCTTTTCGGGATCGCTGTGGCCGGAGCTTCCTTGCCTTCCATCTCCAGCGAGATGTAACCGCGATAGTTGGCTCGGCGGAGGATTTCGGCGACGCGGGGGTAGTCGATGTCGAGCGCGTACCACTCGCCGCCACCGAAGTACGTCTTGGCCTGGACGAGCACCGCGTGCGGAGCAAGCGACTGCATTTGTTCGTACATGTTTTCGAGGAAGTTGCCGGTATCGAGTGTTGCCTTCAGCCACGGCGACTTAAGCGTGTTGAGGACTCGTATGACGCCGGACGCTTCGCGGCCGAGCCCCCAATGGTTTTCGAGTCCCATCACAACGCCGCACGCTTCGGCTTTCGGAAGCAGCTTTTCAAAGCTGGCGTTGACCCAGTCGAAACCTTGGTCGTCGGTGAATCCAGGAAGCCGCGGCTCGATCCCTTTGTTGGCCATCAGCTCATCGAAGTTCTTGCTGGTTCCCCAGCGGCCGGTGTTGACCCGAATCGTTGGGATACCAAGTTCGTAAGCCATCTCCAGGCAGCGTTCGGTGTGCTCGATGTTCTTCTGCCGCTTGTCGGCGTCTGGGGTCACAAAGCCCTGGTGCGTTGAGAAGCCCATCAGGTCCAAGCCCAGCGAGAAGGCTCGCTGCTTGATTCGCCGCAGCATCGGTTTGTCGACCGAACCGCCGCTGACCTTCGCGGCCTCTTCCATGTGGACGTGCAGAATCTCGACGCCGTCGAAGCCCATGTCGGCCGCTTGTTCGAGACACTTCTCGATCGGCACCGGATCACCTCGAAAGTGCCAGAACGAATAGGTCGAGATGCCGATGCGAGTCTTGGCTCGCGAGGACGTTGGTTCTGCTCCGGCCGGAGAGGCGAGCATGCTCAGGCTGGCGGTCGAAGCCAATGTCGACAGAAGTTCGCGTCGAGTCAGTGTCATCAGTTCGCTCCTGGGTGAAATCGGTCGGCCGCCAATTTAACAGTTGCAGTCTGGTCCGACACGCCATTGTCGGAAAATCGCTGTTTGCCCAAAGGCGCGGTTCTGTTATCTCGCCGCTACCACAAATCGTCTTCCAGGGCCACAGGGACGTTTCCCGAGGAGTCGGCGATGAGCCGTGCAATCAATTTCAAACCCTCATCGCGATTCGTCACGGAGGAAGTGGCGAATCAATGGACTCACGGAGCGGGCTTCATCCTCAGCTTGCCGGCGGGTTGGTGGCTCGTGCGGTCGTCACTCGACAGGCACAACGACTCGCTGACTTTGGGCTGCGTGATCTACGCGGTGACGTTGTCGCTGCTGTATGCGGCCTCAACACTGTCGCACAGCGTGCATCGTGGAGTTTGGCGGCATCGGTTTCGGACGGCCGATCA
>VGZH01000065.1 GCA_016872645.1 Planctomycetota bacterium | reverse complement strand
CCATCGCTGCTTCGTGACTGATCAGCTCGCCGTTGAGCTGCGCGTCGCAGGCTTCGTCGAGTAACTGCTTGAATCGCGGACCCGGTTTCAAGCCAACAGCAATCAGGTCATTGCCGGTCACGAGCGGCGGTGGGTTGAGGACGTCGGGTGGTGTTGCTTCTAGAAATTGTTCGCAGAACAGGACCGGATGCAGGTCGGCTCGTTCGGAGAACAACGTGGCGCGCATCAGAGACAGCAGATCGTCGCGGAATGGATGGGCAAGCAGGCGTTTGAGCTGCGCAAGGCGGAGTTTGTCTGGCTCGCGCAAGGCGTCCTGCTGCCGGACGAGCCAGGCGGTTCGTTCGAGCTCATCGTTCGAGAGCTTCAAGCGACGGCAGATCGCTTCGACGTTGGATACGTCGCGCAGCAGCATGGCAAAGGCCAGTTCGAACGACGGCTCTTGCAACAGCCGGAGGGCTGTCAGTTGAGGGCTAAGGTTCTCTGAGGTCGCGAGGACCTGCTGTGGCTTTCGACTTTCCGATTCGGGATCAGCACTGTTCTGTCCGTGCAATACGACTTCGGGAAGAATCTCTCGTAGTAAGCCGACTTCGTTCGCCAGTGCGACCGCGACGTGTCGATGCTGGTCCGTCAGTATCCGCCGCAGCTCCGCCGCGATCCGCTCCGCGCTGACGACATGAATCTGCGGTGCCATCTCGGTGACAGCGGCCTTAGTGGTGCGGGCGAGGCCGAACTCCAGGGATGCCGTGAAACGGATGGCTCGCAACATGCGAAGCTTGTCTTCGCGCATTCTCGCGTGTGGATCGCCGATCGCGCGGATGTAGCCTTGGCTGAGGTCGCGTTCGCCCCCGACAAAGTCGAGGACTTTGTGTTCGAGCGGGTCGAAGAACATCCCGTTGATCGTGAAATCTCGCCGCTGAGCGTCCTCCTCCGGCGAACTGAAAGTGACCGAATCGGGCCGCCGGCCGTCGGAGTACGAGCCGTCGCTGCGAAATGTCGCGACCTCGACCTCGCCCGCTCCGCGCGGGCCGACGACCATGATGACCCCGAAGCTGGCTCCCACATCGACGGTCTTGCGTTTTGCGAAGACCTTCTTCACCTGCTTGGGGGTCGCACTGGTCGCGACGTCGTAATCCTTCGGCATCTTGCCGAGCAGATGATCGCGCACGCAACCGCCGGCCCACAGCGCGGTGAAGTTGGCCTCTTTCAGCCGGCGCACGATCTCGACCGCGAACTCGCGCTGGAGAACGGGATCAAGAAATCGTCGGTCAGGTGTGTCAGTAGGGCTTTCCATCATCGGCTGAGTTTAGTTCTCGTCCGACGATCTGGCACTCCACTCCAGCGTCACTCTCCGCAGCAGGGGCAAATCTCTGGGACAAAGACGGTCAGCGTGGCCGAGTACGATGTCGCCTCGAAGCCCTCGCCGCTTTCGTCGGTCTTCAGGTGAGCGACGATCAAGTAGTAGTCGCCCGACTTGGGAGTGAAATGCGCGAGTCCGTTCGCGTCGGTCTTGCGTTCAAAACGGTCGTCGAATGCTTCGGTCAGCGGTTCGCTGCGAGGAATGAACGACACTTGCGAATTCGCGAGAGGCTGGCCTTTCAACAGCAGTTTGACCGCCATTTTTTGCCCCGGCCCCATTGGTGTGACTGGGTTCGTAACGGGGATGATTTCCAACGCATGGCCGAAGACACGGTCAAAGCCGGGATTGTTTTGTGGGACTTTGTCGAGCGACTTGCTGACCACGAACATCGTCTTCGCACTCTTGAGCGATCGGGCGGGCTTGCCGTGATTGACCAGTTTGTCGACCGAGTGCTCGACAACGTACAGCCCCGGTTCCGATGCGACGAAACGTGACGACCAGAAGCCTTCCTTCGGCGTGTAGCCGGTATCAGTCAGGCGATCCTTCACGTCGTAACGCCGACCGCTAGGAGCGATCACTCGCAGCGAGCAGCCGTCGAGAGCGACCTTGCTGGCCAACTTGAAATCCCGATGCTCGTTCCCATGATTGCCGAGCATCAAGTCGATGTGAACGGCGTCACCGGATCGAATCAAGTTCGTGTTGGTCTGCACCCAGGTGTCGTGAGCCAGCGAGTTCGAGGACCACAGGGCCACGACGGCAAAGATTCCACTAGCCAAAAACTGGCAGATCGCATTCATGTGAGGAGCTCCTCTGATGATCGGAAAATGAACGAAACAGACAAGAAATATCCCTGCAATAATTGTTACTCGTCGGCGACGCTCTCGTGACCCGTACGAGTGCTTAGAGCTTGATACACGAAAAAGTTGATGTTTACGCTGAGACCTCGGACGCGACCGTCTCCCATCAAGAAATGTGAAACCGACTGGTGCGCTGAGGAGACGTCGCGATCGTCGCTGGCCGGGTCATTGGGCGGGTGACTGGCATGGAAGAGAACCATGTGGCCGTGGTCGTCAGCGGGGTCGGAGGCTTCACGAACGGCGCAGCACCAAGTCGTTTCGTAGGCGAAGTGGACGCCGTGTGAGGCCGCGATCCGAAATGGTCCGTTGACCCGCTCGCCGGCGAACAGCGTTTGTGAAAGCCCGTCTGAAACATGTGCGATCTTCGTCGCGCTGTTGCGGCTGAAGACGCCGTCACGCTGTTCCTGGTTTTCATCCAAATCGGGCGGGCCGAAATTGGCGACGTAGCAGCCCATCGCGTACTGCTCCGCCGGCGGTCCGCCCATGTTGACGAACGAACCCTCGGAAACCGGATCAGTCGGACAAAGAAACATTCGCAACTGTCGCATTCGTGGAGCCGTATTGGCGTTGTCCCATACCGGTCGATTGAAATCGAATTGGCGATAAAGTTTCCCCTGCTCCAGCATTGGCAGAATCATCGCTCCCCAACCCAGGCCCATCGCGTTCCCGTTGGGATCAGGCTTGTAGAGGTACCCCGGTGGCAACACCTGATGCGTCGCGGCATAGTTGTGCAAAGCGAGGCCAAACTGTTTGAGATTGTTACGGCACTCGGTTCGGCGGGCTGACTCGCGAACAGCCTGGACCGCCGGCAGTAGCAGCGCGATCAAGATCGCAATGATTGCGATGACGACAAGAAGTTCGATGAGTGTGAACCCCGTGCGTTGCTGGCGTGAGATCATGAAGAATCCTCCGGTTGGGCGTGTTCGTGTTCAGTGCTTCTAATCGACTGCGAATCAGATCAGAAGCTGCTCACAGGTTCGCGACCGTCGCGGCTGTGAATGGCTCGGTGCATCGCGGTGTCGATGCTGTTGCTGAGATAGCGCACGGAGCCATCGCACAACAGGGCGTGAGCACCACCGTCGTGAAAACTGCGCGGGCCGAAGAAACCGGTGAAGTGTGTCACGACGTCCGGGATACGGCTGTTCGGCGGGCTGTAGCCGTTCGTCAGCGTGCTGATCGCTCCGGAATGTGCCCAGCTTGTCCCACGACCACGCAGCGCCGCGCTAGCCGCTCCACGCCAACTGGTCATGGTTGGCCAAACGGAGTTGAGATTTGGATTCTGAATGACTCCGCCGGCGTTGAATGCCAACCAAGCGCCGCCTGTCGCGGCCAACCCCTGAGTCGTCTGCAAATTCGGGCTGACTCCCGACGACCCATTGAGCGTCGCTTGATACGGAAATGGCGGCAACGTTCCGGCTGGCAGCGTGAAGTCGGCCCCCACGCTTCGGACGGTCTCGCTCATCGCGACGGTGTTGGATGTGCCGTCTCGAATGTCGCGGAACGTCGCGTTTGAGTTCTCATAGACGATGCCATCGGTCCGCCAGCGGAGATCGTATTTCGCGCCAGTTCCGCTGCCGTAGCTGAGCATGTAATTGATGCCGCAGTAAATCGCGCCGCCAGTTCCAACATTCAGAGCTGGAGCGGGATCGCTCGGACACAGTGCTACGGGAAGGGTCTGAGCGAAGACGGACGCGAACAGCGGGTTCGGAACCAGCGCGTTGAACGGCCCGGTGAACGCCGGTTGTTTGAAGTCGATTTTCTTTTGCAGATTGGCCTGCTCCAGATAAGCCAGCAACCGAGCCTGCGGCGAAAAGCCTTGTGTGTTCGGCAAGTAGTTTTGGGCGTTCGTCAGTGGGAACGCTCGGAACGTGCTCTCGTAATTCTGGAGAGCCAACCCCCACTGTTTGAGGTTGTTCTTGCACTGACTTCGGCGGGCCGCTTCGCGAGCGTTTTGGACGGCGGGCAACAGCAGCGCGATCAAGATCGCGATGATGGCAATGACGACAAGCAATTCAATAAGCGTGAAGCCGCGCACTCGGCGCGGTACGGAAGCCTTCATGGGACAGATCCTCTGATGTCTTGAGGGAAATTCGGGCAACAACGACATCGAACGCCAGCATCGACAAGCTCGACTCAAACGCTCGAAGAGCGTCGACTCGAATCGGCTAGATGACCGCGGCGTCTTCGAGGACCAGCTTCGGCGGTGGCACCGGCGGCAGCAGGAACGCGCTCTCGACCCGTTCTACGGGGAGCACGACAAACGAGACCGATGTCTCAGGCAACACGACCACCGACGTTGTCGCGGGCAATCGTGGGTCTTGCGTGAGCAACAAATTGTCCGGTGCTTCGGAACTGCAATTGCAGCGAGCGATGCTCAATTCGACTTTTGGCGAGTTTGCGACCACAGCCCGAGCGGGCGTTTTAAGGCGACAGTCATTCCCAACGGGTGATCGGGGTGTTTGCTGTTTGGCAGAACAGCATGTTGAAACGGTCTTTGGCATCGAACCGCGAGCGCAGCAGCAGGTTCCCGAAAGTCGCTTGGCGACTGAGCAATGGCAATTCTGATTTGGAGCTCTGGCACAACTGGATCCGCCAAGCAGTGACAAGTTCGACGGGAAGCCAATCGCGGTCAATGCGAACCACAGCGCGCACAACGACCGGGCGGTCCGCCAGTTCAAAGTCTGGCGACGAAAAGACCGGACGGTTTGTGTGAATCGGCGACAGCAAGTCATGACAAAGCTCATAGGAACTTCAGGCGCCGCGATGATACGCTTTCGCCGTCTCAACACAACGCAGATGAGCCAGTAGATCGAGGTCCAAGATGACCACTCGTGAATCTCAGATTACTCGAATCGTTCGATGGATGATGCTTGTTGGCCTCGGGATGAGTGCGTTTCCGTCGAATTGGCTCGCGGCGGACGAGGTGCCTTGGATCGTAGTGTCAAAAGGCACGCCGTCGTTCGAGTTGAATCCCGGAGGTCGCCGCTTTGTGCCATGGGGTTTCAACTACGATCACGACGCCGCTGGGCGTCTGCTGGAGGACTACTGGGAGGAACACTGGGCCGACGTTGAATCAGACTTTCGAGAGATGAAGGCGCTAGGGGCGAACGTCGCGCGAATTCATTTGCAGGTGGAAAAGTTTCTGTCGGGGCCAGAGCAGCCGAACGAAAAGGGATTGACTCAACTCGCAAAGCTGGTGGCATTGGCGGAACGCGAGAAGCTGTATCTCGATCTGACGGGCCTGGGTTGCTACCACAAGAACGACGTGCCGGAATGGTACGATAAGCTCAACGAAAAAGAACGCTGGACAACACAAGCGACGTTCTGGCGAGCGGTCGCGAAGCAATGTGCAAACAGCCCGGCGATCTTCTGCTACGACCTGATGAATGAGCCGGTCGTGCCGGGCGGTCGCCGCAAGGAGGGGGAATGGCTGGGGCCACCGTTTGCGGGGAAGCACTTCGTGCAGTTCATCACGCTCGATCAGAAGGAGCGACCACGTCCAGAAATCGCGAAGGCGTGGATTCATGAGTTGGTCACAGCGATTCGGGAAGTGGATCGGCGGCATCTTGTCACGGTTGGACTGGTCGATTGGAGTCTGGATCGGCCGGGTCTGACATCCGGCTTCGTGCCGACCAAAGTTGCGGAGGATCTCGATTTCCTGTGCATCCACTTGTATCCCGAAAATGGAAAGCTCGACGAGCAACTTGCAACATTGAAGGGCTTCGCCGACGTCGGGAAGCCGGTCGTCATCGAAGAGACGTTTCCGCTGAAGTGTTCACCGCCGCAGATGATCGAGTTCTTGAATCGTTCGCGCGACCATGCATCAGGCTGGATCAGCTTCTACTGGGGCAAGCCGGTCGAAGAGCTTCGCAAGTCATCATCGATTGGGGACGCGATTCTGGCGCAGTGGCTGGAGCAATTTCAAAAGCAGGGCCTAGTGATGCTGTCGCCGCCGTGAGCAAGTCATTGCGGCACTTCTTGCCGTTCGTTGCGTCCGTTCAAGTTCTTCAGATTGCGTGACTGTCAGAATGGCGTAATCCGGAAGCCTTTGCCTAACCGATAAACCCGAGGTGTCTTCTTGGAAGACGTTGCGCGGCAACCCCGCTCGAAGTTCGGGTACTGTTTCGGCGAGTGCATTTCATGCGACATCCATTCTGGCCTTGGACGACTCTCTTCTGCATCGGGCTGACCGGTTGTCTTCACGGGCAAGACTGGCGCGCGGCGGTGATGAGTCACAAGATTCAGTCTGTGGCTGACCGTCGCGAGTCACGTCCGAAAGTCAAAGTGGCCGGGCCTCTTCACCGCGGTCAATCGAAGTTTTTGCCACCACCCCAAGTCGCGACGTCACCTGGAATCGCCGCTCATCCCGTGGCGGCCAAAGTGGCCAACGAAGGATCGCAACTTCCGCAGGAAACCACACAGCCTCTGGCCGTCACGCCAAAGGCACAATCCCGCAGTACGCAATTCGTACCGGTTAGGCGCGAGGCATTGCCGCTGGCTCAGCCCGCGGTGTCGGTCGTCCCGGTGCTGTCCAATTCAGAGAGATTGCAGGCGATCAGTTCTCCAACAAAGGTTTCCTCGACATCCATCGTTGAGTTGCAGCATTCCGGATCGTTTGCCGAATTCGAGCGAGAGATTCCACAGGCACGGTCCGTCTCCGCGCATTCCGCCGCGCTGCAGAAAGCGCCTTTTGAGGACGTCTTCGATGGCGAGAGCGAGCCTGCGAACGGGACAAAGGTGCCAGTCATCAGTCCGGCCAGCTCCGTCGTCAAAGCTAAGTCGAGGACAGATCAAAGGCCGCATGAGCAAATTCAGGGGCCGGAGGAGTCTGCTTCGGATGATCAGCCGAGAGGGTTGTTTTCAAGATCCGTCGTTCTCGCGAAGGAGTTGCCTGAAGTGACTGAAACCACCTCCGCAGAGAAAGAGAAGATGCCATCCAATGTGGATGATGAGCCGTCCATCCGACCGCAGGACGTGTCGATCTTGGTCGAACAGGTCTTTGAGGATCTTCGGTTGCGACGCCTGAACGACGCGAGGCAACGCACCGAGTGGCTGAGGCAACTTGTGATGAAGCGTACGCCGGGCAGCACGGCAAATGTTGTGCAAGACGAAAAGTCGGTGGAAGTGAACGATATCCGTTCTGGCGAGCCTCGGCGGGTGGATCTCGATCCCCAAGCGACCGGTATTGAGGAACTGGATTCTGACTCCGTCGTGACCGACGAGGAGACTACGAGCAGCAAAGAGGAGTCGCGATGACGTCGACCAAATCAAGTTCCGTGCCCAGTCCCGAATCGATTCATAACGCCTGGCTTCGTCAGCGTGCTGAATTGGAGCGTGATCTCTTTGATGGTTGGACGTCTGACGTCCATTCGGCGCAGGTGGTCGTTCGGCCAAAGCCTGTGGCCGAAGTCGTCAGCATCGGTCACGGTGAGGAGGTATCTCAAAGTCGCAAAGCCACCAACGTCGTTCTCGAAACAGCGACCGGACAACTTGAAAAAGACAAGGCTCGGCATCAGGAAGGGCGCGAGCAGTCGCATGCATCCGCCGTGGGACAACGCGTCGAGCATCAGCAGCGGGTCACAGAAATTCTGTCGCAGCAGCGCGAGGCATTTTTTCAAGATTTGGCTCGGCAGCGTGCGGCTATTAAACAAGAGTTGTCCCCTTGCGAAAGTGACTGGGCGACCCAACGGGACTGGGAATGGGCTGCATTGCAGACGGCAAAAGAGGTCCAAGAGGTCGCTCAGCAGTGGCTGAAGGACGAGTTGGCGGCGCAACGCTTGCGTGAACGTGAAGAGCTATTGCATTGGCGACGTCAGGCCGAGGCGGAGTTCGCGGAAGCTCGTCGACTATTCGAGCGGGAACGGTTGAATCAGCAGCAGGAATTCGCTCGACAACGCGAACAAGAGATGGCTCAGGTGCGACGCGAACGAGAAGAGTTCGATACGCGTGTACGACAGGTGCAGTCAGAACTGGCGTACGCTCGACAGCATCAGGAAGACGAATTGCGACAGGCTCGTGACGTCCAGTCGGCGCAGCTTCGGGCCGAACGGGCGGAACTCGACAAGTTGAGGGAGACCTGGGTGGAGAAGTTCCGCCACGAGCAAGTGGTCTTGGAAAACGGCCTGCAATTCTTTGGTCAGCACTTGTCTCGCGTCAGTGATGAACTCCGTGTTGCTCAACGCGACTTGCAGTCGGTTTCGGAATCTACGGTCGAAGCGGATCTGAGCACGTTGCTGTTGGAACCCGATTCCGCTGTCGTCAAGTCCCGACCGGCGGAGCCGACAATTCTCAGCTTGGAACAAAGTGGCGAGCGACCCAACGAACTCAAGCGTCCACAGCAAGCAGCCGCGTGAATTGGGATTCAGGGAATGTCGCCCCTGACGGCGCAATCCTCACAGGAGATGAACCGATGCGACGACCGACGATCCTCAGCTTGCGATGGCTGGCCTGCGCGATGCTGTGCGCCGCCGCATCGACGGCTGTCGCCGACGAACCAGCGTCGGCGGAACAGCTGGCCGCCAATGCCATTCATGCCGGACAAACACGAGACAGTTCAGCGGTGAGAGCGATGGTAGAAACGCTCAGCCACGAGAGTCCCATCGTTGGACAAGCAAGTGCCTGGGCGCTGAGCCAGTTCGGTGAGTCCGCGGCCGAAGCGGTACCAGCCTTGATCCGCGCACTGGACGATTCTGATGTCCGAATTCGTTGGGCGGCGGCAACTGCTTTGGGGCGGATCGGTCGCCTCGCGAGCAATGCCGAGTCAGCGCTCTGGCATGCGACGCGGGATCAGGATTCTGAGGTGGTCTGTGCAGCCTTGATTGCTCTGCGGACGGTTTCGGCCTCGAAAGACAACGCGGCACTGCCGGCTTTGAGCGAGTGTCTCCGAAGTCCAGCGACCGACATCCAGGCAGAAGCCATCGCATGTTTGTCTGCAGTTCATTCCAGATGGGATGAGAACGACAAAATGGCGATAACGTCGCAACTTGTGACCCTGTTCGCAAATTCTGACGATGATCTCCGTTTGGCGGTGGCTGTGTTACTGGGCGACCTCGGTTGGCCATCGACGTCAGCCATCACAGCCCTCGCAAGTGCGATCGATGACATTGACGAGCACGTCCAAGCGGCGGCTTTGCGAGCGGTCGGGAGATTCGCAGAAGAAATCGATCAACATTGGAATCATCTGAACGCCAATCGGCGACAGGAAGTGCGTCGCACATGCGAAGCGGCAGCGAGGATCTTGAATGATCGCGGCCGAGGTTCTGTCGAAGTCGCCGGGCTTGCGGAGCAGTACCAGCGACTGGTTGACGGAATGCAGCTCACTCCCGTGGAGAATGCCGTCGCGTTGCATCGGACGGCCCGTTCGTCTGTAAAAACGGATGCGGCTTCCACGCCAGTAGATTCCTCCGCAGCGGACCTGGCATCGTCCGACGGTCGGCACTGGGCTGTTGCGGCTCTGCTGACAGTCGTTGGTCTGTTGGGCTGGTGGCGAGGATGGCTAAGTCAATCGGTGGTCGGCACTCCGTCAGCGGACAACTCAGAAACAGAAGTGGTGCCAACGCGGTCGAACTTGGAAGCGGACACTTCAACAATCGAATTCGCGACGCCAGGTGAGGCGGTCGATTCGCTGGGAAACGGCGTGCGGGATGCGGTATCGCCATTCGTGCGGGCCTTGCAGGACGACGATGCTCGCGTGCGGCAATCTGCGGCGATCTCGCTGGGAAAGATTGGACTCGGCGCGATTGACGCTGTTCCACAACTCATCTTCGCCCTGGCAGATGCCGACCCCGGTGTTCGCGCCGCAGCAGCCTTTGCGCTCTCAGTGTTTGGGGCTCATGCGATGGAGGCAGTTCCCGCGCTGCGAGCGGCCTTGTCCGACGAGTTTGCGGCAGTAAGAGCTCGTGCGGCATTCGCGTTGGGACAGATCGGTCCTTCTGCTCATAGGGCTGTGGGTGAACTCGTTCGGTTGGTGTCCGATCCTGATGTATTGGTACGACGCAACATCGCATCGGCATTGGGAGGCATCGGGGCGGATACTGACATCGTTCTTCCAGCTCTGTGGCAGGCCACGAGCGATGTAGATCCCGGCGTCCGAAGGTGCGCGATGACGACGCTGACAATGATCAACGCGGGGAGTTCTGTACCGCCTTCACAAGCACTTCAGGACGCTACCGACAGGGAAGCGACGCAATGTGCTCAGTCTGTTCCGGAATGCAATGGCCTGCGGCAGTCTTTGGGATGCGGCACTGAATCGGAGCAGGCGTTGCCAGCGGTCAATCCTTTGCCTGCGTTTTCGACAAATTGGGCCGTGTCCTCACCGGAGGCCGATCCAAATCAGGCCGCTTCAGGACTGAAGCTGTTTTGTCCGGAGCAGTCGGATGAGCCAGTCGTCGAGTGTGGAGCAGAGAAACCGCTGGAGGCGGCCGATCTCATTGCTCAGTTGGAGGACATCGATGTGGATGTCCGCTGGAATGCGTCACAAGATTTGGGAAGGCTCGGAGCATCGGCGGTCTCGGAGATGATCGCGTCGCTGAATCATCGCAATCCGGCGGTCAGGCAACTGCTGATCGTCGCACTGGGGCATGTGGGAACTGAGGCCCGATCAGCGATGCCCGCGTTATTGGTCGCGCTGCATGACGTCAATGCGGACGTGCGTTGCGCGGCAGCCGATTGTTTGGGACGACTGGGGGTCGTCAACCGCTCGATGGTGCAGGCACTCGTACAGACTCTGGCCGATCCGAATGCTGAAGTGCGGCGATACGCGGCGACGACTTTGGGACGTTTTGGCCAACAGGCTCGCGACGCAACGGCCGCCTTGCAGGTTGCATCGATCAGCGACAATTCCATCAAGGTTCGCCACGCCACGCAGGCTTCGCTGCGACGGATTTCCGAGTCGCTTGTGGGAGCGGCTTGAGTAGGGAGTCGGGACTAGGGGTCAGGGATTTGGGAGGACACTGTGATGACAAAGATTTCGTCGGTGACTGAGGTTCGTGGGCCGAGTTGGTTGCTGGAAGTCTTGGATGAGCCTCCGGCAGCCCGGTGCGTGCGCCGATGGTGGCAGTGGGCGGTGTTGTCGCTCGGCTGCGTTTCGGGATGCGCGAGTTTAGACCAAGTTACGGACAATGTGACTCAACCGTTGCGTTCGACCGGACACCAGCTGGCTCGCGCGGGTGATCGGGTCGGCGATCTCTTTGAGTCGAAATCGCCTCGCCCTGGAATTCCGGCGAATCTTCCCGCGAACCAAGGGATGACCTCTGGATTGGCCAGCCAGGCCAGGCCGTCTCAAGAACGGCCGATGACCTCGGCAACGGCACAGGCAGGTGCGATTTCGCTGCCGATTTCCGAGCCGACTGCGACGCAAGCGATCCACAACGCGCCGATTCCGGACGAGAAGCCTCCTGAATCACTGTCGGCACCACCGGCTCCTCCCGCCGTGGAACTTCTTCCCGCTCCGACTGCAGACGTGCAGTCGATCAGCCATTCGCAGCCAGTCGCCGCGAAGGGATCGTCGGTGTCTGCGACAACGAATTCTGGTGTCGCAAACTGGTGTCGAATCCGAGTCCGTAACATCGGCCAGCACTCGGCTCCGCAAGTCGCTGTGACAGTGAGCTCGCCAGAGAACGTGAAGCTCGTCTCCAAAGACGGTGATGGCGTTTCCGCTCCCGTCAACGGCAAGATGGAGTTTACTGCGGTACCCGAAGTCGGCCCCAATGAGGAGATCATCCTCATGATTGGTGTGGGGACCGCCGAGCAACGCGGCAATCGTCTGCGAGTGCAAGTGCGCGACGGATTGGGTGGGTCCAATCAAGACGTACAGGCTCGCTGGCAAGCCACGATTGAAACAATGGAATAGTCGCCCTGTAACTCGCCGATTTGTAGGCAACTCGCTCGGGCGACTCGCACTCCTAAAGCCAACCGAACCCCGATTTCACGTTTTTCCTGCGAGCGATGACACACAGGGAATCTCAATCGCGGAGCGACTGAGCTACGCAACTCGCGTGGTCTGTTACTTGAACAATCCGCCGAGTGTTTCGATGAGCCAGCCGTTGGCGGGGCTGTAGCCTTGATGGCCCCACATGCTGCGAACCAGTTCGATCGAGGCCATTGCGCAGAAGATCATCACGATTGACGAAATCGCAAGCGACGAGACTACGCCGGCTCCCCACGGGTGTTCGATCGGACCGCCCGCCACGACCTTGGTGACCGGTTCCAGTTCCTCTTCCCCTTCGAAGTCCGATTCTTCGTCGAAAGCTTCATCTCCGGCGAAGACATCTTCGGTCTCGTCGGACGTATCTTCATCCGCCTCGTTGAATTCGAAATCCTCGTCTTCGTCGTCGGAGGTCTTCTTCTTGACCATCGGGGCTCCGCCGTCGTCAGTCTCGTCCTCATCGTCGAAGAGCAGCACGCTGGTGTCACCCTGGCTACCGCCATCCACCGCGCCGATCTCGAAATCGCTTTCAGCTCCCTGGTCATCGGCCGAGACAGACGGAACCTCGAGCATCGTATCGCTCATGTTGTCGTCTTCGTCGGCCGGTTTCTTTTTGCTCTTGGAAGGTTTCATTCCCGGCAGTGTTTCGGTGAGTTGCAAGTCCTCGTCGTCTTCAAGCGAGATGCCGCTATCCCCGGAAGTCTCGGCGAGCGTGATGCCGTCGTCGTCCTCTTCGCCGTCACCGTCAGCGTGCAGGGCAATACCGCTGTCACCAGAGAGATTGATGCCGCCTTCTTCAGAAGGGGAATCAAACAGCGCCAGATAGCTGTCGTCATCCGCAGCCTTCTTTTCCAGTGACACTCCACTGTCGGCGACGCGATCCAGAGCGACGCCACTCTGTGGGCCCAACAAATTGACTCCACTCAGACCGGTCAACAAGATCTCGCTACTTTGATCGGGAGCGATGTCGCTGTCTTCCATCAGGTCTGACAAGCCTTCGCTGCGACCGCCACTCTTTTTACCGATGCCGCTGCCGGCGGATTCCAAGTTGAAGCCGCTGTCCGGAAGTACCGCGACGTCGCTATCACTGTCTTTCTTAATCTTTGATTTTGGTTCAGTCAGCAGTGCGTCATCGAGTAGCTGCACGTCGCTGTCTGAGTCGGCGGAGACCAATCGTACATCGCTGTCACTTTGCA
This sequence comes from Planctomycetota bacterium, assembly GCA_016872645.1. Taxonomy (GTDB): domain Bacteria; phylum Planctomycetota; class Planctomycetia; order Planctomycetales; family Planctomycetaceae; genus SXKJ01. The sequence continues at coordinate 19,949 of VGZH01000065.1, read as the reverse complement.
GTCCCAAGTTGATTCCGCTGCCATCGTCACCCGCGAGATGGACGTCGCTGTCAGGTTCCTCGCTTACCAACATCACGTCACTGTCGCTGTCGGGCTTTGGTTGCAGATTGCCTGAATCCGAGGCGCTAGGAGACAGTTGAACGTCGCTGTCGCTGTCCGACATCACAAGCCGAGCGCCGCTGTCATCATCCAGTCGCACATCGCTGTCTGAGTCTCCGCCGGCCCTGAAATCATCAAAGATGCTGCCAGTCGTCTCGCCGGCGTCACCGCTCGGTGCGGCACCACTCGGTGCGGCACCACTCAGGCGGCGAATAATGGAGGGGGCTCCATTCAAGCCTGAGCCATCTGCGGCCGGATCCTCATCCAACACCGATGCATCATCGTCGCCATCGATCATTGGCACATCAGAATCGGAGGAGGGCGTCAAACGACGAGCGAGTTCATACACATCGTCCTCTTTGAATTTGAACGTGCCACGGTCGCCGAAACCGCGAATCTCTCCTTTTTCTCGAAGACGTTTCAGTTCGTCTTTCGAGATTCCCAATTTTTCCGCCGCTTCGTCCACGCTCAGATATCGCTTGGCCATGATTTACCGACTCCCGATGCGGTCCGCGTCATTGTCGTCATTGTCGCCATTGTCGCCACCAGTACAACCGGGCCTTGCAAACCGTGCTCGGAAAGGTGGTTGCGAGAATGCGGTGCTTGATTCTAAAGGCGAAATCGGCGCGAGCAAGAAGTTTCGAGCGACCCTACCCCAAACATCCGTTGGTGAGGTTCGATGACAACGGGAAGCTCGTCGGAAAAATCCTCAGATTCGACTTGGCACGTTTTTCAGATACGACTACAACCCCGCCCGCTTCGACCCAGCCGAGGGTAACGCCCCTTCCATTCGGGAGTCCTTCCCACGCATTCTCGGCTTGAAGCGGACCCTGCCAGAATCCCTTCCTGTCCCTTTTCCCTCCATCCGACTTCTCCGCGTTCATCTTTGGTGCATCGCCGTTGGATCGTCTCCCCGCGACCCGACGCTGCGAAACGCTGAAGACTCGCCGCCTCGAACGGAGTCTCTTGTCATGTCGCATTCGTTTCGAAACCGCTGGGCCCTTTGGTGCCTGCTGGGAATGATCACCCTGCCGTTGACGGGCTGCATGCACAACGGCCTTGTCCCCAGAACGACACATCGGCAGAGCCAGTACCGATCCCAACAACTCTGGGGTCAGAATAAGTCGATGTCGCAGTCGATGGCTCAACTGCAACAGCAGAACGACCAGCTTCGAGGCAACCTCGATATCGCCAACAAACGGATCGACAACCTCAATGCCGAACGTGCTCAGATGGCCGAGCGGTTCAAGAACACCGGCCGCACGAATCCACTGTCGAGCGATGCCAACGCTCGCTTCAAAGGATTAAGCCAAAAGTATTCCGGCATCACGTTTGACGAGAACACGGGTGTCGCAAAACTCGACTCGGATCTGCTGTTTGATTCCGGCAGTGACACCGTCGCCAAAAAGGGTGAGGCCTTGCTGCGTGACATCGCGAGCATCTTGAACAGCGGCGACACCAAACTGCTTCGCGTGCAGATCGTCGGCCATACCGATGATCGACCCATCGCCAAAGCCGCCACGAAATCACGACATCCAACCAATTGGCATCTTTCAACCAACCGAGCCAACTCAGTCCTGGTCGAGCTCAAGAAATTTGGTATCGATCAGCGCCGCATGCGGTCCTCTGGTGCCGGCGAGTTCGAACCCATCGCCAACAACAAGGACCCGAATACACGAGCCAAGAATCGCCGCGTGGAAATCTACGTCCTCGCCCCGGATGCTTCCGATGTGGCGGGTGCTTGGGATCAAGTCCGCTCGCAGAATTGAGCGATCCCAATGTTGTGACTCAAACGCCAACAGGCTCCGAATTCGGAGCCTGTTACTTTTTAGAGACAGGTCACAACGATCACGCCAAAGCCAATTCCAGCGATTCGTTCTCGGTCGCCCCTGTCAGCCGCAAGCAGGCTTGGCGGCCGGCGGCGGTCAACTGGTACAGCATGCCCCCCGTGCGTCCGGTGATTTCAACTTGCAGCAGGCCGTGAGCGATCAGTTTGCCGTGTGCCCGAGTCATCTGATCGGCCGGAACGCCGTCCACTTCGCGGACCCGTGGGCGAAAACCACGAGCGACGAACTCCGACGTCTCAGGTTCTGTGAGGATCACGGAGTCAACATCGTCGTTGTAGGCCAGCAACACTTGCCGCCATTCGGGATATGCGTCCAACAGGGCGAGATCGAGGTCGAGCATGAACTCAGGTATCGACCGGCTTGACCCCGATTGTCAGTCTGGCGCGATTCGCCGACACGACAGCAACGACCGCAACGACCGCTGCGAAACAACTTGGCTGCACGACAAACACAGCCGGAAAAGTCCACTTGCCCTGCCGCTCACATATTCGTCTTTGAGTCCGCGACGGCACCAAGTACCGCATTCACGGCAGCGTGCAGGGCCGTGTCGTGTCGGTGATCCTTCGAGTACACGCGAAAGATCGAGAAACTCGTCGGCAATGACTGAAAAAGTTCATCGTCATGCAGTTCCCGCGGCGCGTCGCCGACTGGATCGAGCAGAAAATTCTGTCCGCCTGCGGGGAGTCTGCCGCTCGGCCGGTGATAATGGCGAGCAACATCGATTCGCAGCTCAATCTCTCTCAAGTTGGCTGGCAGCGTGGCTCGGATGCGTTTCTCCACCAAATCCGGTTCGGAAAAGATGGAAGTTCGCTCGGCCTGCCCGGCGTGGAAATTGAAGGTTCGCTCACAGGCCATCTTCCAAGTCACCTGACGAGAAAGCAGCGCGTCCCATTGCGCCCCCAGCGACTTCAATTCGGGATCAGAACTGCGCGACCAACGCTGCACATCGACCAGAAACGTTGATTCGGTTAGTTGGCGATATTCGTCGAGATGTTCCAGAGGATTCATCGGCTGTCCGTCAGAACCTCCAAACAGCCGCAGCATCGTCGGGCCAAACAGTTCTTCCAACGCGAGATCGATGGCTCGTACTGTCCGATGAAAATAGATCGTCCGAAACAGATTCGCCCGCGTTTCGATGAAATTAATCAGCGTCGGCAGGCCACGAGCGTGAATCGTCAGCCCTTCCGTCGAAAAAAAGCTGTAGTGCAACATTCGCGACAGATCGAACGCCTTCGTGTTGTAGCCGGACATGTACGCATCGCGGAGCACAAAGTCCATGTTGTCCACGGTGTAGATGCCGCTGAAGAGAGAACGCAGCTTTTTGAGCCACACGGGATGACCGTGCTCGTCTTGAGGCTTGCCCGTCGGCCGGCAAATGAGCCATGCGACCTGGCTGGGGTCGAGCTCCTCCAGAGGTCCCAGCCGACCATTCGGATTGCGTCGCACTCGGCGAATCAGTTCACCCAATTCCTGCTGAATGATGACCGATCCGATAACCTCATGAGTCAGTCCGAATTGGTCGAGGAAGTGATCGTCAAAGAAATGCCCAAACGGCCCATGTCCAACGTCGTGCAGCAGGGCCGCCATTCGGACCAGGCTTTCGACGTACGCTCGCGACGGTACATTCGAGCCGGATGCCACCAATGATTCGTACCAGCGATCCATCGCGATCGAAGACAAGTGCATCGCGCCCAAGATGTGCTGAAAACGCATGTGCTCGGCTGACGGAAACACCCACCACGCCGTCTGCAGTTGGTGAATGTGTCGCATCCGCTGGACCCACGGATGATCGATCAACTCCTGTTCCGAAACTTCTCCGTCCGGAATTCCATCCTTCGAGACAAACGGGATGTACCCGTGAATCGGATCGTGCGAGAGGCTTTCGGTGTTGAAATCGCGTGGCATGAGATTGTCTTTCGCGGTTCGCCCAATGGCTTGATGGGAGACTGTCTAGCGACACGCAGCAATTTGCAATTTGCAACTAGCAAATTTCATCTTGCAATTTTTGTTTTGCAATTTGCAATGCAATTCTCCTGTCAGAACCCGCCTTGACCCTCAGAAAACTCACAACTAAAGTCCGCCGCGCTTTGGGGCCGTAGCCAAGTGGCTAAGGCAACGGATTGCAAATCCGTCACGCGTGGGTTCAACTCCCACCGGCCCCTTTTGGGGGATCGCAAACTCGGTCGCCAGCCGTTCGTTGGCTCGCGGCATGGTTTCAAATTGCCACGAAAAAAGCCCATGCAAATTGCACGGGCTTTTTTGTTTTCGGTCCTTGCAGTCGGGCGAACTATTCCCATGACGGCTTGATGCTGAATGGCTTCTCGTCCGCGTTGTAATCCAATTCGGAAGGATTGAGGACGACATTGAATCCGCCATTGCCGGCGACGGTGTCCGTACCCGCGTCACCGACGACGTAATCGCCGCCGAAAATGGCACCGGAAACATAGCTGTCTCCGATGACGACATCGTTGCCATCACCGCCTCGCAGCGTGTCGTTGCCAGCGCCGCCTAAGAGGGTGTCGTTGCCCGTGCCGCCGAGCATGGAATCGTGATCTTCTTGGCCGGAGAGGCCATCGTTTCCGTCGCCGCCGTCCATGAAATCGTTTCCGCTGCCGCCTTGCAGAGTGTCGTTGCCGTCACGGCCGTAGAGCGTATCGTTGCCGAAGCCAGACCCGTCGATGTTGTCGCCGTAGATTCGATCATTATCGTTTTGGCCGTCGATCGTATCGCCCCCTTCGCCACCGCTGAGAGTATCAAAGCCGGCGCCGCCCAAAACGTAATCGGCACCCGATTCACCATTAGCGCGATCGTTGCCGGCTTGGCCATTCAGAGTGTCATCGCCATCCTGTCCAGTGAGCGTGTCATTTCCGTCGCCGCCGAGGATCACGTTGTTGCCGTCGGAGAGTGCACCACCATCGATGTAGCCGAAGACTTTGTCATTGCCGGCATTTCCATTGATTAGGTCCGCCCCTTGGCCACCGACGATCGAGTCATTGCCGGCACCACCGTTGATTGTGTCATCTCCCGCAGTGAAGTCATCCGAGTCGTCACCAAAGAGCGTGTCCTGGCCGTCGTCACCTTCTACCAAATCGTTGCCGGCTTCGCCGGACAGGCTGTCGTTGTCGCCGTCGCCGCGCAATCGATCGTCACCGTCACCGCCAAACATGGTGTCACGGCCAATGTTGCCATTGAGGCTGTCGTTGCCGGTTCCGGTTCCGTCTTCGTTATCGCCGTAGACAAGATCATTGCCCGCACCGGCAAAGATTTTGTCGTCTGCCTCGCCTCCGTAGATGGTGTCGTTTCCGCCGCCACCGTTGAGAACGTCGTTGCCCGACCCGGTGCCGTCGTCGTTGTCACCGTAAATGATGTCCTCGCCGAGTTGCGAGTCGATCGTGTCATTACCCTCATTGCCAGTGATGTTGTCGTTGCCATCGCCACCGAGAATGCTGTCGTCGCCGTCACCACCGACGATGAAGTCACCACCGCCGTTGCCGTTGATCGTGTCGCCGTCAGTTCCACCATCGATCAAGTCTGGATTCCGCGAGCCAACGATGCTGTCCGCTCCGTCGTTACCTTCGAGAATCGTCAAGAAGTTGGTTAGCACCGAATTGTTGGCCAGGATTCGGTCATTGCCGGTGTTTCCAGCCACGACAAACGTGGAGAATACAGAAGCCGTCATGTTGTTGATCGTGATCGTGTCATCGCCTTCGAGGCCATCGACGGCGACATTTTCAATCGCCAGCGTGTTACCAGTGCGACCTTCAACCCCAGTGACCTTGTACTTTCCGCGGGAGTTCTGACCGAGTGTGATCGAATCATTTCCAGACGTGCCAATCACGAACAGCGTGTCATCGCCAGTTCCCCCGTTAAGTGTTTCGGTTGAGTCACTCGACGCCCACACGAGTATGTCGCTTCCGGCATCGCCCTTTATGGTATCCACGCCGTCGCCACCATCGAGAGAGTCGTCTTCGCTTCCACCTTGCAGTTTGTCGGCGCCGTCACCTCCAAGCAGAGTGTCGTTGTCACTGCCACCACGGAGGTCGTCGTTCCCTTCCTCCCCGTCGAGGTTGTCTTCTCCGGCATCTCCTTCAAGACGGTCGTCACCGTCGCCGCCGGTGATGGTGTCCTCTCCGTCGTTGCCGTTGATCGTGTCCGAGTCGGCTCCGCCGTCCAGTTCGTCCGCACCATCACCGCCAAGGATCGTATCAAATCCGTCCCCGCCGCTGACAATGTCGTTAGCAAGTCCTGCGTTGATAAAGTCGTTGCCATCGCCGGCTACGATGGTGTCACTGCCATCGCCGCCGATGATTGAATCGCTGATCGTACTACCGATGATCGAATCGTCGCCGTCGCTGCCGTTGATGGTGACCAGCGGCTGTGGGCTGTCCGCGGAGCCCGCCAACAGCAAGGTGAATCCACCACCGGTGACATTGCTCAAATCAATCGTTGATCCGCCCAGCAGATTAACCTCGATCGTTTCGACCTCCGACGCGAGCGTGTTCAACGCAGGCTGATCGACTCCGTTGATGTTCAGGATGATCTGGTCGGCGTTGGCGGTCACGGTCAAAGTGTCGCCGGTATCAACTTCCAGCACCAGGTTCGTCGCATCGACGGTGGCCCCGGTTGTGAGCAGAGTTCGAGTCTCCAAACTTTCGAGTCTGGCCAAGACTCGGCGAGGGCGGCGTGCGTGAGTACGGTTCCATGATTTTTGAATCGACGACAACCACGAAAACAGGCGCATCGCTTGATCTCCCGATGATCCATCAAAGCGGCTCGCGACGGTTTCGCCAGCCGGCTTCATGACTCGATGTGTTTGGTTTGGGGCGAAGTTTCGCGGCGGGGGCTTGCGCCGAGCCGTCGGAATCCTATCTTGCAGATCGTCCAACGAATTCCGGGTTCTCAATGCGCATTGCAAACCAAAGATGCCATTCCACGAACCTGCGCGAGTCCGTTTAATCGGCGAAAAGCTGCCGAACATGACGGCTCTACCTGCCGTGCCGAACCGCGCGATGAATACGACGGCAACAGTTCTGTCAGGGGAATCAGTGATCGAACCAAGGCTGCCAATCCGCAGGATTGACGCGGCCATTACAACCCGCAGACTCACCCACGAGCCAGACGTCTTGGAAAGTTCGACGGTGGCCCGCATGTGCCGAAAAACGGACGCGAATCGCTCTTGGCAGAGGTAGTCAGTGGCTTGCTCGTGAGACGGCTTGGTGCCAGTTCGTCATTAGAGTGTTCCGCTGTGAGTCCGGCATGACCGGCCCAAATTGGCGATCGAGTTGCCAGTTCTTAGAGACGTCACTGAGCTCGGGCCAAACTCCTGTTGCCAAGCCGGCGAGGTACGCGGCTCCCAATGCGGTCGTCTCTTGCACGACAGGACGTCGCACCGCGACTCCCAATATGTCCGATTGAAACTGCATCAGCCAATCGTTCGAGGTCGCGCCACCATCGACCCGCAGTGATTGCAAGGCAACGCCAGAATCCTGCCGCATCGCGTCCAAAACGTCGGCGGTTTGATAAGCCATCGCTTCCAAGGCCGCTCGTGCTAAGTGAGCCTTCGTCGTCCCGCGCGTCAGTCCGGTGATGATTCCTCTCGCATTCGCATCCCAGTGCGGAGCACCCAGCCCCACGAATGCCGGCACGAAGTAGACACCACCGTTATCCGAGACCGAAGTCGCAAGCGCCGCCGTTTGACTGGCGTGCTGAATCAAACCGAGTCCGTCGCGCAACCACTGCACCGCAGCCCCGGCCACGAACACTGAGCCTTCGAGGCAGTAGGTCGTTCGTCCGTTGATCCGCCAGCCGACCGTCGTCAGCAGCCCGTGCTTGGATGCGGACGGTCTCTCTCCCGTGTTCATCAGCAGGAAGCAGCCGGTGCCATAGGTGTTCTTCGCGCTGCCGGGGTCGAAGCACGCCTGACCGAACGTGGCCGCTTGCTGATCACCCGCATCGCCAGCAATCGGTATCGCGCCACCCAGCCACTTTGGATCGCACTCCCCCATGACCTCGCTGGACGAGACCACCTGCGGCAACATCGCGCGCGGCACCCCCATCAGCTTCAGTAACTCGTCATCCCAATCGAGCGTATGCAGATTAAACAGCAACGTGCGGCTCGCGTTGCTGACGTCGGTGACGTGTCGTTTCCCACCCGTCAGCCGCCAGATCAAAAACGAATCGACGGTGCCAAACAGAATTTCGCCCCGTTCCGCCCGCTCGCGCAGTCCCGGAAGCGTGTCCAACAAGTGCCGAATCTTCGTTCCCGAAAAATACGCATCGAGCACCAAACCGGTCTTTTGTCGGAACGACGGCTCCAGCCCTTCCGCCTTCATCCGTTCGCAGATCGGCACCGTGATCCGGCTCTGCCACACGATCGCGTTGGCGACCGGCTTGCCAGAGTCTCGTTCCCAGAGGATCGTCGTCTCACGCTGATTCGTGACGCCGATCGCCGCGATGTCGGCTGCCGATCTTTTCGCATTCGCCAGTGCTGCACGAGCCGTCGCCAACTGGCTGTCCCAAATCGCTTCCGGGTCATGTTCGACATGCCCCGGTGACGGGAACAACTGCGGAAACTCTTGCTGTGCCGTTCCGACCGGACGCCCTGATCGATCAAACACGATCGCCCGACTCGAAGTTGTTCCTTGATCGAGTGCCAACACAAAAGACGTTGTCATGGTATGTTCCTAGCTCCCAGCCTCTCACCATCGCAACTCACTCGGCACGATCTTTTGAGCGTTTCGTTCCACGCTCGAAATCCTTCCGTCTGAGACATGCACAACTCGGTCGGCCATGGCAGCGATCGCCGCGTTGTGAGTGATGACCGCCGTAGTTGTGCCGAGTTCTCGATTCACGCGCTGGATGACTTCCAGCACCACGATCCCAGTTTGAATGTCGAGTGCTCCGGTTGGCTCGTCACATAGCAGCACGTCTGGTTGCTTGGAGACCGCGCGAGCAATCGCCACCCGCTGCTGCTCGCCGCCAGAGAGTTGGGCCGGAAAATGGTTCAGCCGATGACCAAGGCCGACTATTTCGAGTGCGTCCTTGGGCACCATCGGGTTCTTGGCGATTTCCGTGACAAGCGCGACGTTCTCTCGCGCCGTCAGGCTGGGAATCAAGTTGTAGAACTGGAACACGAATCCGACATGATTGCGGCGATAGCTGGTCAGCAGCGCGTCGTCATTACTGGTGAGATCTTTGCCGCGATAGGTCACCGTTCCGGCCGTCGGCACGTCCAACCCCCCCAGGATGTTGAGCAACGTCGATTTGCCGCTCCCCGATGGGCCGAGCAGCACGATGAACTCCCCCTGATACAAATCCAAATCGACGCCGCGCAGGGCATGCACCTCCACCTCACCCATGCGGTACACCTTCGTGATGCCACGAGCTTGGTAGACACTCGATTGGGATTCGGTCGCATTCATGGTTCGGGTTGCAGTTCGAGAAGTTCATCGCGTTGGTGATGCCGCGGTTCAATCAGCCAAAACGACGCCAGCCCGCCGAGTAAAATAAGTCCGCTGACGCCGAGGAAGACACGTTCAAACCCTAACAAGTCCACCAGCCAACCGACCAGCGGCGAGAAAATAAACGGCACCGCCAAACTCGCGTGCAGCGTTGCCACATACAACGGATGGCGGGCCGGTTCAGTCAGTTCCAACGCATAATTTGTCAGCGTTTTGATCGTCACCGGAGTCAGCCCCAGGAAGAAGAACGTGATCCAGAAGTGCTTGGGTCCCCAACCGCCAACGCCGCTCGTGAATAACAGCGCGAGCAATGGGACGCTTGCGGTTCCGAAGACTTGCAACCGTAGCGACAGCCGATTTCCGAAATGATCGGCCAGCTTGCCGGAGACCCAGCTGAACAACCCGACCGCTGCGTTCTGAGCGATCACCCACAGCAACAACTGAAAGCCGATCAGATCGGGTTCGAGGTGCTTCTGTCCCAAGGCCTGAAAGTGCGGGAAGAGCAACTGAATCGAGATGAACAGCATCGCCACGATCGCCAACCGCCGAAAGTCACGATCGTCGCGCACCAGGCGAATCGAGGCGGCGAGGCCCTCGGATCGTTCCGTACCACGACCATCAGGAAGCGTTTCGTCTCGATCCACTGAGCCGCTGTCAAACCCGCCCGTGGCGGACAGAACGGAATCTGGTGGCTCCTTCACGAAGAAGCACATCGCTCCCGCGATCAGAAATCCCAATCCAGAAAATCCGAAGATGTAACCGAAGCCGCGATCTGGCAGGCTCAACCAGTATTGCAGCAGGAACCAAGCTCCGATGATCGACGTGATCGAGCCGCCGATTCCGGAAAGTCCCAGCAGTTCGCCGCGCCGATCTGGCCGGATCAACTTTCCTTGCAGCGTTCCAAAGACTTGCTGGTTCAGACCGTTCGACGCGAAGAATAACAAATACAGCAGCAAGAATGTCGGCGGCAGCCAGACTTGCTGCTTGTCGCCTGTCAGCATCCAGATTGCGGCCACGGCGATCATGGACAACCCCAGCCCCGCCGACGTGCCGAGCAAGCTCCACTTCTTCACGCGAGCGGCTTTCAAACGTCGAGCAAAGAAAATCGGTGGCAGGCTCTGGCCGAACCGATTGAGCACTGGCAAACATCCGCGCAGCCAACCCGCTTCCGAAAGGCTGTCGAGAAACGCCGGGATGATCACGCTCTCGGTTTTGAAGATCCACGCGAAACGCAACAGCACCGAGTACGCCGACAGGGCCAGCAGATTATGCGGCTCCAACTGCCGAATGCGTAACTCGCGATCCATGCGATGTCCTTCTCAGGGGAGTGCCACTTGTCGCCTGCTCGTCAGCGATCTGCCGCTGACAGGGGGAGAGAGTATCCTCACTCGTCGGCGGTTTGGAAACAGGGCCTTCGAATCGCCGTCGTGAGCAGCCGGAGTGACCATCCTTCGCTCGTGGTTTGCGGATGCCGCCGAATGTGACATGATGCGGAAAACCTCTCCGGAAATGTTCGGCATGAACACTTTGCAGACGACACTATTTGCTGCTCTCGCCGTTGTGACGTTGTGGTTCATCGTCACCTGGTCGAGGCTGGCGCGAGGTGCACGAAGCGGGGATGCTCCGCCAGCAAATCGTCACACACCGGTCCACGCGGTCGTCGCCTTCGTCTGCACGTTTTTCGACACGCTGGGAATCGGCAACTTTGCTCCGACCGCGTCGGCCTTCAAGTTCCTTCGATCGGTGTCCGACGAGCAGATTCCCGGAACGTTGAACGTCGGTTACGCGATTCCGACAATCGTGCAGGCTTTCATCTACATCGCCATCGTCGAGGTCGATGCCGTCACGCTCATGCTGATGATCGCCGCGTCGGTGATCGGAGCCTGGCTGGGCGCGAGCTTCGTGGCCCACTGGTCCCGGCGGACGGTTCAGTGCGGCATGGGCGGCGCGTTGCTCGCGGCGGCGGTGCTGATGCTCATGAAACAATTCAACGTGGGTCCGACCGGCGGTGAGGCACTCACTCTGAAAGGGACTTTCCTGGCGGCCGGACTGGCGGCCAATTTTCTGTTGGGTGCTTTGATGACTCTGGGGATCGGCTTGTACGGGCCGTGCCTGATCGTTGTGAGCCTGTTGGGAATGAGTCCCCGGGCGGCATTCCCGATCATGATGGGTTCGTGCGCGTTTCTCATGCCGGTGGGAGGAATACGATTCGCCCGCGAAGGCCGCTTCGACGCACGGGCCGCGTTGACGATGACTCTGGCCGGCTTGCCGTCCGTCTTGATCGCGGCTTATCTCGTCAAGGAGATGCCGCTGGAGTACGTTCGCTGGCTTGTGGTCGTTGCCGTAGTCTACGCGGCAGCGATGATGCTGCGGTCCGCCTGGGCAGAGAGAATGAATACGGAATAGCGAATGCCGAATTTGGATCGCAGAATATCTGAGATGCATTTCATTCTGACTTCCGTATTCATGTTCCAAACAGACACGCTCGGCCGCGTTTGCGTCACCGAGATTGAGAGTCGAATCGTGAGGTTGTGCCGATGAATCGCGGCCGAGTGATCGTCGTGGGTGGCGGAGTCATCGGAGCCGCGTGTGCCTATTTCCTGAAGAAGTCCGGATGGGACAGTGTGACCGTGCTGGACCGTGGCCAATTCGGCAAGGCCTGCTCGCACGGCAATTGCGGCTTCGTTTCGCCCAGCCACGTCCTGCCGCTCAACCTTCCCGGCGCGATTGGTCAAACACTCAAAGCACTGGTCTCGAAAAACTCACCTTTCTCGATCAAGCCCCGCTTCGATCTGGCGTTGTGGAGCTGGCTGTTTCAGTTCGCTCGTCGCTGTAACGAGCGTGACATGCTCCACTCGGCTCAAGCGATTCAAGCATTGCTGCAAGCTTCAAGGTCACTGTACGACGAACTGATGGCCAACGAACCGTTCGATTGCGAGTGGCAAACGCGAGGCTTGCTGTTTCCCTTTCGGACACGAGCGGGATTGGAACATCATGATCAGGCCGCCGAGTTGCTGCGAACCACGTTCGGCATGTCGCTGACTCGTTTGGCCGGCGACGACGTGCGTGATTTGGAACCAGCACTCAAACGCGGTCTCGCGGGAGGTTGGCATTATCCCGGCGACGCGCATCTCAGGCCCGACAAACTCATGTCCTCGTGGCGTCGAGTCCTCACCGGACTGGGCGTGACGATTCGCGACGATTGCGAAGTGAAGGGCTTTGTTCGCGAGGGCGCTCGCGCGGTTCGAGTCCTCACGTCGTCCGCCGAGATCGCGGCGGATGCCTTCGTGGTGGCCGCAGGCGCGCTGACTCCGTGGCTCAATCGCGAACTTGATTGCCGAGTGCCGATTCAGCCCGGCAAAGGCTACTCGATCACGATGCGGCGTCCTGTGAAGTGCGTGACTTTGCCGATGCTCTGTGAAGAGGACCGAGTCGCCATCACGCCAATGCTCTCCGGCTATCGACTGGGTTCGACGATGGAGTTCGCCGGATACGACGCGACCCTGAACCGTCAACGACTCGCGCTCCTGACGATCGGAGCGGCTCACTACTTCGACGAAACGCCCGCGGAGCCGATTGAAGAAGAATGGTTCGGCTGGCGGCCGATGACCCCCGACAGTGTGCCGATCATCGACCGCAGCCCAACGATGGACAATGTGTTGATCGCCGCCGGCCACAACATGCTCGGCGTGTCCATGTCCCCCGCCACGGGCAAGCTGGTCGCCGAGATACTCAATGGAGCCGTACCGCATGTCGACGCCAGCCGATATATGTTGGCCCGATTCGCAGCACATAATCGAAAGGGATGAGCCATTCATGAACCAAGATCAATCACAACACGCGGCCGAGTTCTTGTGGAATGCCTGGAACGAAGAACGCTACATCGACGCAATTCCCGAAGCATTTCGTCCCGTGACGCGAGCCGACGGCTACGAAAGTCAGCGTCGCGTCGGCAACCTCTCTGGCCAAGCCACTGTTGGTTGGAAGATCGCCGCGACCAGCGTCGCCGGTCAGAAGCATCTGCAAGTGGATGGGCCACTCGCCGGTCGATTGCTGGCCAATCGAGTTCATCCCGACGGCACACCGATTCGGCTGGGCAACAATCGGATGCGCGTCGCCGAAGCGGAGTTCGCTTTTCGACTGGGCCGCGACCTGCCGCCGAGGCCGCAGCCTTACGAACTCGCCGAAGTCATGGCCGCGATCGACACGCTGCATCCCGCCATCGAGATTCCTGACTCGCGCTACAACAACTTCTGCATTGTCGGCTCCCCGCAGCTCATCGCCGATTGCGCCTGTGCTCATCAATTTGTGTTGGGTGATGCGACGACCGCCGACTGGCGTTCGATCGATTTGCCGTCGCATGCCGTGAAGTTGCTGTTGAATGGCACACTCGCTCGCGAAGGCGTCGGAGCCAATGTGCTGGGCGATCCGCGACTTGCCATGACCTGGATCGCCAACGAACTACGCGAACAGGGGATCGGCCTGCGAGCTGGCGAAGTCATCACCACTGGCACGAGCGTGGTGCCGATCCCCATCGAACTCGGCAGCCAGCTGCTCGCCGACTTCGGCTGCTTCGGAACCGTGACGACCAAGTTAGTATGACCTGTGGCGCATGCGCCACGGCGTCATTCACGCCAGGATTTCCTTCACGACGTTGCCATGCACATCGGTCAGGCGGAAGTCGCGGCCTTGGAAGCGGTAGGTCAGCTTTTCATGGTCGATGCCCAGGCAATGCAGCAGCGTGGCGTTGAGGTCGTGGACATGCATCGGCTTTTCAGTGATGTTGTAGGAGAAGTCGTCGGTCTCGCCGTGGACGAGGCCCTTCTTCATGCCGCCGCCGGCGAACCACATCGTGAAATTGCGCGGGTGATGATCGCGGCCGTAGTTGTCTTTGGTCAGCGTCCCTTGGCTGTAAACTGTGCGGCCGAACTCGCCGCCCCAGACGACCAGCGTGTCGTCGAGCATTCCACGTTGCTTCAAGTCTTTGACCAGCGCGGCGGCGGGACGGTCGGCAGCCTTTGTCAGTTGGCGGATGCTGCCCGGCAAAGCACCGTGATGATCCCAGCCGCGCAGGAAGACTTGCGTGTAACGCACGCCACGCTCGGCCATGCGGCGCGCGAGCAGGCAATTGTAAGCAAACGTGCCGGGATCGGTGACTTCCGGGCCGTACATGTCGAGCACATGCTTCGGCTCCTTCGAGATGTCAGTCAGTTCTGGTACCGACGTTTGCATGCGGAATGCCATTTCGTACTGCGCGATGCGCGTGTTAATCTCCGGATCGCCCACTTCCTCGAATCGTTTCTGGTTCAGCTTGGCCAGACCGTCGAGCATCTTGCGGCGCGTCGTCGGATCGACCCCTGCCGGGTTCGAGAGGTACAGCACCGGATCCCCCTGTGATCGCAGACCGACTCCCTGATGCTTCGTCGGCAGGAAGCCCGAACCCCACAAGCGAGAGAAGAGCGCCTGCGTCGCTGAACCGGGCGCGATGCGCGATGTCAGCACAACGAAGCTCGGCAAATTTTGATTCGGGCTGCCGATGCCGTAAGAAATCCAAGCACCCGCGCTGGGGCGGCCGGGGAGTTCGCTTCCCGTTTGAATAAACGTGATCGCCGGGTCGTGATTGATCGCGTCGGTGTGCATCGACTTCACGATCGTGATGTCATCGACGATCGAACCAATTTCCGGTAGCAGCTCGCTGATGAGCGTCCCGTTGTCGCCGTGCGGCCGAAACTTGAACAGCGTCGGAGCGATTGGGAACCGCGTTTGTCCCGACGTCATCGTCGTGATGCGTTGTCCGTTACGCACCGAGTCTGGCAAGTCCTTGTCGAAGTATTCCTCCATCTTCGGCTTGTAATCGAACAGGTCCATCTGCGAAGGCCCATCGGCCATGAACAGCCAGATGACTCGCTTGGCCGTCGGAGGATGATGCAGCGCCGGCAACACGCCCGCCGATTCATCCGCCGAATCGGCACGCAGCAGCTCCGGTTTCATCATCGAAGCCAACGCGGCCCCGCCGATCCCGGCCGCCGCCTTGCCGAAGAAGTAACGTCGAGTGTCACGCAGTTGGTATTCTTGAATCGGGTTCATGGTTTTGGTTTCCGTTGGAGTGCAGTCTATCCGCACAGTTTTGGCCTTCTGGCGAAGCCTTTTGTTCTGCGTGTCCTTCCAGGCCGGCTGCGCGGCACAGTTCCAAAGCGGTGCTGACGCAGCGCGCCATAAAATCACTCTTTGGTCAATGTCTCGTCGAGATTCAGGAGGAGATTTCCGACCATGGTCATCGCGGCATATTCGCTGGGGTTGAGCGATTCATCCCGTTTAGATTCGCCGATGCTGAGAAGTTTGACGGCCTCATCTGCCTTGGTTTGGTAATGAGCGTGATGTTCTTGGTAGAGGGCGACGAGAATTTCCAGTTCAGCAGATGACGGCTTGCGGCCGGTGACGAGGCGGAAGCCGTGAGTCAGGCGATCCGGATAAGTCGAGCCTCCTTCGAGTAACATGCGGCGGGCGAAGTGGCGCGAGGCTTCGACGTATTGCACATCGTTCATTGTGGCCAAGGCTTGCAGCGGAGTATTCGTTCGCGGGCGGCGGACGGTGCAGACTTCTCGCGAAGGAGCGTCAAAGGTTGTCATCTGCGGGGGAGGCGAAGTTCGCTTCCAAAACGTATACATGCTGCGGCGATAAAGAGCTTCGCCGGAATCGCGTTTGAAGACGCTCGTGGTGCTTCCTTGAAACGCGACTGCTTCCCACAGTCCATCTGGCTGGTACGTCTTCACGCTCTTGCCACCGACTTTTTCGACCAGCAGGCCGCTTGTGAACAGCGCTGCGTCGCGAATGACCTCGGCATCGAATCGGAATCGGGGGCCGCGAGCGAGCAGCATGTTTTCCGGATCGCGCTTCACAAGGTCCGCCAAAACGTGGCTCGATTGGCGATACGTGTTCGACGTGACGATCAGTCGCAGGATGTGTCGCATGTCCCAATTCTTAGGAACGGCGGCTTCGCTGTTTTCGACCAGTGTACGAGCCGTCGGCGTTTGGAATTCCGTCGCCAGCCAGTCGAGCAACTCTGGATGGGTCGGCCATTCGCCTTGAACGCCGAAGTCCTCGGAGGTCTTCACGAGGCCACGGCCGAAAAATTGTTGCCAGAACCGATTGACGGTGACACGAGAGCTCAGCGGATGCGCCGGATCGACCAGCCACTTCGCGAGTCCCAATCGATTGACCGGAGCACCTTCGGGGAGCTTGCCGCCGAGAGCGGCCGGGACTCCATGCGTGACCTTGTCCCCCTTCTTGTTGTACGCGCCGCGAATCAGGATGTTGGTTTCGCGAAGCTGGGGCATATCCGCCATGACCATCGTCGAAGGAATCGCTCCGTCGATGTCCGCTCTCTGTTTATTCAGAGTTTCGATCTTGGTGTTAAGCGGCGCGAGAAGCGGTTGTGACTTGGCGTAGATGTTGGTCAGGAAGTATTCGCGAATCTGTTTTTTCTGGTCGTCGTTTCGCTTGTCGGCTTCGAGCTTGATCGCGTCACGGATCGGCTGCGGGACTTTCGATTGAGCTTGAGCTTTCTCGTATGTCTCCCAGACGAGCAGCGATTCAAAGCCTGCTCCGTCTTGCGGAGTGCGAGTGACGATGCCCGCCTTGTCCCAATACATCGTGCCGCCAAACTGGGTGAAGGCCCAGCCGTTAATAAGCTTGCCGGCCGGCAGACCAACGTGCGCGGCATCGACTTCCAGCCTCACCCATTCGCCGAGCTTGGGCAGGTCGCCAAGTCGGCGATGTCCCGGCACATCACCCGTACCGAACGCGATTTTGTCTTCGCCCCAGAAGGCTCGATGTTCCCACGCGCCGTCGTTCCATTGCAGCATGACCGTCTTCGGCGGGTTATCCGGATCGAGATAGCAATATGCGAAGAGCTTGTCCCCTTCGCCGACTTTCAGCGGAGCGGTTGCTCCGGTGAAGAAGTGCTGAGACATCGCAGTCCCGGTGCGCTTGGTCGACTTCTCGCCGGAGAAGACAGGGGCCGGCTTCGTCACGAATTCCCACGGCGAGTCCCCCTGAAGCTGTGCTCCCGACGGTGCGGCATCGTCGATCCACACGAACTCTTTTGGTTCACCGTTCGGTTTCTCTTCGACGGGTGCCGGCTCGGTGTATTCGATCCTCGCGACTTCTTCGCTGATCTGTTTGCGAACGGCGGCAAGCTCATCGTCGATCGCTTTGAACTTCGCGGCGTGCTCGGCCGAAGGCAGCTTGATCACCGGCGGAGGGAGCAACGCGTTGCCGTCCATCGCCGCATCGGCCGTCGAGCCATAGAAGGCGTAGAGCTGATAGAACTCTTTCTGAGTGATTGGGTCAAACTTGTGGTCGTGACAAACGCTGCAACCGATTGTCAGTCCGAGCCAGACGGTGCCGATCGCTTCCGTACGATCCACCGCGTATCGCACGCGAACTTCGTCGTCGATCGAGCCACCTTCGCTGGTCGTGACGTTGCAGCGGTTGAATCCCGATGCGATGCGTTGCTCTTGAGTGGCGTTCGGCAGCAGGTCCCCCGCAAGTTGCTCGACCGTGAATTGATCAAACGGCAGGTTACGATTAAACGCCCCGATGACCCAATCGCGATACGGCCAGAGCGAGCGTTCGTTGTCGAGATGCAGTCCGTGTGTATCGCCGTATCGCGCAGCGTCGAGCCAGTAGCGTGCTTGATGCTCACCGTGTCGCGCCGAATTGAACAATCGCTCGACGAGCTTGTCGTAAGCTTCCGGTGAGTTGTCCGCGATGTACGCATCGACTTCGGCGGGAGTCGGCGGCAGGCCGGTCAGATCGAACGTCAGGCGTCGGATCAATGTGACCTTGTCTGCCTGCGGCGACGGTTTCAATCCCGCCTTGTTCAACTTCTCGAGCACGAAGCGATCAATCGGGTTCTTGATCCACGAATCATCCACCACTTTGGGAACCTCTGGGCGAACGGCCGTAACGAACGCCCAATGCGGCTTGTACTCGGCCCCTTCGTCGATCCAGCGTTTGAGCGTTCCAATTTGTTCGGGGGAGACCTTCTTGCCGGAGGAGGGGGGAGGCATCTTGAGGTCGGCGTTATCGGTCGTCAGCCGCGCGATGATTTCGCTGTCGCTCCACTTACCGGCGACGATGCCAACCTTGCCCGATTCGAGCTTCGTGGTGGCTCCCTCTTTCTGATCGAGCCGCAGTCCTGCCTGGCGCTGCTTTTCGTCCGGGCCGTGGCACTTGAAGCAATTGTTCGACAGGATGGCTCGCACATCGCGACCAAATTCGAGTTTGTCTGCCACAACGTCGGCTGCGATCGACGACGTCCCCCGTCCGCCAAGCGTAGAACTGACGGCAATTCCCATGAGACACAAGCACGCAGTAAGCCAGCGGCGCATTTGTCAATCCTCAAAACCGGTGGGCAAGTCATCGCGACCGAACAGACGGCGGCCACAGGAGGTTTGGGATTCTATTCGACGCTTACGACGAATCGGAAGCCGTTTGTTCGAAACTCTGCCGGCCGTTGGCCAACTTTGCCAGAACCGCCGATTACGTCGTCGCCATTTCACCCGGCACCGCTCGATCCTCGATGCTGAGGAAGCGTTCGAGACGTTGTTCGACGAACAGCGCTTGGTCGGCGTCGTGCAGGCCTCCGAGCAGTTTTTGCTTTTGTCCGCCGACGATCGCGTGGACTTCGAACTGCATCGAGGTTGACGTGCGGCCGTCGTCGTCGCGGCTTTTATGAAGTTTCTTCTGGCAATAAATTTGCTCGATGCTGTCCGTCGGAAGATCGAGATTGCCGAACCACGGAATCGGGCCGTGCCGCACTGAGAGCTTTCCGTCTGCCACGCGGATGACGGTCGAGTTGAGCAAGCCCGCGAGCACAAAATACGTCAGGCCGACACCGACCGCGACGTGAGCAATCGGGAAGACGAAGAACACAACTCCAAACACGCCGGGAGGCCCGCCGCCTCCCGCGAACATCGAATACCAGCCGACCAGAAAACTGTCCCAGGCGATCGCAAAGCACAACAGAAACAGCAACGCCCAATGAAACCAGCGTTGACGAATAGTCAATTCGTGTCCATCGTTCTCCAACGCGAACTGTTCCGGAATCGGTACGTCACGAAACGATTTGCCAGAGTCCGCTGATTCCGAGTTGTTTACTGATTCAACGGTCGTTGGCCCCGGCAAGCGCTGCACGCCGCCGCAGGCTGAGCAGACAGCGATGCCGCGATCGAGATGCAAGTCCGCCCCCCGGAAGGGCGCTCCGCATTGCCCGCATTTCAATTGCATGGCTGGCCTCGCATCCTGTGAATACGAAAGCAGCCCGACTGCCAAGCGACAGGCGGGCTGCGAAGCGAACCGGTTACTTCTTTTCTTCCTTCTTCTCTTCAGGCTTCTTGTCGTCCTTCTTTTCGTCGGCCTTTTTCTTGTCCTCTTCCTCTTTCTTCTTCTTTTCCTCTTCTTCCTTCTTCTTTTTCTCTTCCTCTTCCTTCTTCTTCTTTTCCTCTTCGGCTTTCTTCTTGGCCTCTTCTTCCTTGGC
>VGZH01000064.1 GCA_016872645.1 Planctomycetota bacterium | reverse complement strand
GACCGAGACTCCGTTGAGCGTCAGTTCGCGTGCGACCGCCGCACCGTTGATGCCCGCTCCAACAACCAGCACTAGCGGTCTGAAAACAACTTGTTCCGAGTCCGTTCGCATGGCGTCAGAGCATGACAAACGCGCGTCGTGTCGGTCTACTGCCGGGTGGGAAACTAACCCGAAGCACCAACGAGGGTGGGCGCTTCAGGTAATTTCGTCGTTTCGGAAATCTTTGAAGCGTTCGCCCTCGCTGGCGCTTCGAGTTGGTTTTCGTGTGACTCATGCGTTGGCCGATTCAGCGACAACTACTGGTTCCGATGCTGCTGGTGATTCTGCTGGCCAGCACGCTCTCCAGCGGCGTGAGCGCGTGGGTTGGCAGCCGTTGGGCGCGGCGCGAGGAGTCCGATCGGTTGTCGCGTGTCGTGGCGACCTTGGCGGATGCGAACTTCCCGTTGCAGAAGTCGGTCTTGCAGAAGCTCGCGGGATTGTCGGGGGCCGAGTTCGTGGTCTGGGATGCTCAGCAGCAAGCTCAGGCGGCGACGTTGCCGTTGGATGCAGACGTGCGTGATCGACTCAAAGCGGTTCCTGACACCGGGCCACTGTCTGACTTGTCGAGCAATCCATTGGTCGAGATTCAGGGACGCAGCTTTCTGACAGCGAAGGTGCCGCTGCGTCGAACGGCCACTCGGCCGCTATCGCTGCTGGTGCTGTACCCGGAGGATCGCTGGTGGACGACGACACGCGGAGCGGTCCTGCCGCCACTGATTGCCGGCAGCGTGACCGCTTTGGCGGTGCTCGTGCTGACAGCGTTGTGGGCACGACGATTCACTCGGCCAATCGCACGGTTGAGCCAGCAGAGCGAGAGCATTGCCAGCGGCGACTTCCAACCGATGCCGCTGCCGGTTCGCGACGACGAGCTGCGCGACCTGACACTGTCGATCAACCGCATGGTCGAACAACTGACACGCTACGAACAGCAAGTCCGTCGCAACGAACGGCTCAAGACGCTCGGACAACTCGGAGCGGGATTGGCTCATCAGCTTCGCAACTGGCTGACGGGAGCACGCATGGCGTTGCAGGTCCATGCGCGCGAGTGTCCGCTTGGTGAGCATGCCGAGTCGACCGAGATGGCTCTGCGACAGCTCGGCCTGATGGAGTCTTACTTGCAACGCTTCCTGACGCTCGGTGCGGGTCGCGACGATGCGGCACGTCCGCGTGAATCGCATGACGTGCCGCTGATCGAGTTGATCGACAACGTCCTGTCGCTGGTCCGACCACGAGGCAGACATGTGGGAGTCGACTTGCAATGGACTCCTCCGGCGACGGCGTTCGTCATTCACGGCGACCGCGACGAGCTTCAGGAGTTGCTGGTCAACCTGTTGCTCAACGGCATCGATGCGGCCACGCAGTCTTGGCCCAGCAGTTCCGGTGCTTGGGTCCGAATCGAATTGAACGACGCCACTCCGAACCGCGTGCGACTGCGCGTGCTCGATTCTGGTCCCGGTCCGGCCGACTCGATTGCCGGACAACTCTTCGAACCATTCGTCACCGACAAGCCCGAAGGGACCGGGCTGGGTTTAGCCGTCGCCAAACAAATCGCCGGATCGCACGGCGGATCACTCTGCTGGTTCCGCGTCGGCGAAACGACCTGCTTTGAGTTGGATCTCCCCTCCTGACCGAATTCCCTCCGCGAAAATCTGCGTAATCTGCGTTTGAGTTTTTGAAACACCGATCAGGCCGATTTTCGCAGAGGAGGCTTCGCGTGACTCGTCGGTCGAGAGTAAATTAGTGCAGCCCACCTGGACTCGTTCCCATAACCTGCCCGCCGAGGGAACTTCGATGCTGTTCGCTGAACGATTGGTTCCTGTCTGGAATCTCCGTATTCAACTGCTGACTCTGGCCTCAGCCTTGTGCGCGACGACTCTGTTCGCCCAGGGACCGCTGAGAGTCCTGCCCGATGCAGTCACGCTTTCTGATCCATTTGCCCGGCGGCAGTTACTGGTCGAGGCAGATGGAAAAGATGTGACCCGCTCGGCCAAGTACGCCAGTTCGCAGACGAACGTCGCGACAGTCGACGAGTCCGGTTACTTGCTGCCGGTCGCCGACGGTACGACCGAGATCAGCATCACTGTCAACGGACAAACCTCGACGGTGCCGGTGACGGTGAAGGGGATGGCGAATGCTCGCGCCATCGATTTCTCGACAGAGATCGTTCCGCTGTTGAGCCGCTTCGGCTGCAATTCCGGCGGCTGTCACGGCAAGCAAGGTGGACAGAACGGATTTCAGTTGTCGCTATTCGGTTTTGATACCGAGTTCGATTACTCAGCACTGGTGAAGGAAGCTCGCGGACGCCGCGTCAACGTAGCGAATGCAAGCGGATCGTTGCTGCTTCGCAAAGCGGTCGGCTCCGTACCACACGGCGGAGGCCGCCGCATTGAAGTCGGCAGTGAGCCGTACCGCCTGCTGCTGAGTTGGATCGAATCGAGTGCCCCGGCCTCGTCGCCGGAAGTGCCGCGCGTCGTCAAGCTGCACGTGTCGCCGAAGGAACGCGTGCTGAAAAAACTAACCCGCAGCGTCAGCGAGGGGGGACGTCCCTCGAACGCCGATTCCAATTCGCCCTCGCTGGCGCTGCGGGTTAGTGAGCAGGTATCCCAGCAGCAACTTGCGGTCATCGCCGAGTACAGCGATGGATCGCAGCGCGATGTGACTCGACAGACGGATTACTCCAGCAACCTGGATGTCGTCGCTTCCGTCTCGGCAGACGGGCTCGTGAAGACGACCGGTCAATCGGGCGAGGCGGCGATCATGACTCGGTACATGGGTCAGGTTGCGGTGTTTCTGGCACTCGTGCCACACGGCGAGCCGCTCAAGGAGATCACCAACTTCACACCCAAGAGCGAGATCGATCGATTGGTCGTCGAAAAGTGGAAGAAGCTGGGTCTCAAGCCCTCTCCGCTGGTCGATGACGCCACGTTTTTGCGGCGAGTCACGCTCGATCTGTGCGGACGCTTGCCGACCTCGGACGAGGTTCGAGCATTTTTGAACGACGCGACTCCGACGAAGCGCGAGGGGGCAGTCGATCGGTTGCTCGACTCTCCCGACTATCCCGCGTTCTTCGCGTTGCGATGGGGTTCGATTCTGAGGAACTCGAATCTTGCCGGTGCCGATCGGGCATCGTATGCGTTCAACAATTGGATCAAGGACCAAGTCGCCCGCAACGTGCCGTACGACGAGTTCGCTCGTGGCGTGATCGCGGCGTCGGGCGAGTGGCAGGATGCTCCCCCAGTGAACCGCTATTGGCAAATGCGCGACGACTTGTTGCATCAATCGACGGCTGACACGGCCCAGGTGTTTCTCGGCCTGCGGCTGCAATGCGCGAAGTGTCATCACCACCCGTATGAGAGATACTCGCAAGAGGACTACTACGGCTTGTCCGGTTTCTTCACGCGGCTCGGTCAGAAGTCGTTCGGCGAGCCGCCGCCGTATTTCAATGCTCCGACGGTGACTCGCGGCGAACAGAACCCGCTGACAAAACAGTCGCCGAAACCCAAATTCCTCGACGGGGACTATACGGAATTTTCCTCCGAACAAGACCCGCGTCACGCTCTGGTCGATTGGATGGCCAAGCCGGAGAATCCGTATTTCGCTCGCACGATGGTCAACCGTCTGTGGGGACACTTCTTCGGCCGAGGCATCGTCCACGAAGTCGATGACCTGCGCGAAACGAACCCACCATCGAATCCTGAACTTCTGAAGTTCCTGAGTGACGATTTCCTCGCTCACCAGTTCGACATCAAGCACGCGATTCGGCAGATGGTCACGAGTCAGGCCTATCAGTTGTCCTCACAACCGACGCCAGACAACGAACACGACCGGCAGAACTATGCCCGTTTTTACGCTCGCCGCCTGATCGCCGAGGTATTCCTGGATTCCGTCAATCAGGCGACCGGTGTCCGCGACCGCTTCAACGGCGTCGGAACCTCCGCGCGTGCGATTGACCTGCCGCACGAAAACTTCGGCTCGTACTTCCTCGACGCCTTTGACCGTCCCAAACGAGTCACCGCTTGCGAGTGCGAACGATCGCCTGGCGCGACGCTGGCTCAAGTGCTGCTGCTGTCGAACTCGGATGAGATTGAAAACAAGCTTTCAAGCGGCGAAGGCAAGATTGGAAAGTTCTTCGCGATTCCTGAGAAAGACCGCCGCCCGCTGAACAACTTGATCGAAGAACTGTACCTCGGATCGCTCTCTCGCCTGCCGAGCAGCGATGAACTCACGACGGCCACGAAGTATCTCGAAGGCGAGTCGGACAAGCGACAAGCGGTCGAGGATTTGCTTTGGGCGCTGCTGAACTCGAAGGAGTTCATGTTCAATCACTGAGCGAACGCAGGCGAGCCACTCCGTGACTCGCATCCCGGCCACGCAATGACCGGGATTCGCTAATACACCCGCCGTTGCCGGGACGATGGGATGTTGAGCTTCATGCGGTACTTCGTGACCGTACGGCGGGCGAGGTTGTAGCCGAGCTTCTTCATCTCTTCGACGAGCGCGTCGTCGCTGAGCGGGTCGTCCTTGTTTTCCTTGTCGATGACCTCTTGCAGCTTGATGCGGACGACGGCCCAGGCAACGTCATCCTCTCCATCGTCGGTTTTCGTGCCGCCGCCGAAGAAGCGTTTCAGCGGAAACAGTCCGCGTGGAGCCTGAATCCACTTATCATCAACGGCCCGCGAGACCGTCGTGACATGCACGCCGACAACGTCCGCGATCTGCTGCATTTTCAGCGGAGCAATAAACTCCAGACCTTTGTCGAGGAACTCCGTCTGCCGATCGACGATGGCTTGGGCGACTCGCTTGAGCGTGTTGTGACGCTGCTCAATGGACTCGATCAGCCACTTGGCCGATTCGATCTTCCGTTTGATGAATTCTTTGGTCGCTGCGTCGCAGCCATTGCGGATCATGTCGATGTACTTGCGGCTGATTCTCAATTGCGGCAGCGTCTCTTTGGAAATCCGCACGACATACTGCCCATGATCGTCTTGTTCGAGAAACACGTCGGGGGTCACGGTCTGGACGGGGACATGGCGGAAGCGGCGGCCGGGATGCGGGTCAAGCCGCTCACGCATCTCCTCGCGGGCCATCTTGATCAGGTCAATCGAGTAGCCGGTCTTACGTTCGATGACTGGCAGGCGGTTCTCGGCCAAATCCTCGAAGTGGGACGTGATGATCGTGATGACAACGTCTCGTAGTGGCATGTCGTCGGTGATTTGCAGCAGCAGGCTCTCTTTGACATCTCGAGCCGCGACTCCAGGTGGATCGAGCTTTTGAATGAGTTGCAAGACCTTCAGGGCATCATCGTTGTTGATCTGGTGGCCGAAAACTTGGGCCAGCTCCGGCAGCGAGCTTTGCAGCCGACCGTCACCGTCCAGGTTGTAGATCAGGTACTCACCAAACTCGCGCCACTCCGGCGAGAGGTCGTAGAAATGAAACTGCTCGAGCAGGTACTCGATCAGCGTCGGCTCGTCTTCCTGGAGGCTGGCCATCTGATCAAGATGGCGCTCGCCATCTTCTGAGATGCGGCCGGAGGAGACTCGCAATTCAGAATTGAAGCTGTCGTCGTTCCAGTTCTCATGCATCTCGACGAGACGCTCGAAATCCGCTTCGTTATTGCCGTTGTCCTCGACCTTCAGTTCGCGAGCTTCGACCGGAGTCTCGGTCGCTTCCTCCTTGGCCCTGGCGATTTCGATTTGCCGCTCGGTCGACGATTCGCCATCCAATTCGGGCCCGACCAGCAGTGTCGGGTTTTCCTGTTGTTCCTGTTCGATGCGCTCCAGCAGTTCCATTTGCGGTAGCTGCAGAATCTCCATCGACTGGATCATCCGCGGTGCCAGCTTCATCTGCTGGCTCATCCGCATCTGTTGTGAGAAGTTCATGTACATGACGGAGGACCATCGATTTCAGAAACTTTGCCGGCCGCGCATGGCGTCGGCGAGCATTTCTTTGTTGGCGAACTCTAGCACGCTCCCGGTGGCAATCCCGCGAGCGAGTCGCGTGATCTTGACCGAATCATTGGCCAGCACGTTGCTAATAAACAACGCGGTGCCATCACCCTCAAGAGTCGGATTTGTGGCCATGACCAATTCCGTCACACCATCACGGCGGATACGCCGGACAAGCGCGTCGATCGTGAGTTGCTCCGGCCCGATTCCCTCCAGTGGAGAGAGTCGGCCTTGCAGAACGTGGTAGCAGCCGTCGAATGCGTGCGAACCTTCGATGATCAGTACGTCACGCGGTTGTTCAACGATGCAGAGCACGCGATGGTCACGGCGCGTGTCGCAGCAGATGTTGCAAACCTCGTTCTCGGTCAGATTGAAGCACTCGCGACAAGGTCGGACGCGTGTCTTGACTGCTCGGATCGAGTCCGCCAGTTCGAGTGCTTCGGCTTCGTCGGTCATCAGCACATGCTGAGCGAGTCGCTCGGCCGACTTCCGGCCGATCCCCGGTAGACGTGCGAATTGGTCAACCAGGTGGCCGACAGCCGGCCCGAACGGGTGCTTCTCGGGATCGAAGAATTGTTTGGCCATCATCCACCCAATCCGCTGAGCATGTCTTTCATTGCGCCGAGGTCCATGCCTCCGGCCAACTGCGAGAACTCGCCGGCCGCCGCCTCTTTGACTTTCCGCAGCGCTTCATTGGTCGCGGCGACAACCAAGTCCTCCAGCATTTCGCGGTCAGCGGGCCGAATCAGCGACTCATCGATGCGGCAGCTGAGCACTTCCTGGTGCCCGTTCATCTCGACTTTGACCAGCCCGCCACCCGCCGCTCCGCAAACCGTCAGTCGGCCGAGTTTCTCTTTGAGCTCGCCCATTTTGGACTGCGCCTCTTGGGCCTGTTTCATGATCTGGGCGAGATTGGCAAGTCCTTTGAACATGGCTCAATCCGCCCTGGAGGCGGCTCAAATTTCCTGGCCCGATGGTCGGGCCAAGCTTTCCTTTTTCATCACTTTGGCGTTGAACAATTCAATCGCCTTTTCGACGTAAGGGTCGCCGTGAGTAGAGGTATCCGTTCGCCGAACCCCCTTGGAGGCCTGAACGGATTCCCCATTGGCAGCCGGCTCGTCAGAGATTCCAAAGACTACTTGGACCGGCCTGCCAGCCCGTCGAGTGACCACAGAATCGAGCTTTTGGCGAGCTTCCGGTTGCTCAGCCAGCGACTTAGCGAAAAGGTAGCTCTTGGGAAACTCAACTTCTAGGCGGTTTGGCCCACAAATTGCCACGCGGTTGGCCTTGCGGAGAGCATCCCCGACATCATCTCCAATTTCAGAAAGCACTTGCGCCCAAAACTTCGATTCCGAGCCAGGCTGAAAGTTCCAGCTTGGCGGCGGCGAAACGGCTTCACAAGCGGATTGATTCTGGGACAAAGCCGAGGAGGGGCTGGTATCGGCGAGCGGCTGCCCCGGAGAAAAGGCGCTTTTGCCGGTTCCTGCAGACGTGTCCGCCACATGCGATACATGGACCTCGCATGAATCCTGCGACCTAGAGGGAGGAGTGCCCGTCCTCCGGCTTTCGTCGGCGGACTCTGGAGTTACTGGCTCAGGCTTTTTTTTTTCGAAGCCTGCAGACGGCGCGGAGACCGCCGCGAGCGTCCGACCCGTTGGAGACGTTGACAGCTCGGTTAGCAACGCCTCGAGCGATTGCAGTTGCTCCAGCAGCGTCAGGCGAATCAGCGCAAGCTCGAGCAGCGCGCGGCCGAAGGTCGCCCGCTGCATTTTGAGCTTCGCTTCGGAGACGATTTGCAGCGCGGCGACAATCGTGTTCAGCCCCCAGGCCTGAGCTTGTTTTGCCAGACCACCTCGGTTGGTCTCCGAGACGCTGATCAGCGGCACGTTCGTCGCCTCGGAGACGAGGATCATCAGGTCGCGCAGGTAGTTGAGAATCTGGTCAGTCAGCTCGCCAAGCTGTGCCCCATCGGCCAGTGCATGGCTGAGCAGCGAGAGCGTTTGATTCCGTTGCCGGGTGATGATGGCCGCAAAGAGTTCCATCAGCCGCTCATCGCTGGCGGTACCGAGCAACCGGTTGACATCGGCTGCCATAATTCGCTTGTCAGCGCTGGCGAGAAGTTGATCGAACAGTGACTGACTATCGCGCATCGAACCGGCGGCGCGGCGCGCAACCAGTTCGAGCGCGGCGGGTTCGACTTCCATGTTCTCCGACTTCGCAATGTCGGCCAGCCGCTCAATGATCTGCGGCAGTGCGATCGTTCCGAAGTCGAATCGCTGGCAGCGAGACAAAATCGTGTCAGGAACCTTAGTCGGTTCGGTCGTGCAGAAGACGAATTTGACGTTGGGTGGCGGCTCTTCCAGCGTTTTCAACAGTGCGTTGAACGCCGGCTTCGAGAGCATGTGAACTTCGTCGATGATGTAGATCTTGTACTTCGACCTCATCGATGTGACGGTGACGTTGGCTCGTAAATCGCGGATGTTGTCTATGCCGTTGTTCGATGCACCGTCAATTTCATGCACATCGACATCACTGCCAGCCGCGACACTCTCGCAGACTTCACAGTGATTACAGGGGGTCCCATCGACGGCGTTCGGGCAGTTCAGTGCCTTGGCGAAGATTCGCGCGGTCGAGGTCTTGCCAACACCGCGGGCTCCCGTGAAGAGGTACGCATGACCGACTCGGTTGGACAGGATCGCGTTCCGCAGAGAGGTGGCGACATGTTCCTGACCAATGACTTCCTCGAAGCCTTGTGGCCGATAGCGGCGAGCGAGAACAGTGTAATTGGCGGATGCGTCCATGATGGATTCGCAGGTGGCACACATGGCTCGCAGACGAGAATTTCGGTTGGGGCACGCGAGCCGCGTGCTCCACCAAAGCGACAGGCGGGAAAAGCGACCTCTTTCCGCACCTGAGAGCACATTGCTTAGGGCTGCTTCGGTTAGGATCTGACCCGGTTCACACGGCCTCACCGCAGTCAGAGGTCGCCTTCCCCGCCTGGCGAAGGTGAGGAGGCATTATCGGGGAACCGAGTCGCTCGTCAAGCTGGTGTGATTTCTGTGAACTTCACGTGGTTGGTGGCAAGGGAATTTGCAGCCTCCTTAGAATCCGCTCGCAATTGCGGCCTCGGTCTGATGCGAGTGCCGGGCGAATCGTGCAGGCATTGCACTCAGTGACCTCTCCGACTTCGAAAGTTCTACAATATGACGAAGAGGATGGTCTGCATCATTCTGGGAGGAGGCAAAGGAACGCGCCTGTTTCCTCTGACCGAGTTTCGCTCAAAACCGGCAGTGCCGCTGGGCGGTAAGTTTCGGCTGATCGACATTCCGATCTCGAATTGCATCAACAGCGGCATCAATCAGATTTATTTGCTGACCCAGTTCAACTCGGTCAGTTTGCATCGACACATCCGGCAGACGTATGCCTTTGACCGTTTCGGAGGCGGGTTCGTCGAGATCCTCGCCGCTCAGCAAACCAATGACGGGGAGTCATGGTATCAGGGGACCGCCGATGCTGTGCGGAAACAGTTGCGGTATCTTGAACAGCCAGGCATCGAGCATGTGCTGGTTGTGTCGGGAGACCAGATTTACCGGATGAACTACCAGCAGATGTTGCGAACTCACGTTGATTCGCGAGCGGACGCGACGATCGCCACGTTGCCGGTGCATCGCGAAGCGGCTTCCGCCCTGGGCGTCATGCGGATCGACAGCACTGGGCGAGTCGAAGGTTTTTTGGAGAAGCCGACAACGGACGACGAACTGAATCTCGTGCGAACGGAACCGTCGTGGTTCGATGCTCAGGGGATTCCCTGCAAGGGTCGCGAGTGTCTCGCCAGCATGGGCATTTATCTTTTCAACCGGGACTGGCTGGTCGAAGTTCTTTCGAAGAACAACTATCAGGACTTCGGTAAAGAAGTTTTTCCGCTGTCGATTCGCGCGCGGCGTGTGCAGTGCCACCTGTTCGACGGCTACTGGGAGGACGTCGGCACGATTCGCAGTTTCTACGACGCGAACTTGGCGATCGCGTCGTCATCGCCGCCGTTCAACTTTGCGGATGAAGAGGCTCCGGTTTATTCTCGAGCACGCCATCTCCCTTCGACTCGTATCGAAGGCGCGACGGTTTCGAACAGTCTGATTTCGGACGGTTGCGTGATCGAGAAAGGGGCGGTCATCGAGAACAGCGTGATCGGCTTGCGTTGCCACATCGGGCAGAACGTGACGATTCGCAACTCGATTCTGATGGGTGCCGACCTCTACGACTCGGACGCACAGCGATCCGCGAATGCTCGCGCCGGGCGTCCGAATCTCGGCATCGGTGCTGACAGCGTTTTGGAGGGAGTCATCGCCGACAAGAACTGCGCGATCGGCCGGAAGGTCCGCATTCAGAGTCACCCAGGACTCGAACCGAATTGCGACGTGAAGGGTGTTTATGTCCGCGACGGCATCATCGTTGTGCCGAAGGATGGTGTGTTGTCCGATGGCTGGTCGCTGAAGTAGGTCCGCCACTCACGCCGCGCGTGTGAGTTGGTGCTGGCGAATTTCGCTTTCCAGTTGTGCGTGGATCAAGCATCCACGTGCGACGGTGAAATCATGCCGTGTTGAGAATCGAACCTCGCGGATCACCAGCGGAAATCGAGCCAGCTCGAAGGACTCCCGCAGCAGTTCCTCGAAGCCTGCGATGCGTGACACGCCACCGACAACGACGACTGGAAGCGGTTGCGGAATCTCGATGGCTTGCGGATGGCTTGCCAGAGCGAATGTTGCACTGCGGATCAGCGAGTAAATCAGGTCTCGATGCAGGCTTGCGAGGTAGCGGTCGGTATCGTCGTTCGCCGGGCTGAGCAGTCGTTCCGCCGAACGTCGTCGCTCCTCCGCCTTCGCGAGATCTCGAATCGGCTCACCCGCATCGTCGCGAATCATGTCGCCGAACTTTTGGGCAAGTTGCTCGTCGAGCCAATCGCCGCCCTTGGGAATCGAGCACATCAGCAGTTCGATGCCGCGATGCGCGACGACCAACTCGCTGGTGGCCGCTCCAAACGAGAGGCCCAGGCCGGTGAAGCCGTACCGAGACAACTCGGCCAACACCGCCGCCATACCAGCGGACAAGACTTGTGGAAAGAAGCCCCGTAGCCGGATCAGCCGAGAGAAAAATTCCAGTTCGCTGCTAGTGGCCAGCGACTGGAACGATTCGCCTCCCGGAAGAGTAACACCACACATCTCTCCCGACTGATCTGGCTCGCCGAGCAACGCGTCGACCAATGCGGCCAACGATTGTCGGGCTACGGGGTCGTTCGTCGGCAGTCGCCCCTGAGGAAGCAGGGACTGCGGACGAACGTGAAACAGGTTCGAATACTCGGCGGCGTTGTCACCCAGGATGGTCAACGCCCCGTCACAAACAGCAAACGGTATCTGTCCCGCCGCCAACAACGCTCGGTACTCCGACGCGTCTGGCACCGCGGTAAACTGAGCCTTCGCGGAACGGCCCACCAACTGCGCATCGCGACAACGCAAGCAGCGAAATTGAGAAGTGCCGATGTCTAACCCCACGCTCATACGCCGCGCTCCTCACGGTTTTGGACTGCGGACAAAGCGCGATCGAGCGGCCCGGCAGCGGTCGTTTGATGGGATGATGTCTTCGAAATCACGGGGGCACCCGACTTGGTTCCAGTTCGATCAATGCGAATCTTCTGTGTGACCGTCGTCGAAGTTCGAGAAGCGGCGGCGGTCTCTGGACTCGACAACCCCTGCGACGGTTGCCTGACCTCTGACCTCTGATCATTGACTTCTGTCGTGCCCAGCGAATGCGGCCTTGGCAACGAATGCTTTTGGTCCATTCGGATCGTCTTGGGCGGTTGTGGCCGGCCGTGAAATTGCATCGGTGACGCGAACGGTACTCGTTCCTCCGTCAACGGCAGTCGGTCGTCAATGATTTCGTCGAGCAACTGGCGTCGCGAAAGAGATTCTGAATTGTGGATCGCTGGAGTTGCCGGCTGAGTCGTTACGACTGGTGAAATCTGAGGCGTCGATTTCGTACGGTGACGCAACGAAAGACTGAACCCGATCAGTGCCAGCAGTCCAAATCCCGCCGTCAGGATCGGAGGCCAGATCGACCAGTTTGAGCCGGCTTTGTCGGCGGCTGACGCCACCTCGTCGAGTTCGCTAGCCGTCAATATTGCGTTGTTCGTCGCACCTTCCTTCGCGAGCAGGATTGGACGTTTTTGGCCTTTGGCGTTGAGCAATGAGGGTTCGGCGGAGCGGTTGCCGTCATCGAGCGACTGCGAATCGGCGAAATCCGGAATCGGCGCGTTGTCGTTGTCGATTGCCACGTCAGTCGGCGGTAAGTCGCGCGGTGATAGCGTCGATCCTTCGGCTGGTGGCGCTGGAAACGCGTTGGAAATACGACCGGTCCCATCCGAAATGTTTTCCGGTCGACCCGCTGCTCCGCGAACTCCGCTGGCTCCCCTTGAGCTGGCGATGTCCTCAACGGGTGGAGACGGAACCTCCGAGACATCCGGCAACACTTCGACACTCGGTCGAGAGATGGGCTGGGCATCTGGTGGCAGCGGCGCGGAATCCGTCCCGTTGTCTTCTACCCCCGGCTGAGAGCGCGGTGCTCGATTCCCAGCCGGTGAGATGTTTTCATGCGGCGCGTACGGCTGTACTGCTTCGCCGGACGAACGCTTCGTGTCAGACTCACGTTTGAGCTTGAAGGGTTCGGGCAGCAATGCGATCCGTTCGGTCTTCACGGAAGATGGCGGGAAGATCAGTACCGTCTCGGAGGCCAGGACTGTGTCGAGCTGCGGTTGACTTTGGCCACGTTGACTCAATGGAACGACGATCTTGATTTGCGAGGCCAGCTTCTGATCTTGACGCATGATCGACAGGATCTCGTAGACAGATGCGTGCTCCACTTTCAACTTCAGGACGACTGGCCGATCGATCAAGTTCACAAAGCCGATTTGGACGGCATCGGCGGATGCCTGCTTCGCGTTCATGGCACGTTGACTAATTTGAGCGGGTTGCATATCGGCGATGATCATGTCCCCCGCCATCAGCTCAAACTCAGCGGCACCGGAATACGAAGTCGTCAGTTCCGGACGACCATTGCGAATAACCCGGAATTGCCCAGAGGCATCCTTGGCCAATCCGCCAATGGCCTGCAACAAGTCACCCAGCAAGGTACCTCGTCGTTCGATTTCATAAACACCGGGCCGAGCGACCTGTCCCACCAACCCCACGAAAGGTTGCTGGGCTGTATCGACCGCCCACGACATCTTCGGCTTCACGCGCGGTGCGCCCGTCGTCTGCGGCTGCAGCCCACGGAGAGTCCCGGATCGATTCCCATTCGCGACCGAGTTTTGTCCCGCTGAATTTGACCTCGACGGCATCGCACCATTCTGACTGAACGGATTCGAATCGTTCGGGCCATTCGATCCGAATGGAGACTCTTCGTTCCCGCCGAACAGAAGATTGTTGGCGATCGAGGGAACTTGATTTACCGGAGGACGCATTCCGCTGCCGTTTATTCCGTCGGGACTGCGTCCACCGGGCAACGAACCTGCCGTCATCACGGGGAAGCTCTCACCGCTGGCCGGGTAACCATCAAATGATCGCTGCGACATTCCGTGAGCCGGACCGAATTCCGCCGGCGACTGATTGATGCTTCCGCTGGCTTTAAAGCCATCGCCAACCCACGCATCCGGGTGATGGATCTGCCGCGTGTCGAGGTCGTCGCTGGGCGGCGGAAACTGAAACGCCGAGGTCGCCGTGCCCAAAAAGGCACTTAAGATGCCGCACAAGGCGACGATCAAGCGTAACCAGAGACGGCTCGGCATGAGCATTCCTTCAGAGTCGATGACGATGCCCCCGCACCTTCACCACCTTTGATCGGACAAGTCCGACCGACCGCATCAGGTAAATTGGGGGAACTTTGCTGGTTACGCCGAGGCGACCAGTTGCTGAGTTTTTGCGGGCAACAACCCCCAATCCCGATCAACCGAAACCTCCCATTTTCACAAAAAGGCTGAGGCATGCTGATTTCCTGGAGAGTTGCTTCATGTTTCTAGATTGCCAGAGGACGTCGAACTCGTTGAGCCAAATGGGTGATGTTTCTGAATTAGATTCGTAGCGACGAGAGGCTTGCCGGTCAGCGTCGAAGAGTTCACGAATGAAAGACGGCTCTGGGTGAATGGGGAGGATCTGAAGTCCCCTACCAGGCGATCGCGCCGCGGGTCGGGGAGGGCGACACCCTGCTAGTGCCGGTGAACGCCTCGTTCTCGCACGTGGCCTTCTGTGCCTATCGGATGGAGTCCACTTGGATGATGGACGGGCGGGCCACCGGGATCGCTACCCGCCTGACGGCCCAGTAGGAGGTCGCGGTGCAAAAGTTTCCGATCGACACCCTGCAAAAGAACCTGAAACTCGAGAAGCAGGCGATCCATGCCCAAGGAGAACCTGCAAAGTAAGACGCTGAACCATTCCCCGCCGCCTGTCACGCACGCAAAGAAGAGTGGCCGGTCTAAACGAGGAGCGGCTTACGTGAACCTTCGTTGTGAGCACATGACCTTGCCCGGAGAACCACCCAGGATGTGTCGCCGTATCACCCTTCGTCTCGCCCTGGCAGTTCGCACCATGGCCGCACCGGCCAGCAGCAATTAGTGACTCGCGAATAGACGCTTAATGGACATCACTTGATTCTCTTTGACTGACTCATGTTAAGGGACTGCAGCAGTCTGCTCCCGCAGTCCCAGGAATCACTTGGACTTTTTCTGAGCGATCGCTTCGACAAGTGCCTTGCCCATGTCGGCGGGGCTGCGGCTGACGACGACTCCGGCCGCTTCGAGCGCCGCGATCTTTTCCTCAGCCGTGCCGCTGCCTCCGGAAATGATGGCTCCGGCGTGACCCATACGTTTGCCGGGGGGAGCGGTCTGGCCGGCGATGAAGGCGGCAACCGGCTTCTTGATACTCGCCTTGATGAACTCGGCGGCTTTGATTTCCGCGTTGCCGCCGATCTCGCCGATCATCAGCATCGCTTCGGTTTGCGGGTCGGCCTCAAAGAGCGTCAGTGCGTCGATGAAGTTAGTGCCGATGATCGGATCGCCGCCGATGCCGATGGCGGTCGATTGACCGAGTCCGACGTTGCCGAGCTGCCAGGCGGCTTCGTAAGTCAGTGTGCCGCTCTTGCTGACGAGCCCCACCGGGCCGGGCTTGTGAATGTAGCCGGGCATGATCCCGATCTTGGCGATGCCGGGAGTAATGATGCCGGGGCAGTTCGGGCCAATCAGGCGGCTCTTGGGAAATTTCGTGGCGAGAACATCGGCGGTGCGAACCATGTCGAGCACCGGCACGCCTTCGGTGATCGCGACGATCAACGTGATGCCGGCGGCTGCGGCTTCGAGGATCGCGTCACCGCAGCCTCCCGGCGGGACGAAGATCAGCGAGCAATTCGCTCCTGTCTTGCGCACGGCCTCATCGACCGAGTCGAAGACCGGAAAGCCATCGACTTCCGTGCCTCCCTTGCCGGGAGTGACGCCGCCGAAGAACGGAGTACCGTAGGCTCGGCACTGCTGCGAATGGAAGAGGCCAGTCTTGCCCGTGATGCCTTGGCAGATAACGCGCGTGTTTTTGTCAACGAGGATGGACATGGTGGTAGGGTTCAGTGGTTAGGGGTCGGGGTTTAGGGAAGGCGAATAACTAGGCCTTCAGTGTGGCGACGACTTTTTGAGCGGCGTCGGTCAGGTCGGTGGCGGCGATGATTTTGCGGCCACTGTCGGCGAGCATCTTGCGGGCGATTTCGACATTCGTCCCTTCGAGCCGCACGACCAGCGGGACGGTGAAGCCGACGGTGTCGTAGGCGGACAGCAGCGCGGTCACAATCGTGTCGCACTTCATGATGCCGCCGAAGATGTTGACCAGCACTGCTTTCACGTGCTTGTCGGCGAGGATGATGCTGAATGCTTCGGTGACTTGTTGGACATTGGCCCCGCCGCCGACGTCAAGGAAGTTGGCTGGCTCACCGCCGTGCAGCTTGATGAGGTCCATCGTGCTCATCGCGAGGCCGGCTCCGTTGACGAGGCAACCGATGTTGCCGTCAAGTTTGACGTAACTCAGCCCCGCGTTGCCGGCGCGGACTTCAAATTCGTTTTCTTCACTGAGGTCTCGGAGTTCGGCGAAGTCTTTGTGCCGGAACATGGCGTTGTCATCGAACGTCACTTTCGCATCGAGGGCGACCAACTCCCCCTCAGCGGTGACGACCAGCGGATTGACTTCGGCCATGCTGCAATCGTTATCAACGAAGAATTTGCAGAACTTCGGCAGGAAGGTCTGAGCACTCGTCACTGCCGCGCCGTTAAGTCCCAGTTGATAGGCCAGTCGCCGAGCTTGATACGGCTGCAGGCCGTAGCCGGCGTGGAAGGATTCCTTGAGGATTTTTTCCGGCGAGACCTTCGCGACGTGTTCGATCTCGACGCCCCCTTCGGAGGACATGATGACGACCGGCGACCCCGCTTCGCGATCGACGACCACACCGAGGTACAGCTCGCGAGCGATGTTCAGTCCGCCTTCGACGTAGATCGTATTGACCTGCTTTCCTTCGGGACCGGTCTGAATCGTGACCAGCGTGTTGCCGAGCATCCGCTTCGCGTGATCACGAGCCTCGTCGGCCGACTTCACGACCTTTACGCCCGGTTGATCGGGATGCTCTTTGAATCGTCCTTTGCCCCGGCCACCGGCGTGGATTTGAGACTTCACCACGGCGATCGGGCCACCCAGTTGCGTGAACGCGGCGGCGGCTTCATCGGGTGTGCGGGCAACGATCCCCTTGGGTGTGGCGACTCCCGCCTTCGCGAACAATTGCTTACCTTGGTACTCATGAATCTTCATCGGTCTGCCTTTGAAATCTGTCGTAGGTTGGGCACTCTTGCCCGACCAGGATGGGATAGGGTGTCCATCCTACGGAGCGAGGGGCGGGGATGATAACGGTGCTGTTTTCCGACCGTTAGCGACCAGCACCGCGCAATCCCCTTTCGACTTTGTTACTTTTTCCCGAATTCTCGTCAGGGTCGGGAATAAGCTTGGTGGACACGACTCTTTCTCCCGCACCGTCATGGACTCTTTTGAGCGTCAACAGCGTGTGGCCGAGCTGATCGGACAGCATTATGAGCTGCTGTACCGGGTGTCGTTTCGTTTGAGCGGCTCGGTTGCCGATGCGGAAGACCTGACTCAGCAGACGTTCCTGACGGCGCAGCAGAAGCTGGAACAGCTTCGGCAGACCGAGAGTGCGAAGTCGTGGCTGCTGGCAATCCTGCGGCACCACTTCTTCCGAAATCGCAGCCGAGCGGCCAAACACTCGGTGCGGTTGGACTCACTTCCCGAACCAAGTTGCTCGACGCACAAGTTGGACCCCTTCGATTCGGAAGAGCTGCAAGCCGCGCTCGACGACTTGCCGGACGAGTTTCGGTTTCCACTGGTCCTCTTTTACTTCCACGAACTGAGCTACCAAGACATCGCCGCCGAACTGTCGATTCCGCTGGGGACGGTGATGAGCCGTCTCTCACGCGGCAAAGAACATCTTCGCCGCCGTCTGTGCCGTGACGCCGAAACAAAACAACCGACCAAACCACTCGCCCACCAATTGCCATGACTGCACCTCACTTCAAACCGCTGACCTGTGAGATCGCCCTCGAACGGCTCGACGCCGCCTGGCTCAATCCGCTGCCGGAAGAGACCGTTGATGCGGACCTGTTCGCTGCGCGCGAGCATCTACAAGACTGCTCCGCGTGCTGGCTGAAGTTTGAAGAGCGACGCGCGGCCGACCAACGCATCGAGACGGTGATGCAAGCCGTCCCGATCCCAGTGGGACTGCGCGAACAATTATTGGCACAGACGATGGCAGACACTGCGAGCGGTTGCGTGTCCGATACAAAGCACATCAGGTCCGATCTGCATCGGCGTGCTTGGTGGATTTCGGTCGCCGCGATGCTGCTCGTCAGCGTGGCCGGTAGCTCATGGCTGTGGCAACGGACGCATCCGCAGCGAGCCTCGATGCAGGCACTTTGCGATCAGACCCCTTTGATTTCGACTGGGCTGGACAAGATGGAAGGCTCTGCTCAATTTCCAAAGCTGCCCGCGACATGGCTGACGACAAGGGGATTGAAAATTGTCGAAGTACCCTGCTTCTTCAGCCCCGCGAATGCGAGCGGCGCTTTTGTTTGGATCGCGTTCGAGTACCGGTCCACGGCAAAGCAACCGGTTGCTGGAGTCCTGCTGGTCACGAGGCAAATCGACGTCGCAGATCCACCGCCGCCGCTGCTCGTGAGACCGACGTGGTTCCGCTATACGCAACGCGACGGCAAACCGGTGAGCGTTGCCGGTTGGTCCGAGCACGGCGCGGTCTACCTCTGCTTCGTGCCGGGCGAGCCCGCATCACTCGAAAAAGTGCTGCGAGCCACCGCGCCGACGTCCGCCTGATCGGGGACGCTCCCAAGTTGCAAATCGCCGCGCTACGCTATGTCCCGCCCGCTGGATTCACCACGCACAAGGACATCGTCATGCCGCGACCGACCGCTCTGCCTGCCTGGAAGGCTTTGAAGGCTCATCAAACCGAACTGGCTTCGCTGCACATGGCCAAGCTGTTTCGTAAGGACGACGACCGGTTCAAGAAATTCTCGCTGCGATTCGAGGACATTCTGCTCGACTTCTCGAAGAATCGCGTCAAGAAGCCGACGATGAAGTTGCTGCACGAGTTGGCCATGCAAGCCGATCTGCCGGGCTGGATCGAGAAGATGTTCTCCGGCAAGCGGATCAACTGCACCGAGGACCGAGCGGTGCTGCACATCGCGTTGCGGAACCGCTCGAACCGGCCGATCCTCGTCGATGGCCAAGACGTGATGCCCGGCGTCAACACCGTGCTCAAGCGCATGCGCGAATGCTCGGACGCGATACGTTCCGGCGTGTGGCGCGGCTTCAGCGACAAGCCGATCACCGACATCGTTAACCTCGGCATCGGCGGCAGCGACCTCGGCCCAGTGATGGTCACGGAAGCTCTGAAGCCGTACAGCAAGCGGGATCTCAAACTGCATTTCGTCTCGAACGTGGACGGCACACACATCGCCGAAACGCTGCGGCAGCTCAACCCCGAAACGTCGCTCTTCATCATCGCCTCGAAGACGTTCACGACGCAGGAGACGATGACCAACGCGAACTCGGCGAAGGACTGGTTCCTGAAAGCGGCGGGCGACACGACTCACGTCGCGAAGCACTTCGTCGCTCTTTCGACCAACACGAAGGCGGTGGAGGCTTTCGGGATCGATAAGCACAACATGTTCGAGTTCTGGGACTGGGTCGGCGGCCGATACTCGCTGTGGAGCGCGATCGGCCTGTCGATCGCGCTGAGCATCGGCATGGACAACTTCGAGGAGTTGCTCGCCGGTGCACACGCGATGGACGAGCACTTCCGATCCGCACCGCTGGAAGAAAACCTCCCCGCGACGCTCGGCCTGTTGGGGGTCTGGTACAACAACTTTTGGGGAGCCGACTCCCACGCGATTCTGCCGTACGACCAATACCTGCACCGCTTCGCCGCGTACTTCCAGCAAGGGGACATGGAATCGAACGGCAAGAGCGTCACGCGCGACGGCCAGCCGGTTCGCTGGTCCACCGGCCCGGTCATCTGGGGCGAACCGGGCACCAACGGCCAGCACGCCTTCTACCAACTGATCCATCAAGGAACGAAACTGATCCCCTGTGACTTTGTCGCGCCGGTCGAATCGCATAATCCGCTGGGCGATCATCACGAGATTCTGCTGTCGAACTTTTTTGCTCAGACCGAAGCCCTGATGCGTGGTAAGACGGCCGACGAAGTGCGTGAGGAATTGAAGGCTCAGAAGGAACCGAAGCTGACCGACGAGCAGATTGAAGCTCTCGTCCCGCACAAAGTCTTCAGCGGCAATCGCCCGACGAATTCGATCTTGTTTCAGAAGCTCACGCCGCGCACGCTCGGCAGCCTGATTGCGATGTACGAGCACAAGATCTTCACGCAGGGGATCCTCTGGAACATCAACTCGTTCGACCAATGGGGCGTCGAACTCGGCAAGCAACTCGCGAAAGTCATCCTGCCGGAACTGCACGGTTCCGAGCCGGTCACGACTCACGACAGCAGCACGAACGGACTGATCAACGAGTTCAAAAAGCGGCGAACATGACCGCGAAATAATGAGGCAACCCGCTTTGGAGTAAGGTCTGTCCGTACCGCACTCCAAAAACGGCTACATCGGCGGCTGAATCCCGAAATCGGTGATCGACAGCAGCGAGCGGAACGGCAAGCGACGTTCGGCGAAGTTTTTGGCTCCCCCTTCCATGCGATCGATGATGCCGACGACTTGGACAACCTCGCAGCCGAATTCGACGATGCGATCGACCGATTGCAGCGCGCTGCCGCCGGTTGTCACCACGTCGTCGATGATGACCACTTTCATGCCCGGGAGGACCGGGCCTTCGACGTACTTGTTCGTGCCGTGACCTTTCGGCTCTTTGCGAACCAGGAACCCGCACAGGTCGCGACTGCGCGCGGCCGCGGCGACGAGCACTCCGCCAACAATCGGGTCGGCTCCGATCGACATGCCGCCGATCGCATCGAATTGCACGTCGGCCAGCAGGTCGAGCAATCCTTCGCTGACCAGCCGCAGTCCTTCCGAGTGGAGCGTGATCTGTTTACCGTCGAGGTAGTAGCTCGACTTCTTGCCGCTGGCGAGCGTGAAGTCGCCGAACTTGAGGGCACGCTTGTGAAACAGGTCAATCAATTTCTGGCGGTCGTACATGGCATCCTTCGGTTAATCGACGTACACGAACTCGTTGAGGTTGAACAACGCGAGGCACAGATCGGCCAGCGCGGAGTCGGAGGTTAGAAACTGTTGGGCGTCCCGAACATCGTCAGCCGTCGGCTTTCGATTGAGAATGTGCCGATAAGCCAGCTCGATCGCCGCACCGCGGTCGGTGCTGGTTTGCCGCTCGATCTTTTCGGCGAGTCGCTTCGCGGCGACGACCGAATCGTCGGCATTGAGCAGCAGCAACGCTTGCGGAGCGATCGTCGAAACATTGCGGCGCGGACAGCTCGCGTTGCTGTCCGGTTTGTCGAATGCCTCGAAGATCGGGTACCGCAGATTGCGTCTCGCAAACAAGTACACGCTGCGCCGCCGATGCTGCTCGACTTCCGGCGTCACCGGCCATTGGCTCTTGAGCAACGTTCGCACGAGTTCGTCGGGCAGCGGTGGCCTGAAACCTGGACCACCCGGTTGGCGATTCAGTTCTCCGCTCGCTGCGAACAGTGCGTCGCGAATTGCTTCTCCGTCGAGCCTTCTTCGCGGGAAGGAGGCAAGAAGAGACAACCTGCGAGCGTAGCTGAACTCGCCAGAGTTCAGTTCTCGTTTCTTTGAACCATCGGTCTGAACTCTGGCGAGTTCCGCTACATCGAGTGACGCCTGCCGATACACGCTCGACATCACGATCAACCGATGCAGCCGCTTGCGGCTCCAATCGAGGCGCGGCAATTCCGTCGCCAACCAGTCGAGCAATTCTTCGTGGGTCGGCGATGTCCCCATCACGCCGAAGTCGCTCGACGAGGAGACGAGTCCGGTGCCGAAATGCCCTTGCCAGATGCGATTGACCAGCACGCGCGTCGCGAGCGGGTTGTCCGCGCGCGTCAGCCAAGTCGCAAGCGACGTGCGGCGGCCGCTCGATTTCGCGTCATCAGTCGGCGCGGTGATTGAAATGCCGGACACGTTGGCGATGCGCGGAAACGCGGCTTGCACGATCGGGCCGGGGCGGCGGAAGTCTCCGCGTTCCATCAAGCGGCTGGTTGGAATCTTTGCGGTCTTCTCACGCATCACTTGGCCGAGTTGCGGGTGCGTGTCGAACAACGGTTCGACCTCGAAACAGGCTCGCAAACGATAAAAGTCAGCTTGGCTGATGGGGTCGTATTTGTGGTCGTGGCACGCCGCGCAGCCCATCTGCAAGCCGAGGAATACCGAGCCGACGGTACCGGTCATGTCGTTGAGAAACGTGTGCCGCCGCTCGTCTTGCAGGTTGATGTCGGGCATGTCGGGCCCGCAGAACAAGAACCCCGTCGCGACGAGCGCGGAGTCGTCACCGGGCCGCAGTTCGTCGCCGGCCAACTGCAACGCGATGAACTCATTGAGCGGCAGGTCGCGGTTGTGAGCGTCGATCACCCAATCCCGAAACCGCCACGCATTCGGCCGCACATGATCGTGCTCGAACCCGTCGGTCTCCGCGAAGCGAGCGACATCCAACCAATGCTGAGCCCACCGCTCCCCGTAACTCGGCGACGCCAGCAGCCGATCCACCAACCGCTCGTACCAATCGGGGGACTCGTCCGTAAAGACCTCGTTCTGAAGCTCAATGCTCGGTGGCAACCCCGTCAGATCAAAGCAGAGCCTCCGCAACAGCGTCGCTCGATCCGCCTCCCCCGCCGGACCCAGCTTTTCTTTTTCCAGCCGAGCCAAAATGAACCGATCAATCGCCGTGCGACACCAGTCGGCATTCTGCACGCTCGGAGGCACCGGCCGATTGAGCGGTTGAAACGCCCAATGCCCACGATCTGACTCCGTGATCGGCGGTTCGGTGAGCGGCTCATCGGCTGCAGCCGGTGAAAGACAAATGGCGACAGCAATCAAGAGGCCACTGGCGACAATGAGCAGCGCGATGGTTCGAGATTGCCGCATGTCGGTTGCTTTCCGAATCGATTGACTTCTGCCCGAATCAGTCGGCTTCAGCCGACTGATTCGCCCCACGCGCGAGACTCGACCGCGCTGTCATTCGCCTTTTCCCGCCGTTCGATGACTTTCAGCAATCGCAATTCGGATTCCTTTTTGCCGCAGATCCAGACGACGAATAGGCACAAGAACGAAGTTCCCACCGGTCTTGTGAACTGTTTGCCAACTTCATTCTCGAGAAGTCCCAAGGCAAACATGAACATCGCCAACCAGAAGAAGAGGGTGCGTTGCCGAGACAAATCCGCAATCGCTGCACGACGGCGTTCCGGATCTAACGCTATTTCAGCAAATTGGTCATCTTGCTTGGTAAACATCTGAATCTCCGTAGTTACTCCACCGCGAACTCATGCACGGTCACCTGGCGATAGGTTTCGCCGGGCTTGAGGATGCTGGACGGGAACGACGGTTGGTTCGGTGAGTCCGGGAACTTTTGGGTTTCCAGGCAGAAGCCGCCGTGCTTGGCGAAGTTGTTCACGTCGGGTGTGCCGGGGAGATAGTTGCCGGTGTAGAACTGCACGCCGGGTTCGGTCGTGAGGACTCGCATCACGCGGCCGGTCGCGGGTTCGCGGACCTCGGCGGCGAGCACCGGGGCCTTCGTCGCATCGCCGCCGCCGTTGATGACCCAGCAGTGATCGTAGCCTTGCGGGTCGTTCGTCAGCTTGCCGAGGTCTTGGCCGATCGGCTTGGCCTTCGTGAAGTCCATCGGGGCGTCGTCTATGACGGCGGTGAGCGTGCCGGTGGGGATCGAATCGGCATCAACGGCAACGTACTTGTCGCAGTTCAAGTGCATGATGTGATCGAGCACCGTTCCGCTTTCAGCACGCGCGCCTTTCAAATTCCAGTAGGCATGATTCGTGAGATTGAGCGGCGTGGCCTTGTCGGTCGTCGCGGAGTATTCGATGCGGAGTTCGTTCTTGTCGGTCAGTTTGTAGGTCACGATCGACGTGAGCGTGCCGGGATAGCCTTCATCGCCATCGGGACTGACGAGTGTCAGCT
The DNA here is from genome assembly GCA_016872645.1 of Planctomycetota bacterium. GTDB lineage: Bacteria > Planctomycetota > Planctomycetia > Planctomycetales > Planctomycetaceae > SXKJ01. Next base: position 9,587 of record VGZH01000064.1, on the reverse strand, counting down.
TCACTCCGGACCAGTTGTCGCCGGACGCCGGTTCGGCGTCCCAGACGTATTTGTCGAACGCCTTCACGCCGCCGTGCAGGTGATGCTTGTTGCCGTTGTTCGTAGCGAGCGTGTACTCGGTCCCGTCGAGCGTGAATTTGCCTTTGGCAATCCGATTGCCGTAACGACCACAGGTGACTCCGAAGTACGGCGGGTTTTTCAGGAAGTTCGCGTTGTCGGGCGAGAACCCGCAGACGATGTTGTCGAGCTTTCCGTTCTTGTCTGGCGTCTCGAGCGAAGCAAGCGTCGCTCCCCAGTTGAGCACGACGGCTCGTAAGCCGTTCTTGTTCGTGAGGACGAATTGTTCGAGTTGTTTGCCATCGATTTCGGCATCGAGTTTTTCACGGACGGCGCGAGCGGAGGAATTCATGTCGGACTCTTTGCGAGAGGAGGTAGATTCGGGCTTCGATTCTTCAGAGGGAGCCACTGTGGTGCTGCCTGAAATCGGAGAAGGCGAAGGCGGCATTTCCGGCAGCGGAGCGTTAAGCGGGGGAGGTTGTTCGCAGCCCGACGCCAACACGGTAATCACGGTCAACAATCCCCAGGACAACCACCGATGGATCATGACAAGCTCCGATTGAGAGGTCGAATTTCACGCCACCTCATCTTGGGTGTCGCGCAATCAGACGGTCAAGTCTCGCGATCCAAGGCAGCCGAAACGTCTGCAAAACTCGTCTCCCTTGAAGTTCGCAAGTGCATTAGAACTCCAAAATCGCATCGGCCACGATGATCGTGCCGATCCACGGAGGGATAAGCATGAATCAGTACGTTTCGAGCATTTCCGGCAGTCGCCTGGCGATGTTCCTTTTGGGAGCCACGCTGGCTTTGGGGTTCACATATTCGGCTCATCTGATGTCGTCGGCGATCGTCAGCTTCAAGCATCAGAACACGATCAAAGTCAAAGGGATGGCCGACAAGGTCATCATGTCGGACTCGGCCAACTGGACAGCCACGTGGACCGTACGTTCGACGACGCTCAAAGAGGGTTACGCCGAACTGGAAAAGCAGCGCGGCATCGTCAAGAAGTTCTTGAGCGACGCCAAAATTCCCGATGACGAATGCACCTACTCGGCCCTGACAACGCAGACGGTGTTCAAACAGGACGAGCGGGGGCACACCACCAATGATGTCTTCGGTTATATGCTGAGTCAGTGGGTCGTGGTCAAATCGAAGGACGTGCGGTTGATCGGAACCGTCTCGAAGAGCATCACCGAACTCATCCAGGAGGGCATCGAGATTCAGAGCCATCTGCCGCAGTTCATCTTCTCCGGGCTGGAGGCGCTCAAACTGGAACTGCTCGGCAGCGCAACCAAGAACGCTTACGAGCGGGCGACAGCACTGGCCGAAAACAGCCGAGGTAAGGTCGGCGCATTGAACTCGGCATCGCAAGGAGTCTTCCAGATCACGCCGGTGGATTCGACGGACGTCTCCGACGGCGGCGAGTACGACACATCGACAATCGAGAAGAAAGTCAAAGCGGTCGTCACGCTGGAGTTTCACATCGAGAAATAGCGTCCGCAATCACGCTTTGTTCTTCTTTTTCTTCTTGGCGGGTGCGTTTCCTTTGTCGTCCGCGATCAAGCCGTCCAGCACCGCCTGCAGTTTTTCGCGAGCGGCTTTCGATTCGGCGGGGACATTGTTTTGGGCCTGCAAACCGCTATTCTTCGGCCGATTCCCCAGCGTTCCCTGAAGGACCTGACGATGAGCGCAAAAGTCAAAGTTGTCAAATCGGACGAAGCGGCCGAGCAAAATCCCGTCCTGACCAATGCCCTCGGACAGATCGAGAAAGCGTTCGGCAAAGGGACCATCATGAAGCTGTCCGACAAAGTGTCGGACATGAAAATCTCAGGCATCCCGACCGGCGCACTGTCGCTCGACTTGGCGATGGGAGGCTTCGGGTTTCCCTGCGGTCGAATCATCGAACTCTTCGGCCCGGAATCCAGCGGCAAGACGACTCTCGCTCTGCACGTCATCGCTAATGCCCAACGTCGCGGCGGAGTCGCCGCGTTCATCGACGCCGAACACGCGCTCGATCCCGCCTGGGCCAAGAAGCTGGGCGTGAATCTCGAAGAGTTGCTCGTCAGCCAGCCGAGCCACGGCGAGGAGGCTCTGCAAATCGCGGAGATGCTCATCAAGTCCAACGCCGTGGATTGCATCGTGATCGACTCGGTCGCCGCGCTGGTTCCGAAGTCGGAACTCGATGGCGAGATGGGTGCCTCGCACGTCGGTCTGCAAGCGCGCATGATGAGCCAGGCGATGCGCAAGCTGACCGGCATCATCTCGAAAGCCAAGACGGTCGTGATCTTCATCAACCAGATTCGTGAAAAGATCGGCGTGATGTTCGGCAGCCCGGAGACAACTCCCGGCGGCCGAGCGCTCAAGTTCTATTCGTCCTGCCGCATCGATGTCCGCCGCATTGCGACGTTGAAAGATGGCGAAACGCCGATCGGCATCCGCATGAAGGCCAAGATCGTCAAGAACAAGGTCGCGCCGCCGTTCCGCGAGGCTGAATTCGACATGCTCGGCGCCAGCGGCATCAGCTACTCCGGCGACCTGCTGGACATGGCCACCGAGGACGGCTTCATCGAGAAGAGCGGCAGTTGGTTCAACTACGGCAAGACCCGCATCGGCCAAGGTCGCGACAAAGCTCGGCAGTTCCTCGAAGAGAACCCGGACATCATGACCGAACTCCGCAAGCAAGTGATTATCAAACGTGGCTACGCCCACGTCCTCCCCGTGATCGAAGCCCAAGCCGAGTCGACGTAATTGTGGAGTGCGGGGTGTCAGCCTCGCTTTGAATTCGCGGCGAAGCCGCTTTCTGTTGCCGTTTCAATTTCTCTCGTCCGTCCAACTAAAGCGGCGATGACCCGCCGCACTCCAAATTATGGTTGCTCCTCGCGTCTGTGTGCTGCGTGCTCCGGGAACGAATTGCGATGTCGAGACGGCATTTGCCTTCGAATCGTGCGGAGCAACCGCCCAGCGCGTGCATCTCTTCCAGCTTCTGGAAAACCCGAAGTCGCTGGCCAACTACCAGGCGCTGTGCGTTCCCGGCGGGTTCAGCTACGGCGACGACATCGGCTCCGGAGTCATCTTCGCCAGCCAACTCCGCAGTCATCTGGCCGAGACGCTTGGCGAATTCTTGCAGCGCGACACCTTGATGCTCGGCATCTGCAACGGATTCCAAGTTCTGCTGAAGTCCGGCATCCTGCCCGGCGGATCGACCACCTGGCCCCCCAAACCGGACGAGTCCGACGATGCGACGCTCACGTGGAACGACAACGGCAAGTACACCGCGCTGTGGGTGCGTCTGAAAGTAGGGAACACGAAGAACGTCTTTCTGCGAGGCATCGACGAACTCGACGTCCCGATCGCTCACGGCGAGGGAAAGCTGGTTGTCCGCGATCCTGCGACGCTCGACCGCTGGCGACAGAACGGCCAGTGCGCGCTGACCTATGTCCCCTCTGCCCGACGCGCCTGCGCGGGGCCGAACAGCACCGCAGGCAACCACTCGCTTGCGCGTCGTGCTGATGAGGAGACCGACCTGCTGCCGTACCCGATCAACCCAAACGGTTCGATGGCGAACCTCGCCGGGCTGAGCGATCCGAGCGGCCGAGTGCTGGGCCTGATGCCGCACCCCGAACGCTTCCTGTTCGCCACGCAACACCCCCACTGGACCCGCCTCGGCCTCCGCGGCGAAGGAGCCGGCATGCGAGTCTTCCGCAACGCCGTCGAATACTTTGGATAGCTTGGGAGTGCTGCGGAGCGAGATTATGCACACCGCTCGATGGTCGCTGACTTCTCTCTTTGTTGGATATCTGCTCGTTGCGCAATCATTCGCCGCGCCGCCGGACGAAGACGACGAAGAATTTCGGCCGGGGTTGGTGGCCGAGTATCGCGCGGGGGAGCGGGTTGCCACGCGAATTGATCCGGATGTGGCATTTGCTTGGGACGAGGCGGCTCCGGATGCGCGGGTCTCGGCCGAGCGGTTTGAGGCGACGTGGCGCGGGTTTTTGCTCGTCCGGCAGGAGGCACAGCATCGACTGCACGCCTTTGTGCAAGGGGACGTGTCGGTGGAACTCGATGGTCGCCGCGTGCTGCGCGGGTCGGCGAAGCAACCGCAGTGGATCAGCGGCGACCAGTTCGCTCCGGCATTTGGCGAACGCCCACTCGTCGTGACGTTTCGCAAAACGGAGAAGACCGCCCAACTGAAACTCTTCTGGTCTTCCGACATGTTTGGCCTCGAACCGTTGCCGCCGGAGTTACTGTTCCATGAACAGACGCCCGCCGAAGTCACGCTCATCGAACGCGGCCGTCGACAGTTCGCGGCCTTTCGATGCGGGCGTTGCCACGTTCGCGAAGGGGATTCGCTCGCGCCGGCAGCTCCGTCGCTGCAACGTGTCACGGCCGGAATGACCGGCGAGCAAATCGCGAAGCGGCTCGCCCCCGCGCTCAACTCGCCCGATGCGACGGGACTCGATCGGCGAATGCCGCACTTCCGATTGAACGAAGAGCAGGCTCGGCATCTTGCGGCGTTTCTTGTGAAGCAATCCGAAAGCACGAAGCTCGACGAAGCCAAGACGATCAAACCCAAGACTCCGAAAGAGGGCGAGGTCGTCGTCGCTCCGCAACGGCGCGGTGAGTTGCTGCTGCGAACGGTCGGCTGCCTCGCGTGTCACCGAGTCGGCGAACTCGGCAACTCAAACGACCTGCCGTTCGCTGGCCCCGATTTGACGCACGTCGATTCACGCCGCTCGGCGTCCTGGCTGACGACTTGGCTGGCTGATCCGCAGCGGCTCAACGCCGATCATCGAATGCCGGTGTTTGCATTGACCGAGGAAGAACGTCAGTTGATCGTGATGGCGCTGAAACCAAACGGAGACGGCGCGGTCATTCGGCAGGGTAATCTTCGCCTCAAACCTGGAATCGTCGGATCAAAGCGAGATCTTGCAAACGAAAAGCCCGACGAAGAGACCAAGGAATCGCCCGTCGATGCTGGTCGGCGATTGTTCGTTGAGCACCGTTGTGCCGCGTGTCATCGAGCCACCGATCCCAAGCTCGCCGAGTTCGCGAAGCCAAAAAGCGACCTGTCTCGCCCGACCGACTGGTCGCAAGGTTGTCTCGATGAGCAATGGGTCAACGACAACCAACAGCATCCGATCTATCCGAAGGGGCTCGACCGCGCCGCGATCAGAGCATTTCTCGCGTCGCGCTGGGATCGATCGCTGTCTCCTGAAAGCCAATTCGTGCGCGGCACACGGCTGCTCGAAGAAAAGAATTGCTTCGCATGCCATCCGCGACACCGAGGCATTGGACTCGGCCAGACTGCGAAGGTCGTCGCAGCGGCGGACAAGGATTTGAACGGCCAAGCTCCGGCGCTTGTTCCGCCGTCGCTGAATTCCGTCGGCGACAAGCTGCTCGACGAAGCGCTGAGCATCGCCGTGCGCGGCGAACGTCAGCCGATCCGCATGCCGTGGCTTCGCGTGCGGATGCCGAGGTTCAAGCACTCGCCGGATGAGATGGCGATGCTGACGCGGTACTTGGTGGAGCATGATCGGATACCGGCGGAGACCGGGGGACAAGGAGAGAAGACGACGACCACCGTGTCTCCCGATCCCCGTGTCTCCTCGTCCCCCTCTGCTGAAGCCCATCTCGCTGGCCAAGCTCTCACCGGCGTGCGCGGTTGGAGCTGCATCGCGTGTCACAAGATTGGCGACTACGAGCCGAAGCAGGTCGCGCTGGGTGCTCGCGGGTCGGACTTGAAGATGCTGGGGAAACATCTGCGGCCGGAGTTCTTCTTCCGCTGGATCGCCTCGCCGCTGCGAGTCATCCCCGGCGTCGAGATGCCGCAATACAACCGCCCAGTCGCCGGAGTGCTCGACGGCAATCTGTCGCGACAACACGCCGCCCTCTGGCAAGCGCTCAACGACCCCAACTTCCAACCCCCAACCAACCCCGCCAACGTCGAACAGCTTTGGGCCGTCAACCCCGGCGAGCGGCCACGCATCATCCGCGACGTGTTTCAGTTGCCGAAAGAACTCGGCGGCGGAACCGTTCCGCGTTCGTTCGCTGTTGGACTCAGCAACGGCCATTCGTTCTTGTTCGATCTCGACACCGTTTCGCTACGCCAATGGACGATTGGAGATTTTGCTCGGCAACAAACTGTCGGCAAGCGGTGGCTGTGGGAGCTGGCGGGACTCAATTTAAGGGTGGGCTTCACTGCGCAATCCGATATCGCGCTGCGGAAGATTGACGATCCAGATGGAAAACTGATTCTGCCAGTCATCGACCGTGACGTTTCGCCTCGCTTGGTGAGGTATTCCACAAATGACAAATTTAGAGAAGCCATTTCGGATCACTTCGCCATTACGCTGAACGACATTTTTGAACTGGAAGTCCCATTTCGAGTCGATGGCGAAATTCGTTGGATCAACATCCAGCAAAGATTTTCGATCGACGATGGCGACCGTCTGGAAGGTGTCAAATTCAAAGAACACCGCGGTTGGGAACGAGGGGTGACCGTTACTCGGAACGACCTCCGTGGTGGCTACGAACTTGGAATTGCCCGTCCTGCGGGTGCCAAACGCCGCGATGTGACCGTCTATTGCCGGCGCGAATCAAAGCCGGATGAACTCGATTGGTTTTGGGAGGCCGATCAGGGCTGGGCTCAAGCGAAAGGCGATCCAGTGGCTGATCGTGAATGGGCCTTCACAAGAATACGAGACGATCATGTTTGGGCTCATTTACGCTTGCTGTATGCGACGGATGTTTCACCCAATCGGGTGACACTTCCGACGAAAGCGGCGATCCCAAGTGGAATCGAAAAAGTCAGGTCAGTTCCTGGTTTCGATGGTCAGCAGTTGCCAATCGACAGTTCCATCATGCCGACGGCGATGGCTTGGAGAAACGATGGAACGCTGGGATTCACCACTTTGAAAGGTCACGTTTGGCTGGCTCGTGACTCCAACCAAGATGGTGTCGAAGACCAACTAACGCTTTTCGAGGAAGGACTCGCGGCCCCGTATGGAATCGCTTGGACAAAATACGGTTGGTTGGTCGCTCACAAGCCGGAATTGCTTTGGCTACGCGATGAAGTCTCTGAACTCAACCGGACTTTGGAGAGTATCGAAAAACCACATCCTGATTTTGTGAAGTCCATCGAAGCACACAAGCGCAAGGCAAATCCGAATGAACTGTTAGCGCGATCGGTCTTGGCGTCTGGCTGGGGTTATGTGGACGACTATCACGATTGGACTTGCAGCGTCGTAAGCGATTCCAAAGGTCGAATGTTCTTCGGACTTGGAAGCGATTATACGGACAAGAATCGTCCCGCAGCGAAATCAAAATGGCGTGGCAAGGTGCTCCGCTCCGATCCGAATCGGTCTCAGGAGGATTCCACTTCGCCGGCACTGACTCCCATCGGTCATGCCTTCCGTTATCCGACCGGGATTGCGATCAACGAGCGGGACGAAGTGTTTGTCTCGGATCAGCAGGGGGTGCAGAACTGCTTCAATGAGATCAACTATCTCGTCGAGGGGGCGCATTACGGCGTGCCGAGCACTCACGAGGAGGACAAGGACGCGCCGGAGACGAAGGCGGCGATTCAGATTCCGCATCCGTGGACTCGCAGCGTCAACGGGCTGTGCTTCCTGACCGGCAACGAGGGCTATCCCGATCTGAAAGGGCACGGCATCGGCTGCGAATACAACGGCCGGTTCCTGATCCGCTTCACGACGCAGCGCGTCGGCGACGTGATGCAGGGGGCGGTCTATCCGTTCTCGCTGACCGACGACGAACTGGTGCGGGGGCTTGACCGATCGGGGCCGCCGTTGGGAGCGACGAACGCGATCGAAGTCAGCGGCGGCAAGCCGGCGGCTCCGCGACAGAAGACAGTTCCCAACTTTGAAGGGCCGCTGTGCTGTGGTGTAAGTCCGAAGGGAGAACTCTACATCGGCAGCATCGCCGACAGCGGCTGGGCCGGAGGACAGAACACCGGCAGCATCGTGAAGCTCAAGGGGAACGGCGAACGCCCGAACGGCATCCGCGAAATCCGAGCGACTCGCGACGGCTTCGACATCGACTTCTTCGCGCCGGTCGATCGAGCTCGCGCAACGCACCCGGAGCACTATTCGATCTCCGGCTACACCCGCGTTTGGGGCGGAGCGTATGCGACTCCCGATTCGGATCGGCATCGCTGCAAGGTCGTGTCTGTTGAACTGACTGAAGACGGCAAGTCGGCGAAGCTCAAAGTCGATTCGCGGAAGACTCCGAACTATGTTTACGACATCTCGTGCCGTGAGGTGGCTGATCCCGACAAGCCGCTTTTCCCGGCCTATGGGTTCTTCACGCTGCACAAGATTCCGACGGATGACCGCCTGCAGTGAGCCGATGGCCGAAAGCCGTCGGCCGATTTCCTTTTTCGGAATGACCACAGGAAAAACGAAGATCGGCTTTCGGCCAACGGCTCACGGCCATCGGCCGAAACAGATCGACGGCAAATCGTTGTCTCGTTGAACGTCGCTTGGACAAGCAACAGGATTCTCGCTCGGTCATTGAGGCTGGCCCTGCCTGGCAATCCCATTGCTTGTTTCCGGTGAATGAGCCTCGGTAGAGTCGTGTCCGCGTTTGGGGTTGCCCATCGCTGAGCAGTCCCGCCCGTGAACTCGCGACAAAATCCCACCCGGCGAGCCGACGTTCGGTTCGCTTCCCTGTCCTTCCTCTGAGGAGAATGCGATGTCTTGGAAAACTTCGTTCGTCCCTTTTTTATCGGTGGCACTCATGATGACCGCTTCGATCGCTCAGTCTGAAGAATTGAAAGTCGGAGCTGATGCGCCCGACTTCGAGCTGAAAGCCAGCGACGGCAAGACCTACAAGCTGTCGAGCTTCAAAGGCAAACAAGCGGTCGTCGTCGCTTGGTTCCCGAAAGCCTTCACCGGCGGCTGCACCAAAGAGTGCAAGTCGATGCGTGAGCACGGCAAGCTGATTCGTGCGTACGATGTCGCCTACTTCACCGCATCGTGCGATGAAGTCGAAGGGGAAAAAGGAAACGCGGCGTTCGCGAAGTCGTTGGATCTCGACTATCCGATTCTCAGCGACCCGACCCGCAAGACTGCCAAAGAGTACGGGCTGGTCGCCGACGACAAAGGGAACGCCAAGCGAGTCACGTTCTACATCGGCAAGGACGGGAAGATTGCCCACATCGACCGCGAAGTGAAAACCGAGATGCACGGCGAGCACATCGCCGCCAAGCTGAAAGAACTTGGCGTCGCCCCAGCGCCGAAGAAGTAGTTACTGTGCAGTCCGACTCGCAGAGTCGGGCGATTTTCAGCCAGCCGCGCGTGCGGCTGGCGTTTTGTTGTTCGTCAAAGGAAGGAGTGTGCTGCGATGAAACGGTTCTTTGCCCCCGCGCTCGTGTTGCTGGTTGCAACGGCGAGCTTGCTGGCGGCAGAGCTGAAGTCCGGTCTGCAAGTCGGCGATGCCGCAGGCGTGTTCAACGTCCGCGACATCACCGGCCCGAACAAGGACAAAACGCTCTGCTATCGCTGAAGGTA
>VGZH01000063.1 GCA_016872645.1 Planctomycetota bacterium | reverse complement strand
GCGTCGAAGATTCCCGGCTGCGAGCTGATCGCGAACCCCGGTTGCTACACCAGCACGTCCATTCTGGCGCTCGCCCCACTGCTGTGCGCGAAACTGATCGAACCGACCGGCATCATCATTGATGCCAAGAGCGGCGTCAGCGGCGCGGGTCGCGCGCCCAAGCTCAACACGTTGTTCTCCGAGTGCAACGAGGGCTTGTCGGCTTACTCAGTCGGCAAGCACCGCCACACACCGGAGATCGACCAAGTCCTCTCCGACGCCAGCGGCCAGAAGGTCAGCGTCATTTTCACACCCCACCTGATCCCAATGGATCGCGGAATTCTGGCCACGATCTATCCGCGCCTGACTCGATCAGCCACGCAGCCGGAACTGCTGCAAGTCCTGCGAGAGTTCTATCGGGGCAAGCCGTTCATTCGTGTCGTCGATCACTTACCGAGCACGAAAGATTCCGCATTCACGAACTACTGCGACATCACCATCCGTTTCTGCCGTGACCAACTGATCGTGATTGCCTGTCTGGACAATCTTATCAAGGGAGCTTCCGGGGTTGCCGTGCAGAATTTCAATCTCGTCTGTGGCTTCGATGAAACGACCGCGTTGCTGCCGGCGTAGGGCGGGATGAGCGCAGCGCCGGCCCACCAACGTTCTTGATCAAAGCGATGGGCCGGTGCTGTGTTGGTCTCATCCTGCCAATTTGAAAACCTCGGAAGACCGGCATCCATCTGCTACAGTCCAGCCTCTCTGGATGTGGCTTAAGTCGTAGAAAGGGAGTCGATGATCGATCTGGCTTTGGTGCCTGTGGCTGGTTGGGGCACGCGGATGTTGCCGGCGACGAAATCGCAGCCGAAGGAAATGCTGCCGGTCGGCCGCAAGCCGGTCGTGCAGTACGTCGTCGAGGAGTTGGTGAAATCCGGCATCCGACAGGTGTTGTTCATCACCGGCCAGGGGAAGACCTCGATCGAGAATCATTTCGACATCGACGCGCCGCTGATCACATACCTTCGTGAGACCGGCCGCGAAGAACAGCTTCAAGAATTGCAGTTCGAGCGGGAAGACGTCGAGTATTTTTACACTCGACAACGACGGCAATTGGGGCTCGGCCACGCGGTGCTCTGCGGCAAAGCGATGATCGGAGCACATCCGTTCGTCGTCGCGCTAGGCGACTCGATCATCGGCCTGAATGCCGAATCGGACATCGTCTCGCGCATGACCACCATCTTCGAGCATGAAAATGCGGACATCGTCGTCTGCTTTGAAGAAGTCCCTGCCGCGGAAGTCATTCATTACGGAATCGCTCGGCCGAAAGACACCGTTGGCGAGGTCTTCGAGTTGGCAGACCTCATCGAAAAACCGAGCGTTGCCGATGCTCCCAGCCGATTAGCCGTCGCAGCTCGATACGTCTTCAGCCCGATCATCTTCGATGCTCTGGCCGAAACGAAACCGGGCAAAGAAGGCGAAATTCAACTCACGGACGCGATCCGCATCCTGCTCAAGCGAGGCCACAAGGGAATTGGTGTGAAACTTAAGGATGATGAACGGCGATTCGACATCGGCAATTTTGAAAGCTACTTCCAGGCGTTCGTCGAGTTCGCGCTCGCCGATCCTCAGTACGGACCTGCTCTGCGCAAGCATGTGCGGCAATTGTTGTAGGTGACTCATGGAACTGCTGCGACAACGCGCGTACGCACGAGCCGGATTGGTCGGCAATCCGTCGGACGGCTATTTCGGCAAGACTATTTCATTCACCCTGAAGAACTTCTGGGCCGAAGTCGTCTTGTACGAATGGGAAGACGTTGAAATCGTCCTCAGCCAGGAAGATCGCAGCCGGTTTCGGTCCGTGAAAGATCTCGCCCAAGACGTTCGCTTGCACGGCTACTACGGTGGCATTCGGCTCATCAAAGCTACGATCAAGCGGTTCGTTGAATTCTGTGAACGCAATCACTTCAAATTGCACGATCGCAATTTTTCGGTGCGCTATCAAAGCAACATTCCTCGGCAGGTCGGTCTTGCCGGATCGAGTGCGATCATCGTGGCGACGTTTCGAGCGCTGATGGATTTCTACGGCATCGAAATCCCCAAGCAGGTTCAGCCGTCGCTGGTGCTAAGCGTCGAAACCGGTGAACTCGGTATCGCGGCCGGTCTGCAAGACCGAGTCATTCAGGTCTACGGCGGACTCGTCTACATGGATTTCGCGAAAGAGCACATGACCGAGCAGATGGGCCTGCAATGCGGCGTCTACGAACCGCTCGAACCGATGCTGCTGCCGCCGTTGTACGTCGCCTACAGCACAGGCGGCAGCGAACCGACCGAGGTGTTTCACAATCCGCTGCGAGAGAAATTTCGCGCCGGCGATCAGGCGGTCATCGCCGCGATGCTCAAGTTCGCTGCGCTGGCCGCACTAGCACGCGAAGCAATTGTGAAGCGCGACACCGCCCGTCTCTCGACTCTGGTGGATGAGAACTTCAACACGCGCTGCAGCATCTGCCAGTTGGCGCCGAAGCACGTCGAGATGATCGAAGTGGCACGTCGTACGGGAGCGAGCGCCAAATTCGCCGGTTCCGGCGGAGCAATCGTCGGCATCTATTCCGACGAGGCGATGTTTGAGCGACTCAAGAACGACCTCGGTGCGATTGGCTGCCAAGTCATCAAGCCGATTCTGGACGTTCCGTAGTTCAGCCTCTCCAGGCTGATCCAACGCGGACTTGGACGTTCGGTCCAGACGAGAAACCCCGACCTACTCAATCCCCAGGTTGCGTTCGATGCTCAGGGCTTTTGGCGAAGCGATCCGTTTGTGAAGTGGATCGTTGTCCTTCTCGCTTTTACGCATCGTGCTGGCCGTTCTTCCGACGCTTGTCCATTCGTCTTCCGATTCATTAGTCGTATCTCGATAATCGTTGGGCCGCGGTTTCAGGTACTTTAGCGACTCGCGCGTGACGCTTTTGGCGGACTGCATCAGTCCGCATCCCGGCAGGCAAAAACCACCGATGATCAGCACGCAAATCCAACGGGTACGAGATCTCATGACCTGCTCCACTGCCCCGATTCAGGCGGGGTTGTGTCAGCTTTCGAGAATTGCGTCCAGAGCAATTCCCCCGGCTATTTCCCAGCCAATTTCGCGGCGCGCTGCTGCACTTCGACCGGAATTCTTTCCAACAGCATGTCGACCACACGATCCGAAGAAATGCCTTCACTGTGAGCTTGAAAGGTCGTGACGATCCGGTGACGGAGGACCGGGTGTGCGACCGCTTTGATGTCTTCAGGACTGACGTGAAAACGTCCTTCGAGAATCGCGCGGGCCTTCGCGCCGAGAATCAGATACTGGCCCGCGCGCGGACCGGCTCCCCAACCGATGTATTTTTTGACGAAGTCGGCCGCATCTGGTTCGTTGGGGCGGGTGGCTCGAACCAAATCGCGAGCGTAGATGAAGACGTGCTCAGCCACTGGCACCTTGCGAACAACTTCTTGCAGCGCGAGGATTTGCCGGCCGTTGAGAGCCGGCGTGAGCGCAGGAGTCTCGCCACCGGTCGTTTGCTTGAGGATGCGCAGTTCCTCGGCCGCATTTGGATATGCGACGACGATGTTGAACATGAACCGGTCGAGCTGCGCTTCAGGGAGCGGATACGTCCCCTCCTGCTCAATCGGATTCTGCGTGGCAAGCACAAAGAATGGAGCTGGCAACAAGTAGCTGCTCGTACCGACGGTGACGTGCCGCTCTTGCATCGCCTCCAGGAGCGCGGCCTGTGTCTTGGGAGGTGTGCGGTTGATTTCGTCAGCCAGCAGGATGTTCGTGAAGATCGGCCCCTGCATGAACTGGAAGCTGCGCTGACCGGTCTCCGGATCATCGCGAAGGATGTCAGTGCCGGTGATGTCCGACGGCATCAAATCGGGAGTGAACTGAATGCGGCGGAACGACAGCGACAAAATGCGGGATAGCGTGTTGACCAGCAGCGTTTTGGCGAGTCCGGGGACTCCGATCAGCAGGCTGTGACCGCCGCTGAACATCGAGATCAACAGTTGATCGACGACATCGCGCTGGCCAACGATGACTTTGCCAATTTCTTCACGCATCCGAGAATACGCCATCGCCAGTCCGCGAATGGCTTGAGCTTCACGCTCGCGAGCAGCGGCTTCCGATTCCTCGACCGGGACGTTTTGCGGATCGGCGACTTCAGACATGAGGATTCCTGTACGGCAAAGACATCGCAGATCGTAATCTGGATCGTCTCAAAACCGTACCGCAGCGGAGGGTTCAATTCGTCCCGCGGATCCCCGTGGTTTGGTCGGAACGGAGATAATTCTGCGACGGAATGAAACGCATGCTTTTTGCCGAGGCTTCGCTCGGCTCGCCATCGGGTGTCGTTTGACGCCAAATGGTGACTTGCCGATTTCCAGTAGCACGGAGCGTGTAGAGTTCTTTGGATTCATCGAAGGTGATCTCGTCGGCACGAGCGTTGAACGTGCGGCCCTCGAGTTTAGCGTTCCCTTTGGCTTCCAGTTCGATGTACGGCTTCTGGGTACCCGTCGGTTTGATTTGGAGAATCTGCAACAGATCGCATTCCATGTCGCCACCGTCCCTGGGAAGTTGATCAGGGTCGATGGTGTCGAGCGGATGTGCGACTGGGCCGTAGACAATATGCACTCGATCCTGAAACTTCGTCTGCCGATCGCGGAGATTGCCGACGGTTTTGCCTTGGAACGTGACGCGAGTGAACTCCCAATTCGAAACATCGGAATCCAGTGGCCGGTTCGCCTTGGCGACAGCGCGCGGCGCGAGTGCCGCGCGTTTGCCCCGGCCGGGACGCCACATGTCGATGCGACCGGGACCGACGGCCTCCATCTGACCACTCACTTGGTTGATTGTCAGTCTCGCGAATTCGCCATGTCGAATTTCGGACGGGTCTTCGTTGACGAATAACCGTTGATCGACTTGAACTCCGTCTTTGCAAATCACGTGTTGTACTTCAGCCGTCTGCGCGGGGCCGGCGTCATCGCGGAATGAGAGCCGCTCGGTCATCACAACTTCCATTTCCTCACACTGCAGGCGGCTGTCTTTGAGTACGGCGTTGACGTCATCCAAGAACGTCGCTGTTTGGCCATCGAAGAGCATTTGTTCCTTCCACTGCACCGTCATCAACGTTGGTTTGCGAAATGGCGCGCCATCAAACGGGTCATTTTTCACCGGCATCCGCAACACACCCGCGCCTTCGATCCAAACGCGATTGTTGCGACGATCCAGGAAGACCTCTTGTCCCTCGAGATCGAAGCCGCGTGCTCGAATCATCGCCGGCTGACCGAAGACATGCAGCACCTGCTGACCCTCGCGGCTGGCGTTTCGCAAGTGCAATCGGTCACCCAGCAATCGCAACGGTTCGTCGTTGCCTTCACGCGGCTGTTGGAAATCGACTTGGCCTTCGGTCCAGACCTCGGTCAATTCGGGCTGATCGGCGACTTGTCGCGACCCGCTGGCCAGTTGCACATTTGCGCGAATCAAATCCGAGCGGAATTGCAGCGGTTGCGGAGAATCTTTCAGGCTATCGAGCTTGTCAGGAGTTTTGGTCTTCGAGTTGATGGTGGTCTTTGCGTCGCTCATCCCAACCTGACTCACGCGAGATCGTGACATCGATCCGTCGGCCGATTCACCGGTCGCGGACGATTTGTCGTCAAAGTTGACAATGAATCGCTTCGTCTCGGCGTTCAATTGCGGGCTCAGTACGACGACATTGTCCTGCGCCTGAAGTTGCCTTGGCCGAAACTCACGAGTCGCAGGATCAGGAACCGAATGAGCGGCCGCGTCGTTGACCGTGACGATGGCTGCTTTGCGAGTGCTGCCAGCACCTGCACGGAGTTCGGCTCTGTTTGACACGTGGGTCGGCCGGTCGTACCAAAGCTGAATCTGTTCCGCTTCGAGGCTGGTCTCTCGATTCGGTTGCGCGATGAACGCGTCGCCGACAAGTGTGACCAGATCCATTTCCGTATCGAGCACTTGCTGCAGATCAAAATGTGATTGCCAATTCGCCGAGAACTCCACGGCATTTGAGCCAGGCACTCGGCGACGCATTCGGCCCGGTCCGTCGCCGTGGACAGAAACCACTTGACCGCTTTCGTCGTGTGTCAGTTGCAGTTTGGGACAATTCAGGTCAGTGGCCGAGGATTTATGCTGCACAAAAACCGATTTCAAATCTGGCCCCGCCGATTTTCCCGCCGCCGGAACCACAACCAGACTCAAAGTGCGAGCGACAACGTCATAAATCAAACTGTTTGCCAAGACAGTCAAGCCTCTGCTGGGAGACTCGGCGACGACACGTCTTCCGGTCATGCGTGCCTCCCGCAATTCAAACGAACCTCGGTTGGTGTCCGAAGTTGTGCGTGCGTTCTGCAGATCGAGGCCATCTAAGATTGGTCCAGTCGCCGACAGGGCTTTGGGGCCATCGCCTCCAAGGATCGGAACGAACGTCGGTGCGTCGCCTCGCGATCGCGGCGTCTGATCATTGTCTCGATGGGGGTTATTCATGAAGTCCAGTCGAAAGTCTTCGCCCTTCAATAAATCAGGTTCAGCGTTGGGGATGAACCGCTGGACAATGACGTTGCCATGAAACGAAGCGACTTCTTGTTCGGGATTGAATTGAAAGACTTCATCACAGGTCACATGCAGCGGGTTATCCGGATCGGCGAGGTCCATTTCGACATGTCCTCGCAGTTGCACTCGACGGAATCCGGCAACGGCTAACAGTTGGTTTGGCCGATGCGACTCAGCCGAGGGCCGCAGATCCGCTTTGAAACCAAGATCGGCCGTACCGTGATGCTGTTGAAAACTGAACACCACGGGCGAATCGCTGTGCAACACGGGCGAATCGTTTTGAAGCTCCAGCGACTTTTCGTAAAAGAAGAAATCGCGTCCACGAATCGAAAGTCCATCCGGTCCGGCGGCAACGACTTGGCCCTCGAGTTTGCCGCCGATTACGCGACCGTACTTGCGATTGTTGATCGGATCAAACTCCGACGAGAATTGCACGAGCCCGGAATCCGACACAAGCGTCATTGGTGGCTTATTGTCATGCGTATCGGAGTCATCCGCACTCTCGTCGGGCGTGTTGAACCAGATCATCGCAAACGGACGAAACTCGTAGAGATTCTTCGCCTTGTCATTCAATTGCCAACTGTTTGTGTAGATCACGCCATTCGCCATCGCAATCTGACGCTTCGCGCTGGCCGCCCACGCAGCATCGGGTAGAAACTGTTCCGCGTATTGAATGTTGCTAGGAGGCGGTTCGAATTTCAGATCGTCGTGATTGCTGTTCGGGCGTTGCAGAGCAGTCAGCATCTTGGGTGCCAATCGCGGCGTCACGACCAGCGAGTACAGCCAGTACAGCCCGGATAGGCTGGTAATGACGGTCAGCGTAAATGACAACCGCTTGAGCACGGGGGACTCCAGGAGGATCAACTACGTCGTCGACGGAGGCATCAGTCCGATCACATCGGTGATGTCGATCAACCCGATCGGTTGTCGTTCGTCGTCGACGACAGGCAGTTCGCTGATCTTGCGATTCGACAACACCTCGACTGCCTCATGCAGCAACGAGTCCGCATCAATCGTCAAGGGGGACATCGTCATCGACTCGGCAATCGGTCGATCCAATTGCCCTTCGCGATGCTGTTCGAGCAACCGGGCCAAATCGCTGTCGGTGAACAGCCCGCTCAGTCGGCCGTCGCTGTCGATCAACATGACGGCTCCTGTGCGCCGACCGTGACTGGTTTGCAACGAAAACACCTCGCGGATCGTCGCTGACTGCGGCGCGATCCGCAGTTGTGTTCCGCGCCGCATCACTTCGCGAACAGTACGTAGCCGACGCCCCAGACTACCTCCGGGATGCAATACTGCAAACTGCTGCGGGGTGAATCCTCGCGAGCGACTGAGCACCAGCGCCAGCGCATCGCCGACCGCCAACATCGCGGCGGTGCTGCAGGTCGGAGCAAGGCTCATCAGCCCCGCCTCGCGAATCGAACCAAGCCGCAGCACGACCGCGGCCTGTGAACCAAGCGTGCTAAACTCACTCGCCGTCAGCGCGATGCATGACAGTCCGAGACTGCGTGCAGCGACGACGACGTCACAGACCTCCTGAGTTTCGCCGCTGTTGGACAGCGCCAGCAGCACGTCGTCACTGCCGAGACAACCAAGATCGCCGTGCAAGGCCTCGGTCGGATGCAAGAATTGCGAACGCGTTCCGGTCGAAGCCAACGTCGCCGAGATCTTTTGTCCAATCAGACCTGCCTTGCCGATCCCGGTGACGACGACCCGGCCATTTGCCTGCAAGATCAGTTCGACCGCGCGGCAGAAGTCCATGTCCAGCCGGCCAGCCAGTTCGAGCAGCGTTTCTGCCTCTTGCTTGATGACCGCACGACCCTCCCGCAGTTGCTCGAACTGCGAGAATGTCGCGGCCGTGCGACTCGCCATTGCTGCCATGCTCATGATCGTCATCCTTGACGAATTGTGCCGAAAGTAAAACGGGCATTCTTGACCATCGCAGGTCGGTCAAGAGTCCCCAACCTACGAGCGGCGGGTTATAGACCCGTTCAAAAAAACGAGTCAATTGGCACTCGCGTCGCCCACGTTCCTCAGAACCCCAAGCCTTCGCCGTTGAGCACGCTGGTTCCGACGGTTCCGTCTTTGATCTCGAACATTGTCGGGAAGCGTCGGGCGAACGGTCGATTGCTGGCCGGGCAGTACTGGCGGCTGTTGCCTTCGATGGCCGCGACTCCGGGAATACGGGCCGACAAGCTGGCCGAGTGCAGGAACGAATAGCCAGGACACGACAAATCTTGAACACACAAAAACATGCCCAGCTTCTGAGCTGCCGCCGCGAGGATCAGTGAATCCGTCTGGCCTTTGCACGCCTTGAGGGCCACGCCGGTGTAGCCCATCTCGCGCGCTAGCAGTAGTGATTCGTAATCGACCAACCCTTCGTCCAGCACGACCGGCTTTTGCTTCGCGACCTCGTGAAGTTTCAATTCGGGATGTGCTTTCAGATGCCGACTGGTCGGCTGCTCGATGTACTGAATCCGGTCGTAGGCGGCGGGCGAACCGGCTTTGACCCGCGCGAGGAATTCCAAAACGTACGCGGCGTCCTGGCACTTCTCGTTGAAGTCGGTCGAGTAAACCCACTCTTTGCAGCCCCGCTTGGCCTGTGCTTCGGCGGAAACCTTCTCGACTTCCAACACGCGGTTCACGTCCCAGTTCAGATCATCACCATTGAGCTTGATTTTCAGATGGGTCAGCCCGTTGTAGTTGATCCACTCCGGCAGTGTTTCCGGTAATTTGTCGTTGATCCGCTTCGTGATTTCGGCGGCAGTCAGCGGGTCGAGCGCTCCGACCAGGTGATACAGCGGCATTCGAGCTTTCGGCTCGCGCAGCGTATATTGATCGAGGTACTCCCCTTTGAATTGCTCGTCGAGGTACGACGACAAGTCCTCGTGGATGTACTGCTTCGAGAGTGCGTTGTAGCTGTTGATCTGATTGACTCGGCCGAAGCCGTCGTGAATTGCGGCGTCGAGCGGACTGGCGGCGACCAATTCAGCCAACTCCGGCATCGGCTCAGCGAGTTTCAGCTCCTGCGGGAGGATTTTGGTCCCCAAGTGCGCGTACTCGCCGGAGATGTGGTAGACGATGTCGATGGGGTCGGAGTAATCCGGGAACAGCATCGCGAGATCGCAGACTCGCTCGCCGAAGTCCATCATCGCCTTCTCGGCGTCGTCAGGACTGACTTTGTCCGATGGCCAAGCCCAGACGTTTCCGACCGGCATGCTTCCCAGCCCCGTTGCATGTTTGCCCGATTTCGTCTCGACGACGACCTCAACGTTGATGAGGACAGACTTACTGACAACTCGACCACCAAACTTCACGGGGGCGCGAAAGGTGATCGGTTCGAAGGAGCAAACCGCCTCCTTGATGCGGATGTCAGAATTCTTGGGCATGCCGGTGGGGTAGGACTTTGGGACGACAATAAAGAAACGCCGGATTGGACTCCATGAGGTCTCCTCCCTCCGGCGACGTCGGTTGGAGCTTAGCTGGAGAGGGCAAACGCATCAAGAACTTCACCGTCAGTCCGTCTTGTGGCAATTCAGGGATTTTGGGACAACCCCGCTCCGGATTTCGGTCGCCAGCGAAGAGAGGGAACTCATGCGACGACTGTTTGCTATGGCCTTTGGCGCGCTGCTTGGAGCGGCCGCCATGTTCATCGCCTTCAAGTTTCATGTCGTGCGGACCAAGGACGATTGGGTCTTCGTGCCCAAACCGAGCGCTATGCTTGTCGACGTCTACGTTGATGTCCGCGAGTGGGACACCGCTGAATGGACCAAGCACCCCCAGTTGGTCAAAGCCCTGGTGTTGACCGGTCGATCCGATCTGATCCGCAAAGCGGTCACGACACGCTTCATGGACAAAACCTTTGGCGAAGCTCCGCCGCGCGACGATGACACGTCATTGAGCTTGCCAAAGTTTGACCGCGAATAATTACTGAAGACTGGGTCACCGGGTGACTCAATTGGAGAACAAGGAATGACCAGCACCGGGTGCCACCGCTGTCATTTCTCATTCTCCGTTGTCGGTTCTCCGTTACTCGGTTTGTTATTTTTCGCCATCGCGGTTCTCACCAGCGGCTGCCGCACCGCGCGGCACGAAATCGGTCAGCTCCCCGCAGGACACTCGGTGCGATCCGAGCAGTTGCAGGTCATCAGCGACCTGAAGCTGAAGCTCGACCAGCCGTTGATCCAAGACCTGATTCAACTGCGGAGGGATGTCGCCCACGAATTACAACTGCCGCTCGAAGGGCGCGACGTCGTCGTTTACGTCTTCGGAGACAAGACGAAGTACCAGCAATATCTCGACAAGACATACCCTGGCCTGCCACCTCGCCGCGCTTACTTCGTCGGCACACCGCGCGAGCTGGCTGTCTACACTTTCTGGGGCGAGAGTATCCAAGAAGATCTTCGCCACGAGTTCACTCACGGTCTGCTGCACGCGCAGCTCAAGCACGTCCCGTTGTGGCTCGACGAGGGCTTGGCCGAATATTTCGAGCTGCCGCGTTCAACTCTCAACAAAGTTAATCGCGAGTACGTCCGAAAGCTCGGCATCGCCATCGCCAACAATTGGGAACCGGACCTCGATCGCCTGGAGTCCCTGCAAGACGTCATTCAAATGCAGCGAGCCGACTACCAAGAGTCCTGGGCCTGGGTCCACTTCCTGCTGCACAGCTCCGACGGCTCGCGCGAGGTGCTGCTGAATCATCTGCAAGAACTGCGAGAAAACCCGCACCCCGCCCCGCTAAGCACGGCCTTGCGCGACACTTTGCCCGAGGTCAATTCGCGATACATCGCCCATCTCTCGTCGCTCAACACGATTCAGCCCGCGAGCCACCAAAAGTAAACCGGATGCCCACGTCTGGTCAGCCCCCACCGACGAGCGTCACAATCTCAACGCAATCTCCCCGCTGCAGAACGCACGCCGCATGGGTCGCCCGCGGCACGAGTTCCTGATTTCGCTCGACGGCCAGATATCGCGGCTGCAATCTCAATTCCTCCAGCAGCTTGGCCACTGTGCAGCCCGCCTCGACTTGCCGAGGCTCTCCGTTGACCGAAATCTCCACGTCAAATCGCTCCGTTGGGACGATAAACTCGTCTTGCAAATTCGTCGCGCGAGTTTAGACCTGTCTTCCAAGGCCGGCAAGCAG
Organism: Planctomycetota bacterium; assembly: GCA_016872645.1. Classification (GTDB taxonomy): domain Bacteria; phylum Planctomycetota; class Planctomycetia; order Planctomycetales; family Planctomycetaceae; genus SXKJ01. The sequence goes on along the minus strand of VGZH01000063.1, from coordinate 22,137 downwards.
CCGAAGTTTCCGGGAACTTTGGCTGGTCACGACCTGTCGAACCGCCCGATTTGCCCTCGGCTCACCGACCCGGACAAGGAGTCATTGCCATGCAGCGAGGATTTTGGACTTTCGTCGTCGGTGCCTTAGCGGCCCTGTTTGCCAACCTCGCTCAAGCTCAAGTGGTCATCATCGACCACGGAGCACCCATCATTCGGCCCCCGGTTGTGAGCCGTCCCACTCCGCCGCCGTCGGTCTACAAAGTCCGAACGGTGGACATGAACGTCACGGTCAAAGACCAGATTGCGACTGTGCAGTTCTCGCAGGTTTTTCAGAATGTCAGCAGTCAGGTTCTCGAAGCCCAACTCCTCTTCCCCATGCCAGAGAATGCGGCCGTCAGTCAACTCACGCTGCTGGTCGATGGCAAAGAGCTCGTGGGCAAGCTGATGAAGAAGGACGAAGCTCGCGCGATTTACGAGTCGATCGTCCGCCAGCGAAAAGACCCCGCGCTGCTGGAATATCTCGGCCAAGGATTATTCCAGACGAGCGTCTTCCCAGTGCCGCCGCAGGCTGAGCGGAAGGTTGAGATCCGCTACCAGCAATTGCTCCGCAGCGAGAGCGGGGTGACCGACCTACTGCTGCCGATCGGAACTCACAAGCACGCGCATCATCCGATTGAGTCGATGAACATCAACGTGCGGATCGAAACCACTGAGCCACTGAAAGCGGTCTACAGCCCGACGCACACGATCGACCTTTCTCGCCCGGACAGCACGCACGCTGTCAGCAAGCTGACGCTCAACCACGTCTCCAATCCGGATGATTTCCGTCTGCTGTTCGGCACCGAACGGGGAGCCGTCGGCATGAGCGTCCTCAGTTATCGGCCCAAAGATTCTGAAGACGGCTTCTTCCTGATGCTCGCCAGCCCCGACGTTCGGCCGGACGCGAAGCCGTTGCCGAAAACCTGCGTCTTCGTCATCGACCGCAGCGGCAGCATGACCGGGCAGAAGTTTGAGCAGGCTCGCGGAGCACTCAAGTTTCTGATCCAACAGTTGCGACCGGAGGACAACTTCAACGTCGTCGTCTACGACTCGGCCGTCGAAAGTTTTCGACCGGAATTGCAACGCGCCGACGAAGCAACCATCAAAGCGGCTCTGGGATTCGCCGACGGCCTGTACGCTGGCGGCAGCACGAACATTGACGGAGCGTTACAGACCTCGCTCAACCAACTGACGGATCCGAAGCGTCCCAACTACGTCCTGTTCCTGACCGACGGCATCCCGACCGTCGGCGAACTCAACGAGCAACGAATCGCCGCGAAGGCGAAAGAGGCGAACAAGGTCAACGCACGCGTCTTCAATTTCGGAGTCGGCTTCGACGTCAACAGCCGGCTGCTCGACCGTCTCTCGCGAGACCACCGCGGCCAGTCGGTTTACGTCCGGCCGAACGAGAACATCGAGGCGTCGGTCTCAGCGCTGTATCGCAAGATCGGCTCGCCGGTGCTGACCGACATTGCGATCAATGTCGAATTCGACGCGGTCATTCCCGCCGCAACAACGCCGCTCATCAGCCGCACGTACCCGCGACAATTGACCGACTTATTCCAGGGCGAACAACTCGTCTGGGTCGGCCGCTACCGCCAAGCCGGCACCGCCAAAGTTACACTGACCGGTGTCGCGGCGGACGAAAAGAAGACGTTTTCTTTTCCCGCCGCTTTCGTCGCCAAATCGAATGACGAAACTTTTGGATTTGTCGAAAAGCTGTGGGCCACTCGCCGCGTCGGAGAGATCATCGACGAACTCGACCTGCGAGGACACAACCAGGAACTGGTCGATGAACTCGTGCGGCTTTCGATCCAGCACGGGATCATGACGCCGTACACGAGTTTTCTGGCCGACGAAAACGTCCGACTCGCCGATAGCAGCAATGCGGCTCGCGCGAGTGGCGTTGCCCGCCGCGAGCTCGAAAAGGTCGATGGCGCGGCGGGATTTGAACAGCGCTCCTTCAAAGGACAACTTCAGAATGCTCAAAACGCGCCGGCTGGTGGAGCTGGTGGCGGACTGCCATCCGTTGCGAAGTCCGCGACTGGGAGGCCCAATCAGGCTTCGACAGCCACTCGTCCAAGACCGGGCAGTCCGTTTGATCCGACGGCACCCAGTGATGACAAGGCATTGCCAGCGGAATCAAATCTCCGCCAAGTCGGACAGAAGTCGTTCTTCCGCAAGAACAATCAATGGCAAGACTCAACCGTTTCCGACGAGCAAGCCAAGAAAGCCATCCGCATTCGCCTATTCAGTCGCGAGTACTTCGACCTCGCCGCCAAGCACGCCGCGTTGGCGAAGTACATCGCTTTTGATGAACCCGTGCTGGTCAACCTCGGAGACACGACCTACCAAATTGATCCCGAAGAGCCCGAGAAGTCGTGATCGACTCTCGACTACGCCGCCCGACGAGTCTTCTGCGCGTCCGGCGGCGTCGGTTTTTTGAGGAAGAGTTCCTCACCCAACACCACAACCGCAACTGTACGAACGACGATCCACGCATCGTTTGCGAACGACACACTCCCAACGTATTCCGCATCGTAGATCCAGCGCTCCGGCCACGTCAGGTGGATGTTGCCATGCACCTGTGCCAGCCCGGTCAGACCCGGCCGCACGAGCAATCGCTGCCGAGCAAGATCGGTGTATTCCGCCAACTGAGCCGGTAATGCCGGCCGCGGGCCAACCAGCGACATGTCGCCGTTGACAATGTTCCACAACTGCAGCAGTTCGTCGAGCTTGAACCGCCGCAACCAGTACCCGATCGCCGTGACCTCGTCGGTTTTCCCGATGATTTCCTGGTGAGATGTTCGATGTCGGTCGGTCATCGTTCGAAACTTGAACGTGCGAAACGCGACACCGTTTCGGCCCATCCGCTCCTGAACGAAAACAATCGGACCGCGAGACGTCAGCTTGATCGCCACCGCAATCGCCGCCAACAACGGGGCGACCAACAACAACGCTGGTACCGAGACGCACAGGTCCAACAGACGTTTGCCGAATGTTCGATAGGGATTTGAAAAACAAATCATGCTGTCTTCCGAAGCGGGACAGTCTTCGCAATTGCCGAAATCGGCAACGGCAATCCGCGCTCGCTCAACCAATGGACGTACAAATCGGCGAGCGATTGCCAGAGGTCTTCGCGGCGGAAGTCTTGCAAAGCACGGCGGCGACCCGCCTCGCCATGTCGGTGACGCTGCAATGGATACCGAAGATACTCTGCAGTCGCCGCTGTCAGCGAGGCCAAGTCGTGCAACGGCACCAGAGTGCCTGTGACTCCATCCACAACCGCATCGAGCGTTCCCGTGGCTGAGTAGCCCACAACCGGAACTCCGGCTGCCGCCGCTTCCATCGGCACATTCGGAAACCCCTCGCGAGACGACGGAAAGACGACGACGTCAAACAGACCGTAGTGCAACGACGGGTCTTTGATCGCACCGGTGAGAATGATCTGCGGATGCTGCTGGAGGCTCTGCCAAACTTCTGTCGGAAGGGGATCTCCCGGTTCGGCCCAGCCGATCAGGATAAGCCGCAGATCGGGAAACTCGACGAGCAGTCGCGTAAAAGATTCGTGCAGGTCGACGATCCCTTTGTCGCGAGTCAATCGGCCGACGAAGCCGATCACCGGTGCATTCGCGGGAATCCCCAGCGAAATCCGTAATTGTTCGACCTGCGCAAATTGTTCGGTCGAGTACTGAAACCGCTCGGCATTCACGCCATTCGATGAACCGTGCCGCAGCACAATCGTCTTGTCAGCAGTGACCAGCCCCCGACGAATGAACTCCCGCCGCAGGCTGTCACCCACGCAGATCACCTGCTGAGCACAGCTCGCGGCAATTCTTTCCGTCGTCGCGAGCAACTGCTGCTTGAATCCCGATGTTGTTTCCAATCGCAAACCGCGCAGCGTGTAAAGCCGCACTGGCACTCCGGTCAGCTTGGCCGCGAGCATGCCAAGCAGTCCCGCTTTCGGGGTTCCCGCATTGACGATGTCTGGCCGCAGCTTGCGAAAGCACCTGCAGAGTTTCGCGAGCGTTGTCACATCGGCGGCCGGAGAGATCTCGCGCTCAATCGGGATTGGAATCGTCGCCACTTTTTCACGTTCGCGCACGACATCGAGCGACTCGCTAGGTGCGGCGATCACGGTGATGTCAAACCCTTGTTCGCGCAGAAACGTCAGTTGCCCGTGCATCAGGTTTTCGGCACTGATAGCGTGCGTCGTGACGTAGGCCAACTTGGGATGGCGAGTGTTTGTGGACGTTAATTTCGACATTCGAGCTTCGTCATTCTTTCGTCATTGTCATCAGGCGGCGTGTCGTTCAGATCGCTCGTTCGCGGCGAGCCAATCGGGAAGCAAATCCAAGGAAGTGATTTCGTGATCGGATTCAAAGCCGGGTTGTGCGTCCAAATGGCCGTGCTCAGTGTCTGGCCGGCGGATGCGAATGGTCTGCAGGCCGAGTCGACGTGCTCCGATGAAATCCTTTTTCGGGTTATCGCCGACGTAGACGGCGCGTGACGGATCGACGAGCATCTTGCGGAGCAGTTCCAAATATGGAATCGGCGACGGCTTCCAATGCTCGCGGCCGAAGTCGTCCGAGTAGACGATCGCCTCGACGCGGTGTTGCAGGCCGAGAGATTTCACCTTGCGCCGCTGCATCTCGGCTATGCCGTCGGTGAGCAGGCCGATGCCATAGCGCGGCCACAGCAATTCAAGCAGGCGATCGGCGTCCTCGAACAGCCTCAGTTGTGGTTCGTGCGAGCGGTAGGCTCGGACCAGTTCGGCAATTAGCGCGTCGTCGTACAGTACGTTCAGTTCCGCGAGAACCGTGTCGAAGATCGAGCCGCGGACTCCGCGTTCAAACGCGTGCCACAGCGACTCGAAGAGTTCGTCGGCGGACCGTGACAAGCGCTCGGCCAACACGGCTGCGGCCGCACGAAAGCCGCCACGAGCGAATTCCCGCTCCGGATACAGCGTGTCGTCAAGATCAAGCAGCACGGCACTCAGAGATTTCGCGCAGACAGGGGATGTCCGCGAGACTCGCTGCGGGGACATACACCCCCTCCTCGTAACGGAACATGTAAAACTCGTCGGCAAAGTCGCCGACACACGGTTCGATCGCCTGGCCCAGCGCCATGCGGATGATTTGTTTCGGGTAGTTGGCTCCCGCCGCGATCGACAACGGCAGACCGCCACCCACTCGCGGGTTGATCTCGGTGAAGCGAATCGCCGAATCGGCTTCCTCACCTGCAAAGCACTGCACAGTCAACGGCCCGACTCCGCCGAGCTTCGTCGCCAAGTCGACCGTCGCATCGATGATTCGCCAATCTTTGCAGGTGGCTCCCTTGCTGATCTCGCCCGCACGAACTTCCAGTCGGCGGCGCGGGACGGCGTTGATAACTCGACCGCCGAGATCGCACAGAACGTCGACCGTATATTCCTGCCCCTGTGCGACCTCTTGCAGCATTGGCTGTGGGACATAACGCACAAAGAAATCCAATTCCTCACGATTGCGAATTTTGTACGCGTGCTGGCTGCCTGACCCGTTCACCGGCTTGATGAAAACAGGGTACTGTGCCTCACCGTTGCAAACAGACTCGATCGACAAACAGCGGACCGTCGGGATGCCGCGCTCTTCAAAAAAACGGGACGTACTCGCTTTGTCGCGACAGATTTGAACCACTGGCAGAGACGAGATCATTGCCAGCGTGCCGATCTCACTGAACTGCCCGCGATGCGCGGCCAGCACCAACAAATCGACATCGATCAGCGGAAGCGCCAGCTGGACTCGATGTCGATGGCACACCTCCAGCAGCGTCGGCACATACGCCGGATGATCGCAGTGCGGAATAATGTACGACTTGTCGCAGACGCTCAACACCGCCGAGTGCGCGGAGGAATCCACCCCGATGATCTGGCCGTCGAGATCCAGTTCTTCGAATGCCTGGCGAAACTGATTGACCAGTGAGACCTTGCGGCCCGCGCAGGTCAGCAACAGAGTGAACGGGGGCTTTCCCATCCTTGGAAATCCGCAGGGTGTTCGAAGTGGGGCGCTCACGCCCAACGAAGGGTCGGGCTTGTAGCGGACGATTCCAAATTCAGGCAACAGGGCTTGTCTCCGACTAACCCGAAGCGCGAGCGAGGGCGCACATCGAACGACGGGACTTGAGTGCGAGTGCAGCGTTCGCCGGCGCTCACGTTTCCAATGAGTCGGTGGCTGGCAACAGCCCCAAATCCGCCGCGATTTCTCGCAAAGCCGCGATGCAAAACGCAATGTGCTCGTCGAGGTCAACGCCGAGATTGGCCGCCCCTTCCGTAATGTCTTCGCGGTGGACGGCTGCGGCGAACGAAGCCTGTTTCATCTTCTTGCGGACGCTCTTCGGTTCGAGCTCTTCCAACCGATTTGGCCGCACCAGCGCGCAGGCCGTGATGAAGCCGCACAATTCGTCGCACGCGAACAACGCCTTGTCGAGCGACGACACGCGCGGGCAATCGGTCAGGTAGCTGGCGTGAGATTTGATCGCGTAGATGATCTCATCCGAGTACCCACGCTCCTTTAAAATCCGCGAGCCCTGCAAAGGATGATCCGGTGCCGTCGGCCAGCGTTCGTAATCGAAGTCGTGCAGCAAACCGACGGTGCCCCACTTATCCTCGTCCTCTCCGAACCTCCGAGCGTACGCGCGCATCGCCGCTTCGACGGCCAGCATGTGCTTGATCAGGCTGTCGCTCTGCGTGTACTCGTGAACGAGAGCAAGATCGTCTGCGCGGCTCATGAGACAACTCCAAAACTAAGAAACCTCTGGAATCGGGTAGCGGAGGGCAATACGGTAGCCCGGCCCATCGAGCCTCGCTACTCGAGCGAATCCCCTCACTCAATTTGAGATTTGCAATCACTGATGAGCCTTTCTCCATCACCCTCTGCGAGCATGAACTCCACCAGTTGGCTGAGCCGTATGCGACATCACGGCCCGTAAGCGTGGCGGTGGTTGACTGATCTGTATGGTTCGTTGGTCGATCACTGGGAGGACGCCGTCACGGACTGTCGAAAGAAGACGCCAGTGACTTGACGCAAGAAGTCTTCTCGGCCGTCGTTTGAGCCAGCCGCTGGTCATCACGAATCATCGCAGCCGATACCCCGCTGGCTCGGCATGAGCCAAAATCTTCTTCAGCGCGTGCCAGCCCGAGCCGTACTTCCGACAGGCGGCACGCTGGCTCAATTCGTTCGTCAGAACTTCACGACGAACTTCCTTCCGAAATTCCATATTGCTACGCAATCCTGTGTCTCTTGGTGAACCGCATGAAGATCCAAGCGAACGCTCTGATCTTCTCCGTTCACCAGCAAACACTTCTGCGCGCCGTCATTTTCAACCGTCGTCAACAGCCAGAAATCGTCTCCCAAACCTGGAGTTGAATCTCAACCGAATCCACACTTCTGAATCGCACGGTCGGCGCGATCAAACCGTCTTCCTCACTTCTCGTCGTGGCGGTACGAGTCCAAACGCGGATGCTTCTGTTGTAAGAGTTTGGTCTCTTGACCCTCTTTCAGCCGCAGATGCCTTTCGAAGAAGGCGACGCTGTAATCGGTGATGAGCTGCGCATTGCCATCTTGCACCACTTCAACTGTCGTCTTCCCCAGCGAGATCAGGTTGGTCCAACCAAGATGTGTTTCATTCTTGAGAACCAGCAAATACTTCGGAGCCGTCAGCTTGTTGTAAATCAGGGGTTGAAACGGGGTGATACCGAAGTCGCGTGTGCCCCCTTGGATCATCACCGGGACCTTGATCTGGGCGATGCTGCCCTGCGTCAGAAAGGGCATGGAGTACGGTGACATCGCGAGCACCGCTTTGATTCGGTCGTCGCGCCACGAGTTCCACGCACCGGCCAAGCCCAGCACTGTGTAGCCGCCCAGCGAATGTCCGCAGGCTCCGATCCTGTTGGCCTGCAAGTGCTCGTACAGGTACGTCTCGTTTTTGCCGTTGAGTTCCAGCAAATGATCGAGCAGCGCGAGCATGTCGTCGCGACGATCTCGAAACTTCTGGTCGGTCCAATTCTTGGCGTCCCCGAATTTCGGCGATTCGATCGGCTTCGTCCGCTTCTGCGACAACGAGTCCGCATGATTAAGCGACGCGACGATGTAACCCTGCCGCGCAAACGCCTCCGTCAAGAAGATCGTCTGATCCCCTGTTCCCAGGAACCCGTGGGAGAACAAGATCAACGGATGCGATCCCTTTGCCACGTCGGCATTCACCGACACCAAGCCGATCTGCCCACCATAGTCATGCCGCTGCGCCTCCTTCGCCGATGGATACCACAAGAACACGTCCCGACGCCGCTCTTCGTCCGCCGCCTTGTACGAAATCGCGAACTTTCGAAACCCCGCCGAAAGCGAGGCCGCAGGTTCATCGGCCGAGGCTGGTGCGATTGCGAGCAGAACGGCGACGACGGTCATCCATAACATCGAAGAGTCTGTGAACGAACGGCTGCGATTTGCAGGTTGGGATTTCGTCCCGACCGGGTTGGGACAGAGTCCCAACCGACTTGGAGAGACCTTCATAGCGTGCCCTTCACCTTGCCGGGCGTTTCGTTCGGATCGCGCAGGAAGGGCCGCATCTTTTCCAGTGTCTTCGGGCCGATCCCTTTGACTCGCAATAAACCCTCGATTGACCTAAACGGGCCGTTCGAGTCGCGGTCGGCGACGATTTTGTTCGCGGTCGCCTCACCGATTCCTTCGATCTGCGTCCACTCGACCCAACTGGCCGAGTTGATGTCGAGGCGAAAGTCGTACCGCCGCTCCGGCTGCCGTTCGATTTCGATCGGCCGCATCCCCCAACCACCAAGTGTCGCCCAGTGATATCCAGAAAGCACCAGCAGCCCAGCCACGACAATCGTCACGAACGTCTGATCGAGTTTGGTCAGCCACAGCCAATGATCCGGAGTCCGCTTGGCTGACACGATCGGTTCGGTCTTCGCAGCCTGGTGGGCTGTCGGTTCAGCCGTCACGGATGAACTGGCCGGAGACGGATCGCTCACCTTTACAGTAGTGTCCGGGGCATTGGCGTTCGTCGCCAACAAATTCGTCTCGATAGGTTGAAGCTGGGACATCGAGTGAGCCCACGGATTCGAGAGGCAACGGATCAACCGAACCGCAATCTTTCTATCGCGAGGCGTAATCATTCGACAGCGTGCGGCCCCTAAACGACTCTGCCCCCATCATTCAGCCGAAAGTTTTGGCAGAATGATGAGGGCAGAATGAGGTTTCCGGCGATCGCTCTTCGCGATTAGTGCTGGAACAAGAACTCCTTCGAGTTCAGGATGGCCCACCCCACGTCCTCGAGGGCAAGACGACGATCTTGCTGAGCCGCGATGTGTTTTTTCGCGGCGTCGAGTTCGGCTTGAGTCGGCTTACGAGACAAGGCGGCGAGGTACAGCGTCGTGATGACCTCATCGTCCGGCTTGTTCTCTTTCGCAAAGACGGCGATGCGGCCGGTGTCGGCTCGGAGCTTTCCGTGGACCGTCGGGCCGTTGATCATTTGCAGAGCTTGCGACAGGTTCGATTCGTTGGAGCGTTCACATTGGCAGGCCATCTCGCGCTGCGGCTGGCCGAAGATCTTCAGGAAGTAGTGGTCGGTCGGTGGATCGGCCAGCGAGACAGCTCGCGTGCCGGGGGGCAAACCAGCGAAGGATTCCGGCACGTTCGTCACTTGGCAGATCGCGTCGAGCAGTTGCTCGGCCGAGAGCAATCGCGTGTTCGAGTGTGAATTGTAAATCTCGTCGTCCTTATTGAAGTTATTCTTGCGGCTGCTGAGTTGATAGGTGCGGCTCTTGAGGATGGTCTTCACGACGAACTTCTGGCTGAAGTTGTTCTTCACGAACTGCGAGGCAAGTTCATCCAGCAGCTTGGCGTTCGACGGTGGGTTCGAGTCGCGGAAGTCATCGACCGGCTCGACGATGCCTCGGCCGAGCAAGTGGCCCCAGATGCGGTTCACGGCGGTCTTCGCAAAGAACGGATTGTCGTTCGAGGTCAGCCAGTTGGCGAAGACTTCGCGGCGATCCTGGCCCGGAGCGTCATCGACATCACCCTTCAGCAGCAGATGCACCTTCATTTGCTTGCCGGTGCGCGGCTGCGTGATTTCGCCGGTCGGCATCGGGTAGATGATTTCCTCGTCGGCCGTGTCACCTTTTTGCCGAGCGATCCGGGTGAACGCAGCGGCGATGCCGTAGTAGTTGTCTTGAGACCAACGTTCGAACGGATGGTTGTGGCACTTTGCACATTGAATGCGGATGCCGAGGAAGAGCTGTGCGGTCGTTTCGACGGCGTCGTTCGGGTCTCGGCTGGCTCGCCAATAATTCGCGGCGGGGTTCTCGAAGACGCTGCCGCTGGCGGTGACCAATTCGTGTGCAAATTGATTGAACGGCTTGTCGGTGCGGATCGTGTCATAGACCCAACGGCGGAACTTGTGGGTGCCGACCGCCGTGACCTTCTTGCTGTTTGATCGCAGAATGTCGGTCCATTTGAGCGTCCAGAAGTCGGCGAAGTCGTCGCTTTCAACGAGCGCATCGATCAGTTGGGCGCGCTTGTCAGCCGCTGGGTTGTTGAGATAGGCGGTCGACTCGTCGATCGTCGGCAAGCGACCGGTGACGTCGAGATAAACTCGGCGGAGGAATTCTTCATCCGAGCAAAGATCGGACGGCAGAATCTGAAGCTGCTGCAACTTCTCGAAGACGAGGTTGTCGACGAAGTTGTTCGGCTGTGGGTTGTTCCAAGTAAAGCCGGGGACGTCTTCCAGGAACGTGATGTAGCTGGTCGTCATCTTGTCGAGGATGCGGGCGAGGATGGCCGTCTCGCCGCGACCACCCTTCGAGACGAGGCCCGTTTCGTTGACGCTGGCGACTTGTTCGTTCGACGAACTGAAGACGGTCAACGCCGTGATGTCTCGCACGCTGCCGTCCGAGTAGGTGCCCATCACCACGAGTTGCTGTTCCTTCGCGGCCGGCTTGAAGACCCGCTTGTTTGGGAAGACTTCCATCTTCACGAGGTCCGGCACGCCATCGGCGTCCATTCGCAGGCCTTCACCAACCCAGCCATGCAACGCCTTGTGAGCGGCATCACCTTTCTTCAATCGGCGTCCGCCGCCGTGAGCCACTTCCATCAACGGCTTCTTCAGCAACAGACTCTCGTCGGGTTGGACAGTGTTGACGCGACGCTGCATGAACTCGGATCGCAGCGTGAGCGTGTCGATCGTCGGATCAAACGCTCGCAGCGACAGCCGGAAGCCGCCCTTGCCGGAGGGCGAACCGTGACAGGCTCCCATATTGCAGCCGGCCTTGGTCAGCGCGGCGAGCGTTTCGTTCTTGAAGCTGACAGGCGACGGCATCGTCATCTCTTTGACGGTTACTTCCGTCGTAGCCTTGAGACCACCGAACGTCGCGGTGACCTGAGCGGTTCCATCGGCAACTGGCTTCGCGAGCGACCCTTCGATCTTCACGACCGCCGGATTCGACGAGGCGAATTGCACTCCGGCGTTCGTCAGATCGCGAATGTCGTCTGCGCTGTACGTCCCGCTGACCACAAGCTGCTGCTGAGCGCGAGCACCCCGCAACTCAAACTTGCCCGGATCAATCGAGATCGCACCGGGATCGGCGGCGAACACCGAGGCCGAAATGAGATTGAAAACCGCAAACGTGCTGGCGAGAAACTTGCGTTGAAACATAACGAAACCCTCGATGATTTGGTTTCTGATGAACGAAAATTGAGACTGCTGATTTCCCTTTTTCGTCTCACTGTTGCCTTCGTTCCCCTCTGTTCGAATTGAAGTGACTTGAACAGCAGGAAACAGAGAAAACAGAGAGAACTGCAAACGTTGTGTTCTTCTTTGGTGGCGACTGATCTTTCAGTTGAAATTACTCCACAGTCAGCGTGATGTTCGGGGACGTGCCGGCGAGTTTAGCGGCTCCGTTCATCGCGTTGCCCTGGACGTTGATGTTGTTGACGGCTCCTTGAGCCGCATCGGCGGCAGCGGTCAGGACGATTTCGGCTTCAGCGGCTCCCTCGGCAACCGTGGCGGGAGCGGCGGTCACACCCTTCGGAAGATTGGCGAGCGTCAGAGTGATCGGCCCTTTGAAGGCCGGGTTGCGATCAATCGTGACCTTGCCTTTGAGCGTGCCGCCGCGAGCCATCTTATCGGCGTCGAGCTTCACAGCCACCTCAAACGGCGACCGCATGCGGAGCGTGATGCCGGGCGTTGGCTGCGTGGTGTTGACGTTGTTCTGATTGATGGCTCCGGTAAGCACGACGGTGAACTCGCCAAGCGGAGCTTGCGCGTTCGCAGTGAAGACAACGTCGATCTCATTCGTCCCTTTCGCGATCGGCTTGACGGCGGCGGTGATGCCGGCAGGCAAACCGGCCGGAGCCGCGGGAATGACGGCAATCGTGACCGCTTCGTCAAACTTCTCCTGCCGAGCGACTTTGATCTTCACAGTCGCCGACAGATCTCTGCCGAAGACCAATTCGGCCGGTTCGGCGGTCAAGCTGATTGGCATCTTTGGAGCAACGCCAACGGCGAATGATTCGGTCAGATTCTGCGGTGGCCACGGCAAGCCGGCAAACAACGCCGTGAGGGCGGGTGAAACCGACGAGACCGCTTTGTACTCGGCGTTGTTGATCGACGCGGTGCCGACGATCTTGGCGAGCGAGACTTTCCCAGCGGCCGCTTCCGGCGTCGATCGCAATGTCAGCACGGCATTGTCTCGACCGGGGCCGATGAACGTCGGGCTGCTGGTCACACCGGCCGGCAGGTCGATTGCGGAAACATTGATCGTACCCGCATAACCTTTTCGCGCCGCCGTGACCGTGATCAGAGACGTACCTCCGGCGACGACATTGAGCGTGTCGGCCGATGCAGACAATGTGAATCCAGTTTGCACCGGGGTCGCGACGATTCGATAGGCGTACTGCGTCCCCCCTTGGCGATGCAAGTCTTGCACAGCCAGCGTGTAGTCGCCGTCTTCCGGAAACGTGAAATCAAACGTCGGATCAATCGCGCCGAAGTCTTCCTTCGCGGCGAGCTGTCCGCCGGCCGCGTTGAGCAGTCGCATCATCAGCGCCGCGGGGGAACCTTGTCTCCGCGTGATACCACTAAAGGTCATCGCCTGGCCCTTCTTCGCGGCGAAGACGAAGTGATCGATGTCACCGACTTTGTCGAACCGGCCGTTGATCCCTTGCGCGAGATCGGTCCGGTTTGGAGCTTTCGGATCGTCATTCGGTTCGGTTTCGAGAAATTCATCCCGGTCGCTGACGGCGATCTGAGCAAAGCCGCTGCTGGCTCCGTTGGCTCGCTTGGCTCCAACCGACGCCCAAGCAAAGCCCGCATCAGCCGGGAAATTCACAGCGGTCGGTTGTACGCCATCGAGATACAGTCCGGCGAAGTTCACAGTACCCGCAGCACCCTTCTTGACCGCCAACGGGTACGGCACCGTCACGCACGGGAAGTCGCCAATTCGCAGTCGGAAAAAGTGATTGGCACTCCCTTGAAAACGGATGTCGCGGACTTCGAGCATGTACTCGCCTGCGTCTTTGAACTGGTAACACAACCGGCTGTCGGAACGCAGGCCAGGGACATCGTCGCTGTAAGCCAGCTCGCGTCCCTTGGCGTCGAGCAATCGAATCATCGGATCGAGCGTCGATCCAATCCGCCGCGCGAGCAGGTCAAACGTCACGAGTTGTCCAGCGGCGACCGTGAACTTGAAGTAGTGCTGGCTCAGGTTGCTGACCTGTCCATCGACAGCCGTCGGCAGAGTCAATGCCTGTGCGGCCGTCGGCACACCGTTGCCGGCCGCCTGAGCCACCGAAGGCAAGTCATCGACGACAACCAGCCGAATCGGAGAAGTGCCGTTGGCGGTGGCGACTCGGACGCCGTAGATACCGACCGGCACATCGCTGGCGACAGTCACGGAGTAGACGCACTCAGCCGCGTTCATGCCGTTCATCGGCACGTCCGGTTTGAGAACGGTTTGGGCCGCGAAACTGGTCCACAACTGCGTTGGCCCGACGAGAGCACCGCCGTGGATTTTCAAATCATTTGGCTGACCGGGCTTCAAAGCCAGCGGTGTCGTGTAGGTGATCGCGGGAGCCTGCGCCGAAACCTGACTCGCCATCGCGAGCAGGACCATGCCGGCCAGAAAACAGGAGACCGAGTAACTACGTTTCAACATGCACCTCACGCCTGGGGAAGGTAGGAGTCTCTGGCGTCACATCCTGTCACGTCAGCGACCAATGGCGAGGGGGGACTCATTCCGGTTGTTTGGGAAGGCTTTACTGGCTGGTCAATATAGAAGTGCCCTCCCCATTGGTCAAAGCGAAAGGGGGACGACTTCCCGAACGACGTCCGATTGCGCCGGTCGTGCGGGTGCAGACACCGTGGATCAAGAGCGTGAGAAGAGGGCCTATCGAAACGTAAGTCCGCGGCTTCAATGACTCCGACGCCAATTGGTTGCGGGACTTCTCGAACAGCTTCGCACTCTCCAATTCAGGCTCGCGCAGATGACCGACGAGGGGCTGCGACAATTCCCACGATTGATGCAGAGACTTGCCAGCCTGACTCTCGACGATATTTCCGATCAGGAACGCCGGGCTTTATCAACTTTCCGATTTGCAAAACTTGGAACAACTGGGATTGGTTGGGCTCACCATGGGTGACGATGGGTGTAAACCTCTGAGTCTTTTGAAAGGCCCCTTCGTCCTCAACTTGTCCAAGACGCGGATCATCAATGCCGGAGTTGTGCATCTTCGAGGGCTGGCTCAACTGGCGGGATTTGTTGCGAGTGACACGCAAGTCACAGCGGCCGGCATCGCCGAACGGAAGCAGGCGTTGCCGAAATGCGTCGTTCGACTTCAGTAGCGGCAACCGAGTTCTGCAAAGCTCATCGCCCCGTCCGAACACCCAACATCACGCCAAAACTTCTTCAATCGGCTGCCCGCCTTGAGCAATTTCGACCGGGCGGTTGTTGTGATCGGGGACGCGCATTTCCGGGTCGATACCGAGGCAGCGATAGATCGTCGCACACAGATCGGCGGGGCGTGCCGGCTTGTCCTTCACATAGGCAGCTTGCGAATCGGAGGCTCCGTAAACCGTGCCGCCGCGGATGCCGGCTCCGGCCAGCAGCGAGCCGTAGCAGTTCGTCCAATGATCGCGGCCCGCGTTGCCATTCACACGCGGTGTGCGGCCCATTTCGCTGGTGACGCAGATCAATGTTTCGTCCAACATCCCCCGAGCCTGCAAGTCGGCCATCAACGCCGACATTGTTTGGTCGAAGCCGGGCAGCTTGTTGTTTTTCAGGATTTGGAAGTTTTTGTGGTGCGTGTCCCAAGCGTCATAATCGACGTTGACTGGCCCCCAGAACAAATCCCAAGTCACGTTCACGAAGCGCACGCCTTGCTCGATCAACCGCCGAGCGATCAGGGTCGAGTTCCCGAACAGCGTGTTGCCGTAGCGATCGACCGTCTTCGGGTCTTCGAGGCTCAGATCGAACGCGGTACGCAGCTTCGAGGAGGTCAGCACGTCGAACGCTCGCTGTTGATTGCGGTCGAACGACGCGGTCGCGAGGGCTTGCTCGGCTTTCGCACGTTGGTCGTCGATCTGTTGCAACAACGAGCGGCGCGAGTTCAGTCGGTCGACGGTCATCCCGTCCTTCAGGACGCTGTTTGGTAGAAGCGGTGCGCCGCGCACGATCTGCGGATTGCCGGGCACCGGTACGAACCCGTCCTTGTCGTAGTACGGCATCGACTCGGTCGTCAGTCCGTCGAAGCGTTTGCCGAGGAAGCCGCTGTACGGTCCCGCTCGGCGAAACGCCTGGCCCCAGCCGAGCCAGACCGGCATGTAAACGTAATCGGGCAGCTTCTTCTGTCCTGCGCCGAGGTATTCGCAGATCGACCCCATGCTCGGCGGATCGGTATCGCGCGGGTGTTGATCGGGAGGCATCAAGTCATAGCCGGTGTAACACGGCAGGCAGTTATGACAGCCTGCCTTGTGATTGATCGAGCGAATGAACGCCGTGCGATGTGCCCACTGAGCGAACTGCGGCAGGTGCTCGCAGACATCGATGCCGGGGACGCTGGTCGCGATCGGCCGGAACTCGCCGCGCGTTTCCGACGGACCTTCCGGCTTCAAGTCATACATGTCCTGGGTCGCAGCGCCTCCGAGCAAAAACACGAAGATCACGTTCTTCGCCTTCGCGTGTCCGACGTGCCCCGCCTGCTCGGCCGCCAGCATCTGTGGCAGGCCAAACCCGCCGAGTGCCGATAACGCCCCGGCCTTCAGCGTTTCGCGCCGAGTGATTCCGTCACAACACCTTCGCGGACTTCCAAGCATCGTCAGCATGTTTCGAGAATCTCCGGCCGAAAAGGAAACGCATCAATCGCGGTTGATCGTAGCTTGGTATCGGCATTTCGGCTAGCAAAAGTTCGGAGTTCCGCCCTCAGGCATCCTCGACGTCGCCGTCACCACTCCTCGTGACGAACCTGATGCGTGCGAACCACGAACGGCCTGAAGCGTTCCAAGTGTATGAGCAAGAAGGCTCATCGCGCGGAGCGATGATGGCTACGAACGCCGCAGGATCAGCACAACGTCTTGCGTCATCGGCCCGATCGTCACCGGTTTCTTGAGGTCATACGCGAAGTCAAACGTCGCGACGTGTTCGAGTTCGGGGACTCGCGACAGCAGATCGAACAGCTGCGCCGCCGTGTAGGTGCGGTAGTGCATCTCGTCTTCGATTCGGAATTGCTTGGTCGGCATCCAGATATCGAACGTCATGCCGAGGTATTCCATTCGTCGTTTGCGATCGACTTTCTTCGACCACATGCGCGAGCAGACCTGCACATGCCCTCGGCGCGCAATCCACGACTCCTCTTCGTCGTGCGGCCCACGAGTTGGCAGCAGGTGCAGACCGAGTGCGTAGACCCCTCCCGGAGCCAACGCCGCAGCCATGCACTTCAAATGAGCTTCGGCGGTCTCTTCTGTCGGCAGATGCCGAAACGTATTGATCGTGTTGAACGCGGCATCTACCGGTCCTTTCAGTTGAAAGTCGGCCATGTCGCCGACGGTGACGCTCTTCACGAAGCCATGCTTCTTCAGTCGCTCGTTGCAGTACGCGACCGCCTTCTCGTTGAGGTCGTTGCCGCCAACCTTGCAACCCGCCTTCGCGAATTGCAGCAGCAGCCGACCGGTCCCACAGGCCGGCTCGAAGACGCTGCGCACTTTGCGAGTCGCGTACTGCTCAAAGCAGCCTTGCAGGAAGTGGAACTCCGCTCGCCAGTCCGAGCCAAACAGCAATTCGTAATACTGGGGGAAGTCGTAGATGCTGGCTTGGATGGTTTCGGGCATGAGCGATGGGCGAGGGGATTAGAGATAAGGGGTCAGAGGAATTGCGTCGCCGTCCAGATCGCGGCGAGAGCGAACGAGAGGATTGCGACTGCGGCTCCAACCGTAAAGCGCCACGCCAGAGCTTGTTCGATGAAGAGCAAAGCCAACACCGCCGCGAGCAGGTTGATCGTCAGCGAATGCGAGTCGATTTCCGGATCGTTGGTTGCCGCCGTTCCCGGCGAGTTCTCGTCGCGGACGATGATCGCACGACCTTGTGGGTTGTCAGCGGAGGTGGCCCACTCGCGCGGGTCGAGCCGCTGAGGGTCACTCTCGCGAGGATCGACGTTGATCGCGAAACGTTCGCTCGTGCTGCCGCTCGCCAGCATGTAGTTGCCGGGGCGAAGCGTGTCGTTGATGACGATTAGTGAGCGACCGTCACGATCGACCGGCGTCAGTGTCTTCGTGGTTCCGTCGGGTGTCGTCAGCGTAACGTTGATCGCACCATTCGGAACCTCGCGTTGCTCGAATTCGCCGACGAGAGCTTCGCGCGGTTGCGAGCGTCCGGTGGCGGCGTATTCGGTTAATTCGTGGATCAGCGGCACGAAGCCCGCCGCCCAGATGGCCCATTCGCCCCACGACTCGTCGAGTGCAGTCGTGATGAGCACGCAGCGGCCCCGGCCGAGCGGTTGCGTCACAATCGCCGGATCGCCGTTGGAAAAACGGAGCGCGACATCGCTGTCGAGCCGTTTTTGGTCACTCGATTCGGCACGTACGAACTGCCGAATGAGCGCCGTTTCCAAACCCGCTCCGGGATTGCCTCGAAACTCGTGCAGCAACGGGTGGCTCAAGTCACCTGGATCAAAGCCGAAGACCGACGGCGTGCCATCGGCGTTGGTACTCGTGACGACATCGTTCAATCGCAGAGTCAGCAGTCCTCGCGGCCCAAACGCGGTTTCGTTGAGCTTCTCAATCGAAACCGTGGGACCGAGTGACACGATCACTCCGCCACCGTTTTCGGCGAAGCGCCGCAGACGCTCAACGTCCAGTTCGCTTAACGTGCCGACATCGCAGACGAAGATCACGTCGTGCCGGTCGAGGTCGACGTTCGGCAAATCCGAGTCTGGCACAGTTGTCACTCGCAACCAACGCGAACTCGCTGCTCGGTCGATCGTTTTTGGGGACAAGGCTTGCTCGACGAAAAACGTCGCTGCGTCGCGCAGACGGGCCGAGGGGCGGCCATTGACCAGCAACACGCTCAACTCCGATCGCACGCGGAGCGGCAACCAGCGTTCATTATCGGCCAGTAATGAGTCCCCTTCCAACCGTACCGACAACGAGTGCTCGCCCGATGCCGGTGCGGTCAGTGAGAACTCAACCGTCGTGTCTTGGCCCAGCAGCAAGTTGACGCGTCTTGATTCCGCGAGCTGATCATTGATGCGGAGTTCGACTCGCCTCACGGTGAGCGGCACGGTTCCCGCATTGCGGAGCGTCGCAGTCACGGACATCGGTTGCTCGGCGGCGAGGATTGGCGGATCGGTTGTCAGACCGACAACTGCCGCGTTGTCCGGCTGCGCTGTTCCAACGTCGATGAGCACCAGTTCGTGGGGCAGGTTTCTAGACGGTCCGTCCAATCCGGGCAGGTTGTCAATCTGCCCCGCGCTCCAGTTGTTTGCTTGAAAATCCGAAATCACGACGACTTCGCAGCGTTCGTTCTGCTGTTTCAACGCAATCAGTTCGGCAAGTTGCTCCAGCGTCGCCGCGACATCTCCGCGCTCGAACGTCTGCGGCAGCCGGTCGATTTCATCCAACGCGCCGCTGGACACGAGCGTCGGCTGACGAATCACTAATCGCGGCTCTGACCCGGCAATGCGTGCCAGCGCGAAGCGGTCGCCAGAGCGGCTTTGTTTGACGAGGTCTCGCGCGATGGCCTTACCAGCGTCGAACAACGTCGAGGAGGGATCGCCCTCGGCAGCCGCCGTCTTCCGTCCCATGCTCAGTGACGCATCGAGCACGATGACTCGTAACGTCGGTGGGGATGAGGCCACAAGCTTGTCGCCGTCCGCCCAGCGCGGCCGCGCGAACGCGAGCACAATCAGCGTCAATATCAGCATTCGCGCCGCCAACAGCAGCAGTTGCTCCAACCGAGTCCGTCGCGACTGCTTGCGAGCCGCCGCATGAAGGAACTGCATCGCTGCCCAAGTCACTTCGCGATAGCGGCGGCGGAACAGCCAGTGAATTAACACCGGTACAGCCGCCAACGCCAGCCAACCCAGCAAAGCGGGACTGGCAAAGCCGAAGGCAAGCAGGTGGAGCGAGGTTATGGTCATTGCGGATCGAATCCTACCAGACTACCGGTTGACCGGCGCGGGTCCGCTTGTTTTGCTTTGCCGCCATGACAGCCTCTCAGATTTCACCGATCGGACTGCGGTTGCTCGACCGGCGTCGCTTCTTGAACGACTCGGCCCACGGGTTGAGCGGTCTCGCTCTGGCGACGTTGCTCGCGCAAAACGGATTGTCGGCGGAAGACCGATCGCCGATCCGGCCGAAGATCAATCCGGCGACTCCGTATGCCGCTCGGCCGGCACACTTCGCGGGACGGGCGAATCGCGTGTTGATGATTTTTTGCTCGGGCGCTGTGAGCCATGTCGACACGTTCGACTTCAAGCCGGAGTTAGTTAAGCGACACGACACACCGATGCCGGGGTCCGACAAGCTCATCACGTTTCAGGGAGAGAACGGTAATCTGATCAAGCCACTGTGGACGTTCCGGCCCCGTGGTGAGTCTGGCAAGATGGTCAGCGAATTGCTGCCGCAACTCGCCGGTCTGAGCGACGACATGTGCTTCATTCATTCGATGACAGCCAAGTCGAATACGCATGGACCGGCGGAAAATCAGATGAGCACCGGCTTCATCCTCGACGGCTTCCCCGGAGTCGGTTGTTGGGTCAGCTACGCGTTGGGGAGCGAGTGCTCCGACCTGCCGGCGTTCGTGGCGATCCCCGATCCGCGCGGCGTGCCGCAGATCGGCGCGAGTCATTGGAACTCGAAGTTTCTGCCGGCCGCGTTTCAAGGAACGCCATTCACCGCCGACAAACCGATTCCGAACCTGCGCCGCCCGCCGGAGATTTCCGAGTCGACAGACCTTGCGACACGCGACTTCCTGCGGCGGCTTAACGAGAAGCATTTGGAACGCAATCCGGGCGACACTGAACTGCTCGCGCGAATCGCCAGCTATGAACTCGCCGCGAAGATGCAGATCAGCGCGGCGACCGTCGCGAATCTCGAAGCCGAATCGAAAGCGACTCACGAGGCTTACGGCACTCAGGACGAGAACAAGAACAAAGCCGGCTTCGCGCGGAACTGCCTGCTGGCTCGGCGGCTGATCGAGCGGGGCGTGCGATTCGTGCAACTCTTCAACGGCTCGTACGCGATGGGCGAGGGTGTCGGTAATTGGGATGGACACAAAACTCTTCAGCAGCAGTATTCGGTTCACGCGCCGATCCTCGATCAACCGTGTGCCGCTCTGCTGCGCGATCTCAAGCAACGCGGTTTGCTGGAAGACACACTCGTCGCGTGGGTCACGGAATTCGGACGGATGCCAACCTTCCAAAAGGGAGCGAACGGCCGCGATCACAACCCGAAAGGCTTCACCGTCTGGCTGGCCGGCGCAGGCGTAAAGACTCCGTTCTCTTACGGCGCGACCGACGAGTTCGGTCATCAAGCGGTCGAGAACGCCTCCACGATCTACGACCTGCACGCCACGATTCTGCATCTGCTCGGCCTGAATCACGAACGGTTGAGTTTTTATCACAACGGCATCGAACGCCGCCTGACCGACGTGCATGGGCACGTCCTGCGCGACGTGCTGACGTGATGGTCGGGCGAAAAGCAGTGCAAAGTGACTCGTTCAAAGGTAAGAGTGTCGGACAGATGTTGTCGTTGCCGACTTCTTGATTTTGCATTTTGCACTCTTCACTCTGCACTCTGTTTCTCCTCCTGCGAAACTGTGATCGAAAAGGCTTCTCGTGTCTGGTTGGCAAACCCTAGAAATCGCCGGCAAAGCGGCCGACATCTTTGAACCGTCTCGGCCGAGTGATCCCGCGCGAGCTGTGCTCTTTCTGCACGGACACGGCTTGCAGACGCTCGCGGGTAACGCGGCGTACACCGTGGAACTCGAACGACTCGGCCTGCGAGCGATTTGCCCGCATGGAAAGCGTTCGTGGTGGCTGCCGGTGGTTTGCCCGG
This sequence comes from Planctomycetota bacterium, assembly GCA_016872645.1. Taxonomy (GTDB): domain Bacteria; phylum Planctomycetota; class Planctomycetia; order Planctomycetales; family Planctomycetaceae; genus SXKJ01. The sequence continues at coordinate 523 of VGZH01000063.1, read as the reverse complement.
AGTTTGATGCCGAGCTGTCGCCGCTCGGGCACATTCGCTCGAACGTGCTGCCGTGGTTGGAGGCAACCTGGCAGGTGAAGCCTCCCGCGTTGGCCGCGTTCGGCGTGAGCATGGGTGGACAAGGGGTCCTGCAGTTGGCGTATCGGCATCCGAACGAATTCCCGGTTGTCGCCGCGATCTCGCCGGTGATCGACCTTCAGGAGTGGCTGGGACATGGACTGCCGCTCGATGAGATGTTCGTCGATCAAGAAGCAGCTCGGCAGCAGACGGCGACGTTGCAGGTGCAGGGCTTGAACTGGCCGCGGCATCAGTTTCTCGCGTGCGATCCGACCGATCGCGATGCGTTGCCCGGCGTCGAGAAGCTCGTCAGCAAATTGAACTCGTCCGGCGTCCCCTTCGAGCGTGACTTCACGACATCACACGGCGGGCACTCGTGGGAGTACTTCAATCATCTGGCTCCGAGCGTGATCCAGTTTCTGGCGAGCGGCTTGGACGCGGAATATCGCCGAGTGGCGTGACGTTT
>VGZH01000062.1 GCA_016872645.1 Planctomycetota bacterium | reverse complement strand
CCGCCCTACGCGAGCATCAGAACCGGCGTCTCTTCGGTCGCTCTCGACCTGCCTCATTCGGTCGAAAAAACGGGTAGCGTTTGCGACCTTCCCGAACCACATGGCGTTTTTCAACCAGACTCGGCATCTGACCGCGATGACGAACCCCGACCGCAACCCGCAGGAGTCCCGCAACGACCCAGCACCACCACATTCAGCCGACCAGCGCCGCCATTTTCAACCGTCGTCCACAGCCGAGCCTACGGCTATCGCCGCTACGACCACTTCAAACTCCGACTACTCACACTCCATCACGCCAAATTCACTCTGGCCAGATGAACCAAAAGACCACCAGACCCCAAGAGTCCCGATGAAGCCGAAGTTGAACTCACCGAAATGGGGGGAGCATGGCAGGAGATGACTGGTGAATTCCGAGATGCGGGATCGGGTTCTTACGGACCGTCTCATGAATTCCTCAGAATGCTTGGCGAATGCCAATAACTCGTTGGTACATCCGCTGCGGCAGTCGTTTCTGCACTTGCCAAGCTCCGTGTCGCGTTTGCAACGTCAGGCCTTGCACGCCAGAGTTGCGGTTGGAACAGGAAGCCCGTTGCTTGCTGAACTCCGTGATCGGGAAAGCCCCGTCGCGTACAGTGCCGATGTTTGGAATTGCATTTGAGTAATCGGATGGTGAAGGCGAAGGCCACAATGACAGAGCACAACCAGGTAGGTTGGCGATTCGACAACACATACGCGCGGCTGCCTGGAATTTTTTTTGCTCCGGCGAAACCGGCGGCTGTCGGAGCACCTCGACTAGTGATCTTGAACCGTCGACTGGCAGATGACCTCGGCCTCGACTTCGAGGCGATTTTACCTGAAGCGGCGGCATCCGTTTTCGGGGGTCAGGATCTGCCAAGCGGTGCCAGACCGATTGCCCAGGCATACGCCGGGCATCAGTACGGCCACTTCACGATGCTCGGTGACGGCCGCGCCATCCTGCTGGGCGAGCACCGCTCGCCATCGGGTCATCTTGTCGATATCCAGTTGAAAGGGTCGGGGCAGACTCAATTCTCGCGACGCGGCGATGGCCGTGCTGCTCTGGGGCCGATGCTTCGTGAGTACATCATCAGCGAAGCGATGTTCGCTCTCGGTATTCCGACGACGCGGAGTCTTGCTGTCGTGACGACGGGCGATCCCGTTTACCGAGAGACCAAACGGAGGGGTGCGATCCTCACTCGCGTGGCCGCCAGTCACATTCGAGTCGGAACGTTCGAGTATTTGGCGGCGAGGGACGACGAATTGAACCTGCGTGTGCTGGCGGATTACGCGATCCAGCGTCACTACCCAGAATTGAAAGACTCACCCAGCCGGTATGTGGATTTCTTCCGCGCGGTCATGGATCGACAAGCCGCGCTCGTCGCAAGGTGGCAGTTCGTCGGTTTCATCCACGGAGTGATGAATACCGACAACATGGCGATATCCGGAGAGACGATTGATTATGGCCCGTGCGCGTTCATGAATACCTACCGTCCGAACACGGTCTTCAGTTCGATCGACCATGCCGGCCGATACGCCTATGGTAACCAGCCCGCCATCGCGCAGTGGAACTTGGCTCGCTTTGCCGAGTCACTCTTGCCGCTCCTGGCTGATCAACAAGAGAAGGCCGTTGCCGTTGCCACGGAGGCACTCGATCAATACCCGGCTCTGTTCGAGAAGTACTGGCTGACTGGCATGCGAGCGAAGCTAGGGCTTCAGTGTGCCGAGGCCGGCGATTTGGAGTTGGCTCAGTCGTTGTTAACTTGGATGCAGAACAACCGGGCCGATTTTACCAACACGTTCCGTGATCTCTCAGCAGACCAGTTGCCGACTGGGGAACGCTATCAAGATCCGGAATTCCGCGAATGGCATTCGCGTTGGCAAGTTCGTCTCAGCCGAGAGAGTCGGTCGAACACCGAAGCCCACGTTGCGATGCGGGGCATCAACCCGGCGGTCATTCCTCGGAACCACCGAGTTGAGGAAGCGCTCGCTGCCGCAGAGGACCACAATGATCTGTCGTTACTCCATCGTCTGCTGGCGACGCTGGCGACGCCGTATGACATCGATGCCGATGCAGCGACGTACCAAGAGCCTTCTCCTGAAGATTGCGGCTACCGAACGTTCTGTGGAACATAGGCGTTCCCCGTCTCGTAAAACCACGACCTTTTGCTTCTCGCTCGTCGATAGGAGACTCGAATGCTTCGCCTCGTTGCTGTGATTCTGCTGATTTCCGGGACGCTTGGGGCCGCCGATGAGGCTAACTCTGTAAAGCTCGCAGCCCCCGAAGGGTGGTCTGGCGAAACGATCACACTTCCGCCGGGGTTTGCTCCCGACATGAGGCTGAAAGGTTCTGAACATATTCGGTTCGCACCCGGAATGATGAGGCCGGCATCGGATTCATTTTTCAGCTATGCCTTTGTGTTCGAACTTCAGCCGAAGCCCGATTTGACTGAAGCCGTCATCAAAGACGAGTTTTTGAAATACTACCGAGGACTTTGCCAGAAAGTTCTCGACGGAAAGATTCCGGACCTCGATCCGTCAAAATTCACACTGGAACTGCAACGCCTGAAATCTGACTCCAAGCCTGAACCGACTAAAAAGGACACAGATGCTGCGATGCAGTACGCGGGCACGCTGGATTGGGTCGAGCCATTCGCCACGAAGAAGCCGCAGAAACTCCATTTGGAGATTCGGACGTGGACCAGGAACGGCCGCAACTACATCTTTGCCTGCGCATCACCACAGGCCCGAGATACGGCGATCTGGAAGCAACTGCGGGCGATACGTGACGATTATTTGAAAAAGCAAACCGAATAGGCGCTGAGCCCAGCTTCTTATTGATGACAAATTCAGACAGCAGTTTAGGCGGGCAACATGATCGGACTTGTCCGACTCGCGGAATGGTGAATGATCTGCCCGAGTGCTCGCCAAGCGAACCAAGGCAATCATGCGAGAGACCTGCCACATCTTCGCGTTCCGCTTCTATGAAGAACAAAACGCCACTTGACGCTTCAGTGTGTCGGCCCGATGCAGTTTTGCAGACTCGGGACTCGCGAAATTGCACTACTCCGGCGTCGGCTCGGCGCGAGGGCGCGTTCTGGATCGCCGGACTGCTGATCGCGGGACTGGCCGTGAGCCAACAATGGCAGGACTGGCGGCTGATGCTTCCCGCAAGCGTGGTCGCGGTCAGCTTTCTGACACTGCTGATCGACAGCGTTCGGCAACTGGAGCAGGTCTCGGCGGTGGACTGGACCGGCCCAGTGGCGGTCATTCAGGAGACGCTCGAACGCTTGCCAGTCGCGACAATTCGACAGTTCAAATGGATCACGCTCCTCTCGCCGCTGGTCGGCTTCTGTGGTTTGCTGGTGGCCGTTCAAGGAGTGTTGAACTGGGTCTCCGGCGGACGTGCCGACCTGCTCAGCAAGTTCGATCGCTGGTGGATCGTGAGCAACATCCTCTTCGGCGTGTTGTTCGTTCCGGCGGGCTATTTCATTGCCCGCAAGCTCGGCCAGAAGTGCCATCGTCATCGCTGGTGGCAATCCGTGCTCGACGGCATCTCAGGAACCAGCCTCAAGGCTGCGATGCAGGAAGTGGACCGCTGGGCCAGTCTACAAACGGATGATGTCAATCGCGGCCAGTGACTCTCGCCAAGATTTTCTCCCCAAGATTTTGGGAGTGCCGCCGAATTCCAGAGTCACTCCAGAAAGGGAATAATCGACGAAAATGCCTATTGATCGACGACACGATCTCGACGCCCTGCGAGCGACTGCGATGTTGCTCGGTATTGCCCTCCATGCGGCACTCTCGTTTGTGCCGTTTCCGTGGATGGTGCAGGACACTCGGCAAGACGAGTTGTTCGGGCTGCTCTTTTTTGCGATTCACGGATTTCGAATGCCGCTGTTCTTCGTCATCAGCGGTTTCTTCACGGCGATGCTCTGTCGGCAAAAGGGACTGGCCGCGCTGCTCAAGCATCGTGCTCAGCGAGTTCTGCTGCCGTGCGTGCTCGGCCTGCTGACGATCGTCCCGCTGATGCACGGCCTGTCGGCATGGGTGATGGTGGATGCTCCGCCGCCGGTCTTGGTGAAACCTTCGTCTTCGCCACTGATCGACGCGATCCGAGAAGCGGATCCCGCTCGCTTTGAGCAGTGTCTCGCCGACGGTTCGGACGTCAACGCCACTGACGGCGAATTTGGGACTCGGCCGCTGACGTGGAGCGTGCTGCATGGGAATGTCACGGTATTGCGGCGGTTGCTCGAAAAGGGAGCCAACATCGAGGGGACAAATCGCGACGGCTCGACGGCACTTCACGGTGCCGCGTTGCTGGGACACGCGGAGATCGTCCAGACGCTTCTCGATCACGGAGCGAATCCAACGGCGAAGACCTTTCGCGGCGATTCGCCCGCTGACGTCAGCTTGGCTGATCGTGGCATCATCGAGTACTACGCGAAGTCGTTGAAGTTCCCGATGCGACCCGACAACGAACTGAAGGCCGGCCAGGCGAAGTGCCGCGAACTGCTGCCGAAATCGGCTCGTGCGGCACCGATCGAGTTCGCGTGGCTGACCTCGATTCGATCCCGCTACGCCAACTGGATGAAGTCCGATGTCTGGAACGTCCGCTGGTCTGCATCCAAGCCCCCGATCCATTTGATTCAAGCCAGCATTTTCGACCATTTGTGGTTCTTGTGGTTTCTATGCTGGATGGTCGGTGGGTTCGCGATCTTTCAAACCCTCACGTCTCGTACAGCCGTTGCCGCCGCTGATTTTGGTGACGAGACACTCCGCGTTGCGAATCACGATGCGGAGCGTCGTGCCAAACTGCTGCGCCGCCTGATCCTTTCACCGATCCGCTTCTGCTGGTTGCTGCCGCTGACTCTGTTGCCGCAGTTGTTGATGGGCACGACCGGTTCCGTCTTCGGTCCCGACACGTCCGTCGGCCTGATCCCGCAGCCGCACCTGCTGTTGTACTATGGACTCTTCTTCGGCTTTGGCGTGCTGTACTTCGACGCGAACGACACAGAGACTCAAGTCGGTCGCCACTGGCTGATGCTGCTGTCGATCGCCACCGCCGTCACGCTGCCGATGGGACTGGCGATGATGGGCTCGCCGTTACTCGGCGGCATCGCTCAAGTCACTTACGCCTGGCTGATGTCGTTCGCTGCGATGGGCCTCTTTCGTCGCCTGCTGACGCGCGAATCGAAATGGATTCGATACCTCTCCGACTCGTCGTACTGGCTATACCTCGCGCACTTGCCACTGGTCATCGTGGGACAACACCTGATTCGAACGTGGCCAATCCCGTCGGGAGTCAAGTTTCTGCTGCTGTGCCTCGTCGTGACGGGTCTGCTGTTGGCCTCCTACGAATGGCTCGTCCGCTACACTTGGCTGGGAGCACTCCTCAACGGCCGCAAGAAACGTCCGGCCTGAAGGTGCGGACGCCCGTCCCGCAATTGCTCTTGGATGATGCTCGCGGACTCGCAGACTGACCGTGAAGACATATCCGCTCGAACTCATCAGATGTCATCCGTCAGCCGTCTCGGGTCGGCTCCCGCTGATCGTTGAGTGATTGCTGTCGCATACGTCGGTCGGTAGGAGCCGGCCCGCCTCTTGAGGGTGCAGTTCCTGCACCTCGTCGACTTTTCAGCGGAGATTGTTCAGGGGGAGTCGGCCCTTAAGGCCCGGATCAAGGCGCCAAGGCACAAGGAAACTGGCGTCTGATATTAATGGGACGCTCAATCTGGCCACTTGAAGGGAGCCTAGGGGACGCAACGCTTTTTGATGCGCCTGCCAAGAAAGCTGCGTCACCTTATTAGTCCGCCTGTTTTCTTTCCCACGCCATTGCTCGCGGTGTCAGGAAGTGTCGCCCGCCATTCTCACAGTCAAGGTCGCTTGCGCGGCGGCCACATTCGAAGTTTGAATCTCCTGCGAGATCTCCACGGCAGCGTCTGTCGATCAAACGATTTGCCAGCCTCGGAAGTCCACATCGATGCGCTGCACTCGCGGAAAGGCCGCGCCGAGTTCGGCGGCAATGTTCAGTGGTCCGTCGGTCTTGCGTTCAATGAGAATCGCCACTCCGATACCCAGGCCGAACGAGAAATTCGCGCCGAGCACGGCGGGTGCGAGCTGTTTTTCAAGAGGAACAGCAACAAGACCGACTTCGCCTTGCCAAACATACGGCCGTGGTTGGGAGTGCGTATTTCGGCTCTTGCTTGAACCCGAGTCATTTCCGACAGCATTGCCGTCAGTCCCGCCATCCCACCGAGCGCGAGTACGTCCCGACGCAGCAGCGCTGGCAATTCGCAGTTCGGCATCACGCATCTCCCGTCATATCACTGAAGAAATTCGCGGCCCCGACCACGGCACACAAATCAACTCCGATCGAGGGACATACTGACCAAAGATTCCCAGATGGCAGGATCCTGAAACCTCTTCAAGCTCGAAAAGTTCGCGCTTGTAAAAAGATTGCCGCAAATCTGAATCGCGAGCCATACACCTGACAAAGTCATCGAGAAGTTATGGTTATCAAATCACTCCTGATTCCGTCCTAATCGTTCCTCCTAATTTGGCCGACTTGCGGCAGGCCTTGGCGGAAGTTTGTTTCCCGCATATCACTTTAAAGATGAATCGTGTCAGACTATTCGGTCACGTCCGACTTGCTTGGCCATTCAGTTTCGAACGACCTTGCGCCGCCTCTCCAGTTGCACCATCCAAAATTAGACTACAAACTACCCCGGTGAATAAATTGAATCGATTCCGCAATGACGAGGTACCACACCGATGATTTTTCAAGCGATTGTGATGTGTGTCTTAAGCGCGGAGGCTGGTGACTGGCCGCAGTTTCGCGGGCCGAATTCGAACGGACACGCGGTCGGTCCGGCGACTCCTGTGGAGTGGTCTGACACGAAGAATGTTGCTTGGAAGACGAGCATTCCTGGTTTGGGCTGGTCGTCGCCGGTGGTAGTCAATGGGAAGGTCTTCTTGACGACGGCGGTGCCGCATGGTGAGGGTTTGTCGTTTCGTGCGATGGCATTGGACGCAAAGTCCGGCAAAGTCATTTGGGATCGCGAAGTCCGGACGCTCGACAAAGCACCGGCGATTCACACAAAGAACAGTCATGCCAGCCCAACGCCGCTCGTGCGAGACGGGGCGGTCTTCGTCCACTTCGGAGCACAAGGAATGGCTCGGCTGGCTGCGGCCGACGGGGAGCTGCAATGGACCTGCTTGGAGCTGGATTATCCGCCCCTGCACGGGAACGGTGGTTCGCCGGTGTTGCATGATGGGAAGTTGATTGTGGTCTGCGACGGCAGCAAAGATCCATTTGTCGCGGCAATCGATGCCAAGACAGGAAAGGTCGCTTGGAAGACTCCGCGCGGTGTGAAAGCTCGGCTGACGCATTCGTTCGTGACGCCAACGATCGCGGTTGTGGACGAAAAGGCTCAGGTGATGGCTCCCGGCCCTGATCACTTCGCGGCCTACGATTTGTCGAGCGGCAAGGAGCTCTGGCGAGTGCTCGCTCCCGGCTGGTCGGTGGTCCCGCAGCCGGCGATCGGACACGGGCTCGTCTTCTACAACCACGACTATGATCATCCCGAACTGATGGCCGTCAAGCTTGGGGGCCAGGGGGATGTGACCGACTCGCACGTCGTCTGGCGGATCAAGCGCGGGGCACCGAGCACTCCGTCACCGCTGCTGGTCGGCAGCGAGTTGTACTTCGTCTCCGATGACGGCATCGCATCATGCGTGAATGCCAAAAGCGGCGAGCGTCATTGGATGGAGCGGCTTAGCGGCAACTACTCGGCGTCACCGACATTCGCCAACGGTCGTGTGCTCTTTCTGAACGAAACCGGTTTGGCGACCTGGGTAAAGGCCGACAAAAACTTCACCATGCTCGGCACCAATGAACTCCCCGGGCGCACCTTTGCGACCCCAGCGTTTCTGGATGGCGCCATGTATCTGCGGACCGACGAAACACTTTACAAGTTCGCACATGGATTGCCGGTGCCACAATGAATTCCCCTGCAAGTCATTGGCGAAATGGTCCGCTGCGGTTGGCCGTCAGATTGCTACTCAGCGTGATGATGGTTGGTACTGTGGCCAACAATGTCGTTCACGCTGACGATACGGCGCGCGGCGTCGAATTCTTCGAGAAGAAGATTCGGCCGCTGCTTGTGAAGCACTGCTATGAATGTCACGGTCCAGCGGAAGCGTCGGCCAAGTTGCGGCTGGATTCTCGAGCGGGCTGGGAAAAGGGTGGCCAAGGTGGCCCGGCGATCGTCCCGGGCGATCCGTCGGCGAGCTTGCTGATTCGAGCGGTCTCACATCGTGATCCGCAACTCAAAATGCCGCCGAAAGAGGCGGGTGGAAAACTGAGCGACGCGCAAATCGACGACCTGACGACGTGGATTCGGCAAGGTGCTCACGATCCACGAACGGGAACCAAGATTGTCACCGACATCGAAGCGGCGTCGCAACGGCATTGGGCCTTTCAGCCGATCGTGCCGCCAGCACTCGACGCGAACGCTCATCCGATTGATTTCTTAATCGAACGAAAACTGCGCGAGAATCACTTGGTCGCAACAGAGCCGGCCGACATGCGGACTCTCGTGCGGCGGACGACTTTTGATCTCATCGGCCTGCCCCCGACGGAGAAACAACTGGCAACGGCTCGCGAAGCTTATCCGCGGCTCATTCAAGAACTGCTCGCATCGCCTCGGTACGGCGAACGCTGGGGCCGGCATTGGCTCGACGTGGCGAGATATTCGGACGCGAAAGACGGCGTGTTGATGTATGGCGATGCTCGCATCCGGCCGTTTGCCTACACCTATCGCGATTATGTGATCCGCGCGTTCAACGACGACAAGCCGTTTGATCATTTCGTTCGCGAGCAACTCGCCGCGGACCGATTGAAGTTGCCGGAGGGCTCACCGGACCTCGCGGCGCTGGGGCTGCTGACGCTCGGACGTATGTTCGACAGCAATCGGCATGATGTAATCGACGACCAGATCGACGTGGTCGCTCGCGGCTTCCTCGGCTTGACCATCAGTTGTGCTCGCTGCCACGACCACAAGTTCGATCCGATCCCGACGGCCGACTACTACTCGCTGTACGGCGTCTTCGCGAGCTGCATCGAGCCGCTGGAAAGGCCGCGCATCGCCACCGCCACGGAAGCTGGCAAGGCATTCGAGCAAGAGTTCGCCACCAAATTAAAAGAGGTCTATGACCAGCAGCAGACGCATTACGACTCGACGCTGAAGACCGCTCGCGAGCGGACGCCGGATTATCTGGTGCAAGTCGCCACGACCGAACCCGATGTCTCGGAGACCACGATTTTCTTTCTGTCGTTGATCCCTGACCAGCTTCGTCCGCAGATCACGAAACGCTGGCGACAATTGATCGCTCGGCGAGCGTTCGCTGACGACCCACTCTTCGGCCCGTGGCATGACCTGATGCGCGAACCGGTGCTGAAGCCCGAGGAGTGGAAGGCTCGCGGCATCGACCAGCGAATCATCGACGGACTCGTCGCCGCCAAGCCGCAAACCTCGACCGAGGTCGCGCAAGCCTACGGCACGATCATCCGCGATGTGTGGGCGAAGAATCCCGATGAAGCGGACTCGATCGCCGCGTTGCTGATTTCACGCACCGGCCCGGTCTGGTTTCCGAAGCGAGACGTGACGGTTTATCTCTCGCGACAACCAGGAGACGCCTTTCGTGGTTTGCTGGGGCAGCTTGATGCCATCGCCGTCAAACACAAAGACGCCGCGGCGCGAGCGATGGTCGTCGCAGATTCCGAAGTCTTGTGCGATCCCGTGATCTTCCAGCGCGGCGATCCCAGCGCGCGTGGATTGCCGGTCCCGCGTCGTTTCCTCAGCGCGTTGTCGAAAGCCGACCGAGCGAACTTCGCCGACGGCGGCGGACGACTCGATCTCGCCAACGCAATCGCGTCGCGCGACAACCCGCTCACCGCACGCGTCTGGGTGAATCGCGTCTGGATGCACCATTTCGGCGAGCCGCTGGTCGAGAACCCCAGCGATTTCGGCCTGCGAACCAAACGCCCAGTCCAGTACGAACTGCTCGACTTCCTGGCCGACTTCTTCATTCGCAACGGTTGGCGCACGAAACCGCTGCATGAGTTGATCGTCACGTCACGAGCCTATCAGCGAGCGTCACGAATTCCGGAGACGCCGCAGATGGCGAAGCAACTCGAAGCCGACGCAGCGAACTCACTGCTGTGGCGAGCCAACCGCCGGCGGCTCGACTTCGAGCAGATGCGCGACACGCTACTCGTCGCGTCGGGCGAGTTGGACGAAACGATGTTCGGCCGTCCGCCGCTCATCACCGACGAGAGTAATCTTCGTCGAACTGTGTACGCCTTTGTCGAACGTCAAAACATTCCGGCGATGGTTCAGAACTTTGACTTCGCCAACGCCGACAGCTCGACACCTCGCCGCGTGTTGACGACCGTGCCACAGCAGGCGCTGTTCGCGATGAACTCCACCTTCATACTGGGACGAGCGAAAGCACTGGCGAGCCGTCCGGCGAAAACAAAAACCACGAACGCGATCGCGGACCTGTACCTCGCCGCTTACGGACGCGAGCCAACGGCCGAGGAACTTGCGTGGTGCAACGAATTCCGCCAAGCCGGTTCGCTGGAGCAACTCGCTCAAGTTCTACTGATGAGCAACGAGTTGATGTTTATTGATTGACGCTCTGAGTTACTTACCGGTCATTTCACCGGAGACAGCATGAACGATCCATCGAGTTTGTTGTCACGTCGCGACCTGCTTTGCACAACAGGGACAGGGCTCGGTCTGCTGGCGTTGCCGGCGTTGCTGCAAGCAGAGGGGGCGGTATCGAGCAATCCGTTGGCATTGCGCAGTCCGCACTTCGCGCCACGTGCCAAACATATCATTCATCTCTATTTGAACGGAGGCCCATCGCAGGTCGACACATGGGATCCAAAAACGGAACTCACGAAATGGGGCGGCAAGAAGCTGCCGCTCGGCAACTTGACGACCGAACGGGAAACGGGCGTCGCGTTGGCCTCGCCGTTCCAGTTCGCTCAGTACGGCGACAGCGGCTTGTGGTGCAGCGAAATTTTTCATCAGACTGCCAGCCGTCATGCGGATCGCATCTGCGTGATCCGCTCAATGTACGCCAACACGCCGAACCACGAACAAAGCATGCGGCTGATGAACACCGGAGACGAGCGGCTGTCGCGGCCCAGCTATGGCTCGTGGCTGACCTATGGACTGGGCTGCGAGAACCAGAACTTGCCAGGCTTCGTCACGCTCTGCCCCGGCCTGCCCGTCGCCGATTCCTCGAATTGGCGCAGCTCGTTTCTGCCGGGCATCTATCAGGGGACGTATCTCGACACACGCAAGACGAACGTCACCGAGCTGATCGCCAACATTCAAAACCCGACCATCGGCGCGGCCGATCAACGTCGGCAACTCGATCTGTTGGCGAAGCTGAATCGTCAACATCAGGAGTCTCGACAAGAAGATGCGAATCTCGAAGCTCGCATTCAATCGTTTGAGCTTGCGTTCCGCATGCAGATGGAAGCGACCGACGCGCTGGACATCTCGAAAGAATCGAAGGAGACACAAGAACTCTATAACGCGAAGACGGTTCACGGCCGCCAACTCCTGATTGCCCGACGACTGGTCGAGCGGGGTGTCCGCGTCGTGCAGTGTTATCACGGAGACGTGCAGCCCTGGGATTCACACAGCAACATCGCTGGCGAACATCGCAAGCTGGGCAACGAAGCCGACGGCCCGATTGCCGCGCTGCTGACCGATCTGGCTCAGCGAGGTCTGCTCGACGAAACGCTTGTGCTGTGCGGCGGCGAATTCGGTCGGACTCCCGCGGTGGAGATCCCCATCGGCGGCGGAAATCCCACCGGCCGCGACCACAATCATCACGGCTTCTCCGTCTGGCTCGCGGGCGGCGGCATCAAAGGAGGCCTGACCTACGGCAGCACAGATGACTTCGGCTATCGAGCCGTCGAGAACCGGGTCCACATCCACGACCTCCACGCGACACTGCTACACCAGATGGGCTTCGACCACGAACGGCTCACCTACCGCCACGCCGGCCGCGACTTCCGCCTGACCGACGTGCATGGCCGAATCGTGAAAGAGATACTGTCTTGATCGCCCGTCGGCTCGCCAGCCGGAATCGGCAACGTCATGGCGTTGACCTTGAACGCAACTGCTTGAAAGAAAATGCAACATGGCAACAACGCGACATCTTACTGCAACGCAAACCACCCCTGTGTTGACTCGCCGCGAATTGTTTCGAGCCGTAGCGGTCGTCGTCGCAACCATCGTGTTCAGCTGCGAAGCGTCCGCAGCGGAGCTAAGCGCCGCCACGCTGCAGCCGGTCCATCCGGTGTTGATTCGGAATGAGCATGGACCGCTCACACGCGTCGTTCTGGATGTCGCGGAAGGAATCGAAGTTCGCGTGACGTCGTTCGACTTCAAGTTGGACGGCACGGATGATCTTGGGGACCTTGAATCGCTCTCGCTATTTTCCACTGGCGGCAAAGAGGAATTCTCGTCTGTCACGCCAATCGGTGACGCAATCAAGCCGGACAAAGAACTGACTTTTCGAAATGAGCGTGTGCTCAACTCGGGTAAGAACGTCTTCTGGCTGTCGTGCCGCTTGAAGCCGACGGCGAAACTCGCGCATCGAGTCGCGGCGACTTGCCGTTCGATCGAAACGACGGCTGGCAAATTGACCCCGCGCGATGCCTCGCCAGGCGTGCGACATCGCATCGGCGTCGCGCTGCGAAAGCACCAAGACGACGGCGTCCACACGTATCGCATCCCGGCACTGGCCACGTCGGCGAAGGGGACGCTGCTCTGTGTGTACGACATGCGGCGACGGATGGGTCGTGACCTGCAGGAAGACATCGACATCGGCCTCAGCCGCAGTACGGACGGCGGCCATTCGTGGGAGCCGGTACGCGTCATCATGGACATGGGCGAGTTCGGCGGCCTGCCGCAGGAGCAGAATGGTTGCAGCGATCCCGGGCTCATCGTCGATCGGCAGACGGGCGAGATCTTTTGTTTCGCCGTCTGGATGAACGGCAAGCCGGGCAAACATCAGTGGAACGACGACGGCTCTGAACCCGGTTTTGAAATCGGCAAGAGCGCTCAGTTCCTGATGGTCCGATCGAAGGACGACGGGCTGACATGGTCGAAGCCAGAGAACCTGACTCGCAAGCTCAAGCAAGACGCGTGGTGGCTGCTCGCGCCGTCGCCACAGCAAGGGATCAACCTGCCGGATGGAACGTTGGTGATGCCGGTCGAAGGCCGCACCGGACGCGACGCGCTGGCTACGTTCGCAACCATCATGATCAGTCGCGACCATGGCACAACCTGGACGGTCGGCAAGCCCGCCTTCAGCGGCGGGAACGAGTGCCAGGCAGCCCGACTCGGCGACGGTTCGATCATGCTCAACATGCGCAACGATCACGAGCGTTTTCGCGCCGTGTTCGTCACGAAGGACCTGGGCCAAACGTGGCAGCCACACGCGACCAATCGCAACACGCTCATCGAACCAAACTGCAACGGCAGCTTGCTGCGCGTCGATTACGAAGCGGCGAGCGAGAAAAAACACGTCCTGCTGTTCGCCAATCCCCACACGCAGCAAGGCCGAACACATCACACGATCCAGGTCAGCTTCGACGACGGCCGCACGTGGCCGAAGTCGCACCACCTGCTGCTCGACGAAGGCCGCGGCGCCGGATACCCGAGCTTGACTCGCGTGGACGATCGACATGTTGGCATCGTCTACGAAGGAAGCCAGTCACACTTAGTCTTCGAAAAGTTCTCGTTGGATGAACTCTTAAAGCGATGACGATTCGCGCAGCATGAATACCTTCTGGAGCACGGTCGAATGCGAAATCTCGTAATGATGTTGCTGCTTTGCGGAGTGGCGAGCCTGACTCTGGCGGAGGACCCGGCGACCGATGTGGGGAATACGGGGCGATTCGAGTTCGATCGACAGCCGCATTTGGTATCGCCCGGTTGGAACCTCGACAATCTGGAATATCCGCCCGAGGCGATCACCATCGAGCCGATCGGCGACAACAATCGGGGACTGCGTATTGGCCGTCCAGATGCGTCGCAGGCGGGGCGTTATACCATCACGCTGCGCGGCAGCACGCACGATTGGGAACCGACCGAGATCGGCACAACTCATTCGGTCACGGTCCGCATGGCGGCGAACTATTCAGGGGCGGCGGTTGTGGCAGTTTCGATTCCCGGTGGTGGAGCGCTGCTCGATCTGGGCGGCGGCCATTGCACGCTTTGGCAGCGAGTCGGCGACACCGACCAACGTGTCAATGAAACGGCTCTCGTGCGGCAAACGCTTGCCGATTGGCGAGCCGATGCCTTGCACAGTTACACGATCGAATGGACGCCGACGGGCCGGCCGCACGACTTGCCCTGCCGGTTGCTGATCGACGGCAAGCCGATCAAAACGTTTCGCGGGCATCATCGCGAGACGCCGTTTGATTCGACCCTGGAAATCAGTTTCGAGAATGGCACGGGGACCGGGCTGCTCGATTGGGTCGCATGGAACGTCAACGGCGGCCGGGCCAAGCCGAGCCAGCAGTTTATCGTCGAGCGCGGTGTACGACAGTTGTTTCTCGACGACTTCGGCATCGGACGCCTGACCGGACTGACGCGCGAGCTGCATCAACCGCAGCGGCATCCCGGCAATCCGGTTCTGCGCGGCGAGCATCCATGGGAGAAGAGTTCCGCTTCGGTGTACGGCACGATGCTGTACGACTCGGCCACGAAGAAGTTCCGGCTGTGGTATCTCTGCTCGCCCGAGCCGCCGAAATCGGGCCGCAAGTGGGTGGAAGTCGGCGGCTATCGGCGCGTGACCAATACCACGCTACTGGCCTACGCGGAATCCGAAGATGCGGTTCATTGGAAGAAGCCGGAACTCGGGCAGCTCAGCTTTGAAGGCTCGAAGCAGAACAACCTCATCAAAATCGGCATTGATAATCCGGAAGGAGTCGGCGTGCTGTTCGATCCGCACGACGACGATGCCGCTCGGCGTTACAAGGCGTTCTTCTGGGATCGGCGGCTCACGCCACCAGAGGATGCGACGGGCGTGGATGAGACGCTCGCGAAGGTTCCGGTCGATCCGCCCGGCTTGACCGACACCCAACGAGCGGGCGGAATGTGGGTCGCGTTTTCACCTGACGGTCTGCAGTGGACGACTCACGGCCCGGTCCTGCCGCAGGGGAGCGACACGACGCATACGATCCTCTTCGACGCGCGCCGCAAGATGTATCTGGGTTTCGGCCGCATGGGTTTCGGCCGCACGGTGGCGCTGACCGAAAGTCCTGACGCACTGCGTTGGTCAGAACCCCGCCGCGTGCTGGCCTGCGATGTCGCCGACGGGCCGGGCGGCCAGATCTACGGCATGCCGACGGACATCTACGAAGGACTGTTCCTGGGAATGTTCTGGATGTACCGCGAAGGGACCGATGCGAAGATCGACACGCAACTGGCCGTCAGCCGCGATGGTCGCCGCTGGCGGCGCGCGGCGGAGCGCCAGACGTTTATTGCCAACGCCCCGGAAGGTTCCTGGGACGACGGCATGTCCCGCGCTGGCCGAGGCATCAACATCGTGGGTGACACGATCTATCTGCATTACTCCATGGTGAACGGCCCACATCGCAGTCCCAAGTTTCCCAAGGTTGATCGAAAATACCCCAGCGCGATCGGCCTCGTCACGCTGCGCCGCGACGGCTTCGTCTCGCTCAATGCCGGCAACGACTCAGGCCAGCTCATCACCAAGCCATTCACATCGCCGCCGGGCAAGCTGTTTCTCAACGTCGATGCGCGGGACGGAGATTGCCGAGTCGAAGTGCTGAACTCCAAGGGCGAAGTATTCGCCAAATCGCAGCCTTTCACCGGTGACCACCGCCGCATTGAAATTGGCGATATCGCAGACCTCAGCAAGTTGGCGGGCCCGTCGTCGATCCAGCTCCGCATCACGCTGCAAAGCGCGAAACTGTTTTCGTACTGGTTCGAGTAAGAACTCTGGCGGACGGCGGACTCGCTCAACCAAGCTGGACGGCCAATGTTGACAAAGGATCGGGGATGGCGATGACTCGAATGGTCACGTGCCTGATATTACTTGCGGCCACGGCGGCGATTGCCGCGGAACCGCAGACGGGTGAGATGTCGGTCGATCGCGTGCGGAGCAAGCTCTTTCGGCATCAGTACACAATCTACGATCGGGAGTTCTGCGGCTCTGAAGTATGCGTGGATTTCGACAACGACGGCCGGCGCGAACTGCTGTATGTGTCGCGAGCGCCTGGCAAGCTGCAAATGCTCAACGCGGCCGACGGGAGTGTTCGCTGGAGCCGCGAGCTGAAGGGCCAACAGCAATCGACCTCCGCATTTGATCTCGACGGCGACGGCCGGTGGGAGGTGTTGTATTCGGTCTCTGATCCGGGTGTTCTGTATGTCTGCGATCACAACGGCAAAATCCTGCGGCAGTGGGATTCGGAAGACGGCAAGCTCGGCAATTCCCCGGTGATCATCGACGGAGATGGAGACGGAGTGCTCGACGGCTATCTCGGCACCCGATCCCGTTACCTGGCTCGTATCAACATGAACGAACTGTCGCTACTCCAGCGACGGCGTGACTGGGTCCAATGCGGCTGCTACACGTCGGCAATGGATGTGGATCGTGATGGCCGCTGGGACTTGTTTGCCGGTAGCGGGGACGACTTTGCCGCAAAGGGAGTGCTGCACCGCTTGAATCCATCGACGCTGGAGAGCGTGTGGACTTTTCCGACAAACGACAACGCCTCGAGTGCCGATGCCGTGTTGGTCGACATTGACGGCGATGGAACTGTCGAGATCATCAAGTCCGTGGACAACTACAAGCAGGACGAAGCTCACGATGCCGTCATGGCGTTCACGATCGACGGCAAGCTGCTGTGGAAAGTGGACGGATTATCGGAAGAGGACTCGCCGAACGTGGCGGACTTGGACGGCGACGGCTCGGTCGAGATCGTCGGCATGACATTCGGAGGCGAGGTCTACTGTCTGGACGCAAAGGGCCGCTTCCAATGGCGGCGCGATCTTCGGCCGGAACTTGATGATGGCCAGCACATGTACATGACGCCGATCCTCTGCGACCTGAACGGAGACCGGCAGCTCGAAATCCTCGCGATGACCCACGGGCAATATTCACCCACGCCCGGCCAGAAGCCGAATGCCAGACTGACGGCCCTCGATGCACGCGGTAATGTGCTCGACGAGTTGGACCTGGGCGAATCGCGGTATTGGGGGCACGCCTTCGTCTGCAACCTGGACGACGATCCGTTTCTGGAACTTGTCGTGACGGGTTATGGCGGTCTCGACGTATTCGAAACGAGCGGCTTTGGCTCAAACACCGAGCACTTTCAACGCCGTCGCAGCTACCAGCGGTTGAACGTGCGACCGTGGGCCTATGAAGACAGTTTTTTTATCGAACGGGGCCAGAAGCAGAGTGTGATCAACCTGACGGACAATCTCGTTCTGGCGAAGGGTGACGGCGGCAACGTCCGCGACGGTCGATTCGTGACGGAGTTGCTAACGTTGCCTCCCGACTGCGAATTCCGCCGACTTCAGTTCGCCGTGGAGACACCGGAAAATACACAAGTCCGCGTCGACGTGCTCGACGCCCGTGACCGTCCGTTGCGCGTGGAGGTCACCTCGGACTTGGACCTGCGAATTCGCGAGCCTGTGCGACTCTCCTTTCACCTCTCGACGAGCGACCCGGCAACGACGCCGAAGCTCGATTCCTACTCGCTGAATTTCGAGAAGTTTGCGCTGGACGAACTCTTGAAACGATGAGGGATTCCCGCGTTGCTCGTCGGCATTGTCGTAAGCCATCATTTCGAGTCCCCAAGCTTCCTGGGCGGCAGATCATCCAGCGACAAGAACGTGCCGCGAATCCAGGGGACGCCGAACATGTGCGGGTTGGCACTGCTGGCCGCGGCGGTGTCGTCGGTGTAATGCACCACGAAGATGCGGCCGTCGCCGAGTTGCACCCAGCCGGAGTAGCCTTGTTCATGGCCGTTGGCGCTGGCCTCCACTTCGACGATGTGATCGAGTTGATGCTGGTCGGGGAACCCGTCGTGGGCCGCGGACCACGACGTCACATGGCGTCCCGCTGCCGGGTCTTCGGTGACGGCTTCGAAGCGTCGCCACTGGCTGTAACCGGTCACACTCGGCGAAATCTGAACCGCGTACAGATCCGGATGCTGAACCTTGAACCGATAGTAATCGTACCCGAAGACCTCGTACGGGTTGCGCGGCTCGTTGCCGAACGCCAGGGCATGGCTGCTGATCAGAGTCCACGGCAACTCGCTCAGGCGGCTGTCGCCCTGATCGGTGTCCCAGGCAGGTCTTCCGTCGATGAACAGTTCCATGCGGCCGGTCCGGCTGACGACTCGGTAGGTGTGAAACTCACCGGGCGCGATCTCGGCCCGCAGCTGGGGATTGTGGGCCATGACGACGTGGTCGGGAAACAAGCGCAACACGCCGGCAAACGGTACCGACACGCTCGCCGCACGGCCTGCATTCGCCCGCACCAGAACCTCGAAGGTCAAATCGACGATGGTCTTGGCCGAATCGGCGGGACGCAGATTATACATCGTAAATTGGCCACGGTGCCCGTCATTATCCAAATGAAACACGCCGTCCTTCAGGCCGATGGAATACCGATCGTTGCAGTGACCGCCGGCTGGCTGCGGTCCGGTGGGATCATCCACATCGCCAATCCAGGCACGCAGCGCGGCCCGTCCCACGCCCGAGCGGAATGTCACCATCAGACGACCATCTTGTAACAGGCCGGCACACGTCCGCCCGGTGATCGGAAACGGCACGTGCTGGTACTTCCAGGATTTGCCACCGTCTGTCGAAAAGCCCTTCGCCCCCTGCAAACCGTCGACGCGCGATTCGCGGGCAATGACGAACAGACGTCCGTCGGCGAGCTGAATGGGACTCGGCTCGGAAAGGGAATGAGGCGGAAAGTGATGCGGCTGCCCGATGAACTCCCAGGTCTTGCCGCGATCCTTGGAACGATAGTAATCGAGGATTTCCACGTTTCCCGGCTTGGCAAAGTAGGACGCGGCCAGCAACCAGGAGCCATCGTCCATTTCGGCGACGCGACTGGGCACGATACCGCCTCCGCCGCCAACCTCTTTCGCGCGCAGCCAGCGTTCGTTGATCCAGGTCTTGCCTTCATCTCGGCTGTCGCGCAACAAGACATCCCAGGTGGCGACGGTCTGGTCTCCGCCCGAAGGAACGTCCACGAGCATGAGCAAGGCGCCGTCGTTCAATCGTTGCAGACGAGGACAGTTTTGGTAGACGCCCGCCGGCGTTGGTACACTTTCCGGTCTTCCCCACGTTTGTCCCAGGTCGTAACTATGCGCGACCGACAGACCGCCTCCGTTGCCGCTGCCGCCGGTATGCGAACTGTTCCGCCAGACGCAGACGAGATGGTCCTTCCCGGCCAGCGTCACATCGGGAAATCCCGCATGGACTCCAGGTTCTCGGAAAATGGTGACATGCTTGCCGGGTATGCGCCACGTGGATCGCAGCGATTGAAAGCGGAATCCCCGTTCGACATCCACCACACGATTCTGTTTAGCGAGGGGATGAGGTCGCACCGATTCCGATCCAGGGGCTGGCTCCGTCCGGAGTTGCAGTCCCTCAATCGGAGGAGCATCCGGAGTCATCTCAACTTGCACCCAGTCGATCTTCGGCGAGTCGCTGTGCAAGATCACATCTTCTGCCACTGGAAACCAGTCGTCGTCACCCCATCCGCTGACCCACGCGGAGAGACGTTTGTTCTTCAAATCCACTTGCAGTTTGAAATCATAGGGCGTGTTGGGCCGAGTGAACGGAGCGAAGTAATCGATGCGGCCGTCGGAAATCCAGCAGTTGACATGGGCCATCTTCTCACCACGGCCATCGTTGCCCAGCCCGAACCGGACAGCCGGCGTGAATTTTCCGTCACGTCGAGTTCCCAAGGCGATCACTTCCAGCAACTGTGGATGCCCGTCCGGCAGCGGCTCGTGTTCCTGGATTTCGAATCCACCCGGCACTGTTTCTCTGGTAAACGTCGGAACCTGCGACTTGTCGATCTCGACCACATCGCCTGCCGGTTGCCATTCGGGCAGACCATCGACGTACCTGATCGGATTCGCCGGCCCCATTTGGATTGTAGCGCAGACGTGCACGACCCCTTCGACGGAATCTACTTTGCCCTCGAACTGACGGATTGTCTTGGTATCTCTGGCAGACCGTTCATAGCGAAATGACAGACCGGACGGCTGATCGCGCGAGATGTCGTCTTGGGCGCGGACGCCGATGGTTGCCGCGATGACGACCGACAAAGTGAGCGCTTCGAGCAACGCCTGGGGGTTGATCATTTTGACAACCTCAATGTCGATGGCCTCAACTTCTGGATCGCTCTCAATGCCCTCGACCGAGGCGACGATCGTCCTCACCGGCGGTAGGATTTCGCATATCCTGCTTCCGCCGAAGAGGTTTTGTGCCTTTATCTTATTGCGTGGCAAGAAGTCAGGCGACAAGCTATCATCGTTGAGTATAAACAGCAATCGTCGTAGTCAAACGAGCACCATGGAATTCGGCCAACGAATTCGTGACCTACGACGAGCGATGAACCTCGGTCAACGAGCGCTATATGATCCAAGACCCGGCGTCGAAACTCTCACCAAAGGAGGAAGTCAGCGTCATTCGATACGAAGTCGGCCAGAAGGACTGGTCGCAGGCAGCAACCAAAGAAACCCTATGAACCATCGGAGTCATCCCATGAGCGAACGTACAAAGCCGTTAGGCAAAGTGCAGCCGCAGCGAGATCGCCAGAAGGAACTGGTTGAGCTTATCAGCGAAGCTGCCAAGCAGCCCGGCATCCAACAACTCATGGAAGTGTATCAGCAGTGGAAGCCCTACGAGGCCGTGGCGCGCGCTCATCAGCAGCTACTCGGCATTCACCGTGTTGTGATTGTCTCAAATTCGTCGGGTGGAAGCGTATTCGGAACGTAGCGAGGAATCGTTTATGCCGACTTGGAGCGGAATTCTGGAAGAGCTTGGGAAGTCGCGCTCTGGCGACGGCCTTCCTCAGTTCGACGCCGTGCGCCGTAAGTACCTGACTTCGCTTCAACAATACACGAAGCGAGAAGTCATCAACGTCATCAGCTTCCGTCACTCGACTTTTTTGATCCCGATCTTCTCGAACGGAATCGGCTTGAAGCCCAGCTTCCAGGCCGGAGACTCGGGTTTCAGGTTATAGTCGCCCCGCGTCGGATCCACAAACAGCGGATCGGCGACAACCGAATTCCGGTCGAAGCCAGCGGCACGCCATTTCTCAAACGAACCGTCTTCGAAACCCGAAACCTTCAGCGCCCCACCACCCTGCAGGAAATAGAGATTGTCGTCCAGCTTCTTGATTCCCTCGCGGGAAGTACAACGCAGCAAGGACGCGTCTGGCCGGGAAAAGGAGATGATGTTCCGCTGGAACACGTTGCCTCGCGAGTTGGCATTCATACTGGCATCGTATTGATAGACACTGCTGTCGACGAAGATGTTGTTCTCGACCAGGCAATCTTCGGGTTCCGCATAACCACCCCCCAGAAACACGCCGCCCCAGACGTTTCCGACGCACAGGTTGCCGTACACCTGCACTCGTCGCGGCGAATTGTCAAAATATATTCCCCAGGTGAAATAGGGACGCCGGATGCGATCCTGGCTGGGCGTGCCGGCCGGGTCGTCGGTCGCCACGGCGTGCGGAACGACTCCCATTACGTTTCGAATTCGGTTGTACCGAATGATCTGGCTTTTGTTCAGAACCGGATCGTCCGTGAGAATGCTCCAACGGTTACAGTAGACTCCGCCAGCGTCGGCCATCACGTAACAAAGATCGTGAATGTCGTTGTACTCGATGATGTTCTGCCCGAATCCCATCGAAAAGTAGATCGCGTGATGCGGCTGGTCGTGAATGTGGTTGTGGGCCACGACGTTGCCGTCAGTGTTCTGACCGTGGAAATGGATCGCGGCGCCGAAGTTGTCGATCACGCCGCAGTCGTGGATCTGATTGTTCTCAACCACGTTGCCAACCGCCCACGGCAATCGGCTTGAGACCGACTGCAGCTTCGCTTCATTGCCGCGCCACACCGCCGGGTAGTGATAGGGCCAGAATTCGAGGTCCGCGAAGCAGATGCCTTGTGCGCCGGCGCCGACGATTTCGTTGCGCGTGATCCGGTTCCGCGTGCTGGCGCCATGCAGGCGAATCGCATCGCCCCCCACCTGATCAAACCGGCAGCCGTCGATCACGCAGTTTTCCGTGTTCTCCAGGTAAAATGCAAAGCCACCGGAGTTCGGACGATTGCATTCGAGATAGTCGGGATTCAGCGGATGAATCCAGGGAAAGACCGAAAGGGTTTGCGTAAACGTCAGACCGGAAAAGTGCAAATGCCGAACCGGTTCGTGGGTCGTGGCGCGCAGTTCGATGAGCCGATCGATGACGGGGATCGTGACTTCCGCGCCGTCGAGCGTTCCCTGCGGCGGCCAAAAGTACAGGATTCGCGTCTGCGTATCAAAGCACCATTCGCCGGGCTGATCGAGTTCTTCCAGCAGGTTCTCGACGTAGAACCGATTTCCCTTCATCAGCCGGTCCCACACCTGATTCGGCCGACGGCTCACGGTGATCTCGCCGGTCTGCGGGTTGTAGTCCCGGATCGGGATCAGATGACTGTTCCAGGCGAGGCCGGGAA
Source organism: Planctomycetota bacterium (assembly GCA_016872645.1). GTDB lineage: Bacteria > Planctomycetota > Planctomycetia > Planctomycetales > Planctomycetaceae > SXKJ01. Next base: position 11,217 of record VGZH01000062.1, on the reverse strand, counting down.
TGATGAAAATCTCCCCCTGGTCGGGCTTGGCCCACTGGCGCGGAAAGACTCCCTTCTCGCCCGTGAATCGAATGGGTGCGGCATCATCGGCCGGGAGCGTGGCCCCGATAAACGCCCAGCCGCCAAAGCGCGGGTCTTGGGGATCGCGGTTCGGATAGCGGGCGCGGATCTGGCGCTGGCCGTTCAGGAACAGTTCGCGAAAGCGGTAGTAATGGTTCTCGATCTGCGGCAACTGGGCGGCCACGATCTGATCGCGATGAGGCTTCCAGTCACTGACAACGCGACCACCACTGAAGACCGGCGTTTCACCGGGATAGGCCTTGTAGGTGATGGGCGAGCCTGCCGTCCCCGAATCGCGGCCGCTGAATACGACCGACTGTTCGAGGCGATAGGTACCGCCGCGAATCAGCACCGTGATCGGTTTATCCGGTGATCTCGCCTTGAGGGCCTGGACGGCATCGCGCGCGCGTTCCAGCGTCAGAAACGGCGCGTCAAATGTTCCGGCGTTCTCGTCTTTGCCCAGGGGTGACACGAAGAAGTTGGCCTGCTCTGCAGTGGCGTCCGGCTTCCACTTCACCAGCACCGCTCCGACCGGGTAGTTGCCGTAGACCGAAAGCACATGGCCGTCGTCCAGCACCACCGCTCCGATATGTCCGCAGACGCCGTCCACCCAATAACCGTCCTTGCGCAGGAACTCGAAGCTGTCGAGTTCGTAGCGGCGGTCGAGACTCCAGGTCTGGCCGTGGTCGTGACTGACCAGCGCGTCGCAGCCCCGGCGGTGACTGGTCAACTCCCCCTTGCTGAGCTTGCCCGCCTGGATGTCGTCCCGCACGACGAGCGTGCAGACCAGATCGCCATTGGGCAGACGCTGCAGATTGGCGTGATGCCGCCCGGCTTCAAACAGGAACTTCAAATCCGACCAGGTCTTGCCGTTGTCTTTGGAAATCGAAATCGCTGTACCTTCGAGACTGTCATCGTGCGGGCCCTCGAAATACTTCGGCGGCATATCGGTTCGCAGAGCTGCGACCAGGTCGCCGTTGGCGGCCCGCACGATCGCCCCTTCGCTGACTCCCCGCAGCCACTTCTTGCCGTTGTGTTCGACGGTGAACTTCCACTGCGGCGGAGAGACTTCGTCAATCCAGGTCTTGCCGCCATCGACCGAGCGGCGGAAGATTCCGGTGAAGTCGCCCTGCGGGTGTGACTTGCCAGCGTCGAGGTGATAACCGATTTCCAGAATGGCTTTAGGAGTTCCCTTCTCGCCGCGATCGACCCAGCCGTTCCCCTCGATCCCAAAGCCCTTGCCGTCGCTGCTTCCCGGATGGTCAATACTCTCCTTCCACGTGCGACCGTAGTCGCCGCTGAAGAACCGCTGCTGCTTACCGCCCCCCAGCGCTTCGGTCACGAACGACAGGTTTCCTCCACCCAACCAGTGAAGAAACTGGGGACGGCCTCTGGTTCCAGGGATCGCCTGGAACGGCGACCACGTTGCGCCGCCGTCCTTGCTGAAGGCGATGTTCGGTTCGAACAGCCGTCCCCCGCCAGGAGCGGCCTTCTCTCGGCTGACGACGATCGCAATCTCGCCGTTGTCCATCTGCGCCAGGCCGAACGGCATGGTGTGCTCGCAGTCTGGATGCCGGAGCACCTTCCGCTGCGCGGGCCGCGTGACCCAGCCACCATTTCCATCTCCCTGACGAATCTCATGGCCCTGCCAGTCGGCGCGTGCTACTGCGGGGATCACAGGATGACTGGTCGACAGAGCCAATACCGCGCCCAGAAGCATGGACCGCCATCGGCTGATTTGAATGCCTTCAATCATCGAGTTTCCCTTCTGTTTGTGATACTCATCGGCGATGCTACTCACACCGAACCAGGATCTGTGCCGCGGAACGGTTCCAGCCATCGTCGATCGCGTGGACGGTGACGAAGTGACTGCCGGGCGTTTCGCCGCGAAGATCCCAGACGTACCGCGGGGTGTCGGTTTCCGCGACGAACCGATTGTCGATGAACCAGCGATACTTCACCACTTTCGATTCGCCCTTTGGCTGGGCGTCGGCGCGGATTGTTACGTGGGGAGTGGCGGTTGACGAGAGGCGGGCTTCGTGGGCCGGGGACGCGATCTCCACTTCCGGCGCGGGGTCGACGAAATACTTGCGAGCCAGTCGGTCGCATTCGATCGCGAGGTCCCGGCCGCCCTCGTAGTAGAAGCCGATGCCCGGCATCTCGGGCGCGTATTTCCGCAGATGCCTGATCTGTTCCTCGATCATCGCCGGAGTCAGTTCGTGACCGGGGTGGTACTTCTCCGCGGGAGCAATGTGACCGAGCATCACCACGTGCCGCTCGATCGCTTCGGCCTTACGCGCGATGTCGATCCGCTCCTCAATCCCTGGCATCCCCACGGTGAAACCGGCGGCCAGCGGGAACTCTTTCGTGACATGTGTGTACCCTTCCTGGATCAGCAGATCGAGTTCCCCCTTCCCGGCCAAGTCGGCCATTTCCCGCTGGCCCTGATAGTAGAAGGCGGAGTAGCACCGGGGGTGCTTCCACTCGGTCAGACGCGCCGCCCGCACCGCCCACTGCGCGTCGTTGCTGTCGCTCGACATGTGCCACTCGTGCATGCAGTAAGCCCGGCTGCGCGCAGCGATGCCCAGATAGTATTTCTCCCATGCTTCCTCCGTGGGCAGCCAGTCGATCGGGCCTCCTTCGCCCCAGGTCATGTCGAGCACGCCGCGCTGCGCCAACCACTCCGGGATCGAGGCATAGGTCGACATGTTCGATGTGCTGAACTGCTTCCAGAGTTCCTTGTCATGGACGCCGTACCAGACGATCGCGTAGGGGCTTTTGAGGGGCGGCAGCGCGGCGGATGGATAAATCGTCAGCGCTCGTCGCTCGGCCAATTCGGGAGTCGGTGGCGTTCCCTCCAGTTCAACGATCAGCTCCGGCCCGTTCTCTTTCGCTTCGGAGCTGGCGAATTCGAGCCCCCAGGCGCCGGCATCCGGTCGACCAAAAATGGGCGGTCCCATCGTGAGCAGGAATCCATGATTCGCCTGTCCCTGAAACAGCCATGCCTCCACGATCTCGGTCACGTCGAATTCGACCAGGCCCGGTTTGGTGACGACCTGCCGTGCCGATCCCAGTGCCATCGCCGCGTAGTCCAGGTTCTCGGCCTGATTCCGATCGGCCGGCCAGCGCGACGTGCCATCGGGACTCAGGAATGTCGCTTCGTGATTCCAGGCGACGCTTGACGCGGAAACCACCGTGGGCACGTTCTTCTTGTTCTCGACCGTGGCGGCATGCAGTCGCAACACGGCCCGTTTCAACTGACCGTGCCGCGCCGGGTCGATTGCTTTCAGATCGAAGCGCATCAGTCCGCGCTCGTACTCGGCCCACGGCCGGCCATTCAACTGCTGGCTGCTGCTGTCGAACGAGTGACCGCCCCCGGTCGACACCCACCCGTCCACTACCTGTTCCGCGCCGCGAATTACATGGCGTGAAACCGGTGAGAGAGGTTCCTCCGCCGGGCAGAGACCGCCAGAAATCACAACGAGCAGCGTGAGGACTGAGTAGGCGATTCGGTCTTGGCGAATCGGTTTCAAACGGTCAAAAACAAAAAGACCTGCCGCTCCCGCCAGTCCCAGTCCGGCGGAAATCCAGAAGGGGAGCCGCGAGTCAAAGCCACTCTCGTTGGGATCCATCAACGCCAACGGCAAGGCGCCGTACAGCGTGCTGCCGAGCCCCGCAAGCGAAATAGCACAGCCGATCGCCGTGCTCCGCAGCCGATTCGGCAGATGCTCGGAGAGATATCCGGCGTGCGACCAGCGCATGAACTGCCGCACGAATTCAAACACCGCGACGACCGCGAACAGCGACCCCGTCGAGGTCGCCCATCCGATGCCGCTACCGGCGAGTGCGAAGCTGCCCACCATGGCAACGGCGGCGATGCCCGGCGCGCGTCGGCCCGCCAGCAGTCCCACCGCCAGGCCGCCCGGAATCCACATCGCCGTGCGCAACAACTGGAGCCAGATCCAGCCACGATCCTGGGCGCCGACGATCAGGCCCACATCCTCGGCGCGATACTTCAGAAACTGATTGGTTGCCTGGAAGACGGGGCCGCCCAGCAGACACAACGCCAGGGTCAGCGCCCAGAAGCGAGGCGTCGCCAGGAGTTCGCGCAGCGAGGCGACCGTCTGACCAGGCAGTTGATCGTCGCCCGGAGCCTGGCCGGGCCGCTGGCCAAAGAGTCCGATCAGCACGGCACCAAAAATCGCCAGGCCACTCAGCCCGGCCATCATCATCTGGAAGTTGCCCAGCGGAGCGTCCGCGGGAGGCGGCGAGAGGTTGATGAGGAATGCCCCGGCACGCGCGAGACTCTCCTTGGAAACGAGATCCGCAACATGCTCTCGCCAGAGAACGGTTCGACCCAGGAGTGGCCCGATCGTGCTGCCGACTCCCATCGACATCATCATTAGTCCGTTCGCCAGCCCTTTGCGGTGTTGCGGGACGACTTGGACCAGTGAAACGCCGCCGACCCACATGAGCGCTCCCGTCAAACCGCTCCACAGGGCCACCGGACGCACGATCCACGGCTCCGGAGCGACGAAGAGCGCGATCGGAACCAGCGATTGACCGAACAAGGCCGCTGACCAGACGCGCCGTTCGCCAAACCGACGCGCGAGCAGCCCGGCGAGAAACGGCGCGATGATCCAAGGCATGACCTGCCACAACACCAGCTGCGACCATACGTCCTGAGGAAACCCCTCCAGTGCGTTGAAGTACAAGGGGAGGGCGTACTCCAGCATGTTGGCGAACAGGAAGCTCGTCAGCGCGACGATCACCACGACCGGTAACCGAGCAGTTCCGGCCAGTGAGGCATCTTGGGATGGCAGCACCCCGGTCATGAGCCCTGCCTCTCGGAGGGGTCGAGTGATGAGGAGGCCGGTTGACTGCGTGAGTACCGCCGTTGTCCAGGAACAGGCCAACGTGTCGCCAGCAGGGCCTCCTGCTTGTCTTCCGTGAGATAGAGCGTCCGGAAATCGGCACCGCCAAACACAATGTTTGTACAGTCGGTGCCGCCGGTGGGAATCGACGCAACGAGCTGTCTGTCGGGGGAAACGATATCCAGCGTTCCACCGCCGCAGAGCGTCACGAGCAAGTTGCCGTCGGCGTCGAAGGCGATCCCGTCGGGATGGTGGTCGGCGAACTGATAGAACAGCTCGGCCGGACCGAGACGTTTTCCATCGTCCAGCAATTCAAACCGCAGCACTCGATGCGTCACGCTCTCGGCGACATACAGCCAGCGTCCGTCGGCCGAGATCGTGATGCCGTTGGGAAAGCGAAAACCGTCCGCCAGAAGATCGGTCCGGCCCGTGTCCAGCTCGATCCGCAGAATGCGCCCGGGCCCCTGCATGTCGAGCCCCGGGTCGGTGAGATAGACGATTCGCCCGTCGGCGATGACCAAATCGTTGGGGCCGATGAACCGTTGACCACCGATGGTCTCGGCGACCGTGCTCAGCGATCCCGCCGGGCTGATCTTGTGCAGCGCGTGGTTCTTGGCGTCGGCCAACAGCAGTTCGCCGGTCTCCAAAAGTGCCACCGATTGCGGTTTGCCGCCGGTCGGGACCACTTCCGTGACCTGCCCCTGCGGGTCGACCTTGACGACGCGCCCCGTCCAGCGGCTCACGAGAAACACGTTCCCGGAGAGATCAGCGGCTGGCCCCTCTGGAGAAACGATGCCCGTCGCGACGATCTTCCAGCTAACGTCCATCGCAACCTCCGACGGCGAGCGTGCTCCTTTCGGCAGCCAGCTCAGTGTTGACGTTCAAACCGGTTGTATGATAATCATTCTCTTAAGGTGGTTCAAATTTCTACGGGTGGTTCAAGCGACTTTGCACGATCATCGCAGGACTGCCTCCGGTGCGGTGCGCACCGCCGCCACGCTTTCCTCGGAGTCGTCCTGCATGACGATGCGACGAAACACACTTAGCCACGACATGGCCGACCTCATCCAACCCATGCTGGAAGCCTCGCCATGAAGATTACCGATATCCGTTGCCATGTCATGAACGTCCCGGATTCACGGGGCGTCGCAGCGCTGCGGAACTGGATCTTCGTGGAGGTCTTCACCGACGAGGGCCTTCGCGGAATCGGCGAGGCGACGACCGAATATCATGAGTTGGCGGTGCAGGCCCAGGTCGAAACGGAACTGAAGCCGCGACTGCTGGGGATCGACCCGACCGAGATCGAGCGCATCTGGCAGTTGGGCTACCGCGATTTCTGGTGGAGACGCGGCGTCGTACATTCCAGTGCGATGAGCGGCATCGACATGGCATTGTGGGATATCGCGGGAAAAGCGGCTGGAGTGCCGGTGTTCAAGTTGCTCGGAGGCAAGGTTCGCGAACAGGTCCGCTGTTACATTCGCTATGGCCCGGAATTCGCCGGAGTGGACCGCGACACCGCCGCGCGCGTGACGCGAGAACTCGGGTTCGATGCATTCAAACATGGCTTTGGCACGCCGACGGTTCCGTACGACGGTAACCGGCAGGTTGACGTGGCGATCGCCGAACATGCTCGATTTCGAGAAACATTGGGGCCGGGCGTCGCCCTGATGATCGACGCCGCCGGCATGTTCGATCCGCAACAGGCCCACCGTTTGATCGCCGGCCTGCGACCGCTCAACATGCTGTTTGTCGAAGAGCCGACGAACCAGGACACGCTTGAACCCACCCTGCGACTGAAACGCGACTTTCCCGACGTGAAGATCGCGCTGGGGGAAAGGTTGATCACCCGCTGGGACTTCCGACCCTGGTTCGAGCAGCAGGCGATCGACGTATGCCAGGCGGATCCTAGTCACTGCGGCGGGATCAGCGAACTGGTCAAGATCGCGCACGTGGCCGAGGTTTACGGCATCCTGATGGCGCCGCATAACCCGTATGGGCCGGTTGCCCTGGCGGCTTGCGCCCATGTGGCGGCGGCCATTCAGAATTTTCTGATCCTCGAACACTGCCCGATTCAGCCCTGGTTTGATCAGGTACAGACGCTGCGGGTGCCGGTCGTAAACGGTTCTGTCGACGTGAACGAACTGGGCCGCCGACCGGGACTCGGTGTTGAATTGAACATGGAACTGGTGAAATCGCGGGGCCACATCGCATTGGCCGCCCGGCGATACGGGCAGGCCGACGGAGCGACACCGTTGATCTGACTCTCGATGAAATCTGGTAGAGATAAGTGAAAGCAGGGGACCATGCAGAAAGTTGTCGTGACAGGCGCCAAAGGAGGAACCGGGACATCGATCGTGCGCGTCTTGCGAGAAGCGGGCTACGACGTACTGGGAATCGACCTTAAGCCGTGCGGCTTTTGGGAACAGAACTACCGGCAACTGGACCTGGAGGATGGCGCCGGTGTTCATGACGCGCTGGCAGGAGCTGTTGCGGTGGTTCATTTTGGCAGCCTGCCGACCGACTCCTGGACCACCTGGGAGACATCGTATCGCAATCTGGCACTGGGCGGTTATCACGTACTCCAGGCGGCCGCGAATCTGAAAATCCCGCGCGTGGTGTTGGCCAGCAGTCCGATGATCTACGGTGAATATAGTCGGGCACCCTATTTGCCGATCGACGAGCAGTCGCCGGCGTGTCCCGACGGCATCTACGGCGCCGTGAAGCAGAATCTTGAAACGCTCGCGACGCATTACGCCCGTTGGCACGGCCTGTCGATCGCCGCGCTAAGACCCCAGCGGATCGTCTACGAAGGGTCGTACGAATGGCGGTTCCGCAAGTTCACGGAGACGGTCGCGGCCGCCGCTGACTCGCTCTGGTCCTATATCGACGCACGCGACGTGGCTACCGCCTGTCTCGCCTGGCTGCGGTCGGACCGTACCGGCTTCGAGGCCTTCAACGTGGCGGCCGACGACGTCTGCTTCGACGCGCCGACGCGGCAGTTACTGGCCGAATACTATCCACAGGTCACTGACGTTCGTGGGGATCTCCACGATCAGCGAGGTCTCGTGAATTGCGAGAAGCTCAAGCGGATGCTCGGATGGCAACCGCAATTCCACTGGCGAGCCATGGCCGCCGAGAGCCAGTCGGCAGGATTTCCCAAGGCCGTGCCGGCGCGATGAAGTCCCCATCTGTCCCGTCCGTCCTATACAGACCGTTCAACCCGGTGTCTTCTTTTCCGTAGAAGTTCTCCGTCAGTCGGAAGAAGGCGAATCGGCCGGCGAGTGCCCCATTGTAGTCGGTGAATCGCGCAAATCTGACCGTGGTTCAGAATATACAGTTTCATTCGGGCAAGTATGTGATCGGTCTTGCGAGAGGCGTCAGCCAGCATCCGCGCGCGGAACGCCGGCAGGTACTGGTGACCGAACCGCTGGCCCAGCGTCCGTGCCGGGGAAGTTTCGGGACGGCGATGGCCTGGTGGCGCGAGATCAGCGAACCGGACGGAACGAGAGTTTGGTTCGTTGTTGACCGAACTATTCGCCTTGGGCCGTTCGGCGGCGGAGTGGGGACCCTGGAAGTCCGCAAATGACTAATTGGACAGCGCCACTTTGCGGCGAATTCTCCAGTTCTTCCTGCCCCAGTCTTCGGGGCCTCCGAATGTTTATTCGACCTCCTACCCAGGGCGTTGCCTGAGCCAACCTCCACGTCTGACCGTGATCGGCCGACCGAGCGTAATGCGTCATCATCTCGGTCCCGCGCGGATGCACATACACGGCGGGCTCACTCGGTGCCGCTTCACCTTCTTTGAAGAGCGTCTTCGATCGCAGTGACAGAACTCGCGAACCAGCCGACTCGGATGTCCGCGATGAATTCCGCGCGCAACTACGGCGCGAGAGACTTGCGAAGCGCGGCGGTCATGATCGGATCGCAGCCGGGATCGACCCAGCACCAGGACGAGAGATTACTGTCGTTTTCCTTCCACGCTTGCTCAATCGGGATGAAACCGGGAGCCGACTCGCCGTAGCCCATGACGATGACGAAATCGTTCGGGCGCATCCGTTGAGCCGCCAGCTGAAACGCCACGTAGGTTTCGCCCGGCAGGAGCGCGACGGCTGCCGAGCCGAAATCGAGGACCGGCAAATCGATCGGTTGCTTCGCCGCGTGCCGATTCCGCCAACTCAGCGCGAGCGCCGCGAGGCACCGCTTCTTCGAGTCGTCCGATTCAAGTTGCTGCTTGAGGTCTGCTTCCGAGTACCCGGCCGTCGTGCGCAGTGGCAGTTCGAACGGAGAATTGCGAAAGTCGAGCCTTGTCAGCGGTTGCCGCTTTGTCGATTTCCACGAGGCGGACATCGCGTCGAAAAGCCGGTCCTGCAACGCTCGCTGGGCGACCTGACCGCCGTCGTTGTATTTACCCGCCGTTGTGTCGCCCGAACAGCCCGAGGCGTAAATCTGGAACACTTCCGGGTGAGCGTCCTGCATTCGCAACCGCGCCGCTCCGGGGAAGTCGGCGGTGACGCGGCCGGAACCCCAGTTCGACATCGGATGCACGGCGTAGACATGCAACGCACACAGTGGCGTGTCGCCGTCCCAAAAGCTGAGCGTTTTCAACCACGGATCGACGACTCCCTCGTCCCGCTGACTTTTCATGGCATCCGCGCCGCTCATGCTGCTGCGATCAAACTTCGGCAAGCCGTTCTGTCCGATGTACCGCCGATTCGACGCGATGCGGACCGCTTTCGCCTCCCCCGTGCCGAAGTGAGTCACTCCCCGCGCCGACTTCAGTCCTTCCCGCAACGCCGCGACCGTCGCCTGCACTGATCGCTCGTGGTAGGCCGGATCGACGATCGATCCGCCAAGCTTGCTGGCATCGAGAATCCGCTGAGCCTCCAAGTCCGCGAGCGGCGCATCATGCTGGTGAATCGCCGTCACGAGCACCCGCTCGCGAGTCGTCCCGGCCGCCTCCGCCAACGCCTCGCGCCAGCGGTCATAAGCGTCGTTCCGAATCTCGCACCAATCGATCGACACGACGACAACCGGCTTCTCGCCGCCGATGAGCACAAACCCGCGCGCCAGCAACGGGTCGTCAATCCGATGCGCCGGCGGCGGAGTCGTCGTTCCGCCCAGTAACGAATGTCCCAGCGGCGGCGTCACGTCGGTCGAGAACGTCGCGAGCCGAAAGCCCGCAGGCCTGGCGTCGTCGGCCATGATCGCTCGTTCGCCGAACCATGTGAGCAACGCTACGACGAAGACGCCTGCAATTTCGTACAGTCGCAACACAATTCCACCACGTCTCATGTGAAACCCTCCCGTTCCCGAATGATCGGGGACCACCAATGCGGGCTTTGAACTCTCTTCCGAACCCATCACACGAACTTCATCGCGAAGAGGTCGGCGTTTTCCAAGACGAAGCGGATTCGCACGGGTTGGACGCTGAGTTTCGACAGGTCGGCGGGCCATGTTGCCGGTTGGTCGATTGCGTCGCCTTGGAGCGCCTTGCAATCCGCGAGCGCGAAGCCGGGGATCGGTTTGCCGGAGGCGCCTTGCAGTTCGGCTCTTACACTGCCGGTGGCCGCCGTCTTGAAGTTCAGCGTCAGTTGTTTGCCGGTGAAGATGACCGGTTTCGTAAGCAATTCGCTCTTGGACTCTGCGTGAATTGAGACGAATCCGTCGGTGCGGAAGGTAAAGCGGCGGACGCGGCTACCGGGGCCGGCGTAGTAGCGTTCGGTGGCGTAGACCGAGAGTTCGTTCGGGCGGCCGGGGAGTTGCAGCAGGCCCCACGTCATATAGTTGCTGCGGTTGCCGTCGCGCTCGGCAGGGGCGGTGATCGGGATGAGGGCGTCCGGCCAGCGTTTGAAACGGAGTCCGTCGCGGCTGGTCATGAAGACCGGTTCGACTTGCTGCGTCTTCGGCTGAAATCGCGTCGGGAAGCCGATTAACAAGTGCGGCGCGCGGGCGTACTGCTGGATGGCGTTCGTGTAAAGGTGCTCGCTCGGTGCATCGCCGAATTCGAGCAGCACGGGCTTGGTCCAGTTCAGGAAGTCGCTCGACGTCGCCGTCATGATATGCCGCACGCCATCCGCCTTCGTACGGTGATAATCCACGTAGCACTTCCGCTCGGTGTCCCAGAACGCGAGGTTCTGCGAATCAAACGCCCCTTCGGTGATGACCGGCTCCGAGCGAATCCGTTTCCAGCGAATTCCGTCCGCCGACTGGTACGCATGTAAGCTCCGTTTGGGAATCCCGGACAAGGCCTTGTACTTCGCGTCGGCCAAACAATCGGGGTTCT
>VGZH01000061.1:0-30000 GCA_016872645.1 Planctomycetota bacterium | reverse complement strand
GTCGCCGGGGCGGCACCGCTTTCGGCCGGAGTCGCTAAGGTTGATATCACCAATGTTGATGCCGGCCCGGTGAACGATCGCTTGTGGGCCAAGGCGCTCGTCGTCAAGAGCGACGACACGACCGCGGTGATCATCTCCGTCGATGCTGTGGCGATCGGAGAGATCGGGCACATCAAGAACGACTATCTGCCCAAGGTTCGTGCGCGGATCGAAAAAGAACTGGGCATCGGGCCCGCGAATGTCCTGGTGAATGCCAGCCATTGCCACGGCATCGTCTGCGCGGATGTCGATGAGCGGACTGTACAAGCAGTAAAGACCGCAGCGCAGAACATGGTCCCCGTACATGTCGGAGTGGGCCGCGGTCACGAAGATCGTGTGTCGGAGAATCGCCGGCTCAAGTTGAAGAACGGCAAAGAGCTGGATGTCCGGCATGCGTACGCGCTGCCCCCTGACGAGGAAGTCGCCGAGATCGGTCCAATTGATCCTGACATTGGAATCTTACGGCTCGACCGCACTGATGGGCGGACGCTGGCAGTCGTCTATCAGTTCGCGTGCCATCCGATCCAGGGCGTTCCTAACAAGGGTAACACGGCGGACATGTCCGGTTTTGCATCGCAGGTGATCGAAGATAATTTGAGCGACGGAACGATCGCGCTGTTCCTGCAAGGCTGCGGCGGCGACATCAACCCCATCACCTACAAGGACGTCAACACTCCGCGCAATGCCGAAACTTTGGGAAACATGCTGGGCCTCAGCACATTGAAGGCATTGCGAAAGATCGCCAGCCAGGACGACTCGCGGCTACGAGTTATCAACGAAACGCTCACGCTGCCGCGAGCCGATCTCGCCGAGCGCATCGACTCGCTGGAAGCCGAGCAACTCAAGCAACTTCAGTCGCTGAAGGGAACCAGTCTGAATCTCAAAACGTTTCTGCCACTGATCGTGAAGTACAAGCTCGACGAGGACTTCCCATCCTACTACTCACACAAATATCTGCTGGAGAAGCACCTCGGCCGCATCGACCTCAGCAAGCTTGACGAAGAGAACCGCCGCAACATGCAGCAGTACATCGACAACATTCACACGATGGAGCAATTGACTCGCACACAGACAAACCTCGCATTGCTGAAAATGCACCAGGCTCAGAACATCAAGGCGGGCAAGCGCACGATCGACGTCGAAGTCGTCGGCCTGCGGATCGGCGATTTCGCGCTGATCACGTTTCCCGGTGAACTGAGCGTGCAGATTGGTTTAGGAATCAAGGAGCGCTCGCCGCATAAGCTGACGTTCGTGTCGGGCTACACCAACGGCTACATCTATTACTCGCCGACCGCCGAGCAGCTTCTCAACGTTGGAGGAGCTCAAGAAGACAGCGACTGCATCCTGGCTCCTGAATGGCAGGCGCTGTTTGAGACCAAAGTCGCAGAAGTGCTGAAGAACCTGTAGAGCAACCCGTTGTCGGTGGGAAAAACCGTCGGGGCGGTATTGCCGTAATTGGGGATCAGCGAAGAAACGTATCATCGCTGGCAAAATCAATACGGCAGGATGAAGGTCGCGGAGGCAGAGCGGCTCAAGCAACTTGAGCAAGAGAATTCTTTGCTGAAGAAACTCATGGCGAAGCAGGCATTCGACATTCAGATCTTGAAGGAAGTCCGTTCGGGAAACTGGTAATCCCTGCTCGCCGGCGTGACGCCGTGAAGCCTGTGTGCCGGACGTTCGCGGTCAGCGAGCGACGGGCATGCAGGCCAATTGGTCAACCGCGATTGACTCAGCGGTACGAGCCGATTGAGGTCGACGAAGAACGTCATCTGCTAAGGCAGATGTTGGAGTTGGTTCCCGAGCGTCCGCGTTTCGGATATCGACGGATCACGAAGTTGTTGCGTCGCAAAGGTTGGAGCGCGCACGTCAAACGTGTGCATCGGCTGTGGAAACAAGAGAGACTCAACGCACCGCGGAGCCAGCGTAAAAGTGGGCGATCGGGGATGTGAAGCGTTTGGCATCGAGCTACCTGTAAAGAGCAGGTGTAGGCCTGGGACTTTGCCTTCGATCGCACGACACGTGGAAGAAGCCTCGGGTGGCTGACATTCGTGGACGAATACACGAGGAAGTGTTTGGCATTGGAAGTCGGTCATCGCTTCCCTGCCGACGACGTGCAGGATGTGCTGCGGGACTTGTTCGTGATCCGCGGCGGCCCCAAGAACATCCACCGCGACAACGGCCCGGAGTTCATCGCGAACGCCATTCAATCGTGGCTGACGAATGCCAAGGTCTAGACGCTCTACATCCCGCCGGGAGCCCCATGGGAGAACGGATCGGCGCAATCATTCAATAGCCGCTTCTGAGATGAGTTCCTCAACGCAGAAGAGTTTGACAACCTGGCCCACGTTGCGTACTGAGTTCGAATCGGCGACCCGGCTACAAGCACCACCGTCCGGACAGTGCCTTGGGAGGTCAGACTCCCGCCAAATTCGCCGCAAGTCTCAACGCTGGTAGATCGGCAGGAATCCGTTGTCGAGCTGCAAGATCGTCGTATTCATCGCGGTGTTGTAGACCTCGCCGACGTGGCCGTCCTTCCAAGCACCGTTTGCCGATTGCTTGCTGAGAATCTCTTTGCTGATGTCCGCGAAGTACTTGTTCCACTCTTCGTCGCCAAGCCGGTAGACGACCTGCGCGTAGTAGTAGTGAGCGTAGTGCCAATGTCCGAAGAGCTGGTTCGTCCCGGCCTTGCCCGGCCAGACGTTTTGCTTGCAGAATTCGAGCATCTTCTTGACGTGGTCGGATTCGCCGTACTCGCCGGCGTTGAACATTGCGGCACACGCGGCGGCCGTGATTGGTGGCCGAGCGCCCCCGCCACGGATGCTGTACTGCACGCCTCCTTCCGGGGTCGTGCAATCCTGGATGTACTTTTTCGCCTTCTCGATGATCTCTTTCGGGACGGGGATACCGGCATTGCGGCAAGCTCGCAGTCCTTGCACCTGGGTGATGCAGGTCGAGCCTTCATCGAAGTTCGGCTGATCCTTCGCCGAGACATAGCCCCAGCCACCCCGCTCGGTTTGAGCTTGAGCGGAAAACTCGACCGCCTTGATGAGCACTCGCTTCAAGTCGGCGCGACGCTCGGCGTCCTCTTCCTCGCCGAAGACCTGCGAGAGAAACAGCATCGAGAATCCGTGCCCGTAGGTGTAGTGATAGTCGTCCTTGAAGCCGATCAGCCCCTGCGGCTGCGCCATGTCGAGCAGATAATCGACTGCCAGTCGGATGTTCTTGGAATACTTCCCACGCGTCGTCGTTGACCCTTCTGCCAGCATCGCGTTGCCGGCCAGCGCGGTCATCGCGACTCGGTACTGACTTTGATTTGCTTCCCAATAGCCCTGTCGACGCTGCTCACGAGCCAGATAATCGAGCGCTCGCCCGACCGCCGCCACGATCTTTGGATCCTTCTTCTTTTTCATCGCCTCGGCGGGACGACCCAAGCAAAGCACCGCCAACCCCGCCGCCACGATCAGAATTCGTTGTCGCATGAGACGATCCCTCCCGAAATGTCACTCACTCTTGCCAGGAGCACCTTAACAAATCCGCTGCCCCAACGAACAGCGGGCGCTGCCCCTACCCCGCTTGCCTCGGAAGAGGGTGGGCGAAGTCCTGGTGAGGGACACCCAAGGATAGACGTCCCGAAACCCGTCGATCGGCCGTCGGTGGCTTATTCCTCGAACATCGAAGCCAATCCTCCCAGGAGGCTGCCGGCTTCTTTGCTGGTTCCGCCTGCACTGGGAGCCGATTGAACGATGCGGTCGGCGAGTCTTGAGAACGGGAGGCTCTGGAGCCAGACCGTGCCATGTCCGGACAAGGTTGTCAGGAACAATCCTTCGCCACCGAAGAGCATCGACTTCAGATTTCCGGCGCGTTGGATGTCGTAGTCAATGTCCGCCGTGCAGGCGACAAAGCAACCGGTATCGAGTCGCAAAGTTTCGCCACGCAACTGACGTTTGATGAGCGCTCCGCAGGCGTGAATGAAGACGAGTCCGTCTCCTTCGAGTCGTTCCAGGATGAAGCCTTCACCGCCAAAGAAGCCGGCTCCGATCTTCTT
Organism: Planctomycetota bacterium; assembly: GCA_016872645.1. Classification (GTDB taxonomy): domain Bacteria; phylum Planctomycetota; class Planctomycetia; order Planctomycetales; family Planctomycetaceae; genus SXKJ01. The sequence goes on along the minus strand of VGZH01000061.1, from coordinate 25,916 downwards.
TTGAAACGCGATGCCAACCTTGGTCCCATACGCCGCGCACAAGAATGAGTCCTTCTGGCAAATCAACGGTCCATCCAATTGAGCCAGGTCGATGGGCAGGATCTTGCCTGGATACGGAGCACCAAATGCGACTCGCTGTTTGCCTCGACCTTCATTCGTAAAGTGTGTCATGAAGAGCGACTCACCGGTCAGCATCCGCTTACCGGCGCTCATGACTTTGCCGAAAAAACCTTGATTGGGCTCCGAACCGTCACCCATCTTGGAGACGAACCCAATACCCTCTTCCATGTAGGTCATCGCCCCGGCTTCGGCGATCACCGTTTCGTCTGGATCGAGTTCAATCTCGACCAACTGCATGTCGTCACCGATGAGCTTGTACTCGATCTCGTGACACCGCCGACGGGACGGCCGCGACGAGGCCGACCCACTGTCGGAATCCGCCTCCAAGACGTCTTCGACATCCGGCACCGAAATGGTTGCCGCGCAGGCCGCGCACTTCACCTTGCGCCCCGCCATTTCGTCCTTCAGTTTGTACGACTTGCCACACTCACAGGTTACGAGAATCGCCATGAGGTTTCCTTTGGACGCGAACGCTGATCGACGGCGAAAAGGTGAATCAACAGTAACGACACGGTTGGCAAGGTCACAGGGGGAGCACTTGAAATTCCAAGCGTGTCTTCACGAACTTATGAGGTGATTCTTGGAAAAACATGACTCCGAGTCTTCGATCGTCTTCTCGCCAATCAAGAAACCAAATATGCGAACCTTTGCTCTGGTGACGGCGTGTCTTGGGGTCTGTCTGACAACTGCCCGCGCGCATGGAGCCGACACGCCCGCTCGGCCGAACGTTGTTGTCATCATGTCGGATGACATGGGGTATTCGGATCTCGGCTGCTACGGTGGCGAGATCAAGACTCCCAACCTCGACAAGCTGGCGGCGGGTGGGTTGCGGTTCACGCAGTTCTACAACACGGCTCGGTGTTGCCCGACGCGAGCGGCGTTGCTGACTGGGTTGTATCCACATCAGGCGGGCATCGGGCACATGATGGATGATCGCGGCCACGACGGGTATCGCGGTGATCTGAACCGACGCTGCGCGACGATCGCCGAGGTGCTCAAGCCGGCGGGCTACGGGACGTATGCGGTCGGCAAGTGGCATGTGACTCGACACATCAAGCCGGACGGGCCGAAGCACAATTGGCCGTTACAACGCGGGTTCGATCGCTTCTACGGAACGATCACCGGAGCCGGCAGCTTCTTCGATCCGGGGACGCTGACTCGCGACAACACGAACCTGTCGCCCTTCACGGACACCGAGTACCAACCGAAACGATACTACTACACCGACGCGATCACCGATCACGCGATCCAGTTCGTCGGCGAGCATTGTCAGAAGAAGGCCGAGCAACCGTTTCTGCTCTACATGGCCTACACGGCCGCGCATTGGCCGATGCACGCGCTGGAGGAAGACATTGCCAAGTATCGCGGAGCGTACGACGCGGGTTACGACGCAATTCGGCAAACGCGCGTAAAACGATTGCGCGAGTTGGGATTGATGCCGAAAGCATGGACAACGGCACCAACCATCGGCGATTGGTCAAAGCCAGCAGGCAAAGCCGAAAATCGAGCTTGGGAGATTCGCTGCATGGAGGTCTATGCCGCGATGATCGACCGCATGGATCAGAACATCGGGCGCTTCGTGGCCGAACTGTCTCGGCACGGAAAGCTCGACAACACACTGATCCTGTTCCTGCAAGACAACGGCGGCTGCCAAGAGGTCATCGGCCGGCAGGGCCAGATGACTCGGCCGGAGAAGCCGACGCTACCGCCCATCGCGGCCGATGCGATTCGGCTGGATGTCATCCCCAAGCAGACCCGCGCGGGAGTGCCAACTCTGCAAGGCCCGAACGTGCTGCCCGGTCCCGAAGACACTTACATCGCCTACGGATTGAATTGGGCCAACGTCTCGAATACGCCATTTCGCGAGTACAAGCACTTCGTCCACGAAGGAGGCATCTCGACGCCGTTGATTGCTCACTGGCCGAAGGGCATCGCACGGCGCGGCGAGTTCGAGCCTCAACCGGGACACTTGATCGACATCATGGCGACCTGCGTCGATTTGTCCGGTGCGACGTATCCGCCCACGCTGCGATCCGAGCCGATTCAACCACTCGAAGGACGCAGCCTCGCGCCGGCATTCGCGGGCAAGAAGATCGAACGGGACGCGATCTTTTGGGAACACGAAGGGAACCGCGCCATTCGAGTCGGCGATTGGAAACTGGTCGCCAAGGAAGACAAGCCTTGGGAGTTGTACGACCTCGCCGCCGACCGTACCGAGCAGCATGACCTCGCCGCCGCGCAGTCAGAACGAGTGCAGCGACTCGCCGCCAAGTGGGATGAGTGGGCCAAGCGTGCGAACGTCTTGCCCCTGGGCACTTGGAGAGCCAACGCTGCATCGAAGTGATGTGCTCTGGCGAGCGGAGGACGTCAGTCCTCCGAGTCGACACTTGCCGGTCGAATGGAACGTACTCGGTGGGCGAACGCCCGACCGCTCGACTTGCTTTCGTCCGGCAAAAAACCTTTGAGACTGGTCTGCCGTTTGCCTTCTTGGAGTGCGACTGTCATTTCGGCTGCCATTTGATTCGTGGCATCAAGGTCGAAAATGGCGGCATGAGGAGGCTCATCATGGCGTTTCGGTTCGACAAGCTGACGGTCAAGTCGCAAGTGGCAGTCCAACAGGCTCAGTCTGAGGCGGAGAGTCTCGGTCATCAGCAGTTGCTGCCGTTGCATCTGCTCAAGGCGTTGCTGACGGAAGAGCAAGGGATCGTCCGGCCGTTGCTGCAAAAGATCGGCGCAAAGATTCCGCAGTTGGAGTCGATGGTGACTGGTGAGCTGAACCGGCTGCCGAAAGTTTCCGGCGGAGCGGGACAAGTCGGAGCCAGCCGCGAAGTCATAAAAGTCTTCGACGCGGCGACTCAAGCCGCCGATCAGATGAAGGACCAGTTCGTCTCGACCGAGCATTTGCTGCTCGGCCTGTCGAAGATCGAGGACGCGGCGAAGCGGCTGCTGGCTCTGAATGCGATCGAAGAGAAGGACATCCTCAACGCGCTGCGAGCGGTGCGTGGCAGTCAGCAAGTCACCGATCAATCGCCGGAGGACAAGTATCAGGCTCTGGAAAAGTACGGCAAGGATTTGGTCGAGCTGGCTCGGCAAGGCAAGATCGATCCGGTCATTGGCCGCGACACGGAGATTCGTCGCGTGATTCAAGTCCTCTCACGACGGCGGAAGAACAACCCGGTGCTGATCGGCGAGCCTGGCGTCGGCAAGACGGCGATCGTCGAGGGACTGGCTCATCGCATCGTCACCGGCGATGTCCCGCAGAATTTGAAAGACAAACGCGTCGTCGCGCTCGACATGGGAGCATTGATCGCCGGAGCGAAATACCGGGGCGAATTCGAGGATCGGCTGAAGGCCGTACTAAAAGAAGTGCAGTCCGCCGAGGGACGCGTGATCCTGTTTATCGACGAACTGCACACCGTCGTTGGAGCCGGCGCAGCGGAAGGGGCGATGGACGCCGGCAATTTGCTCAAGCCCGCGCTCGCTCGCGGTGAGCTACATTGCGTCGGCGCGACAACGCTCGACGAATACCGCAAGCACATCGAGAAGGACGCGGCCTTGGAACGTCGTTTCCAGCCGGTCATGGTCCAAGAGCCGAACGTCGAGGACACGATCTCGATCCTGCGCGGGCTGAAGGAGCGGTACGAATCGCATCATGGAGTCCGCATCACCGACGATTCGTTGATCTCGGCGGCGACCTTGTCGGATCGGTACATCAACGATCGCTTCCTGCCGGACAAGGCGATCGACCTCGTCGATGAAGCGGCGTCCCGGCTGCGAATGGAAATCGACTCGATGCCGACCGAGATCGACGAGGCGACTCGGCAACTCACGCGGATGCAAATCGAAGCGACGGCGCTGGCGACCGAGAAGAGTCCTGACAGCCGAGAGCGTCTCGATGATCTACGACGAGCGATCGCCGACCGCGAGGAATCCGTCCACCAACTGAAGGCTCGGTGGCAGGCGGAGAAGGACGCACTGTCGCGGCTCCGCCCACTCAAGGAACAGATCGAGCGACTTCGCACGCAACGCGAGCAGGCCTTCGGACAGGCTCAGCGAACGAACGCCAACGAAGATTTCATGGCAGCGTATCAGGCTGAACAAGACCTCCAAATGGCCGAGAAGGAATTGACCGAACTGGAACAACGCTCGGCCGAAACCAGCAACGCGAAGGGGGAACGGCTGCTCCGCGAGGAAGTCACCGACGAGGACATCGCCAAAGTTGTCAGTCTGTGGACCGGCATCCCGGTCGCCCGCATGTTGCAGAGCGAGCGGGACAAGCTGCTCAAAATGGAAGTCGCGATTCACGGCCGCATGATCGACCAGCACGAAGCAGTCGTCGCGGTCTCGAACGCGGTGCGACGCTCGCGCTCCGGGCTGCAAGACCGCAACCGGCCGATCGGCTCGTTCATCTTCCTCGGCCCGACCGGCGTCGGCAAAACCGAGCTGTGCAAGGCACTCGCCGAATTCCTGTTCGACGACGAACACGCGATGATCCGCGTCGACATGAGCGAGTTCATGGAGAAGCACTCGGTCGCGCGGCTGATCGGTGCTCCTCCCGGTTACGTCGGCTACGAAGAGGGAGGCCGGCTGACCGAAGCTGTTCGCCGGCATCCGTACTGTGTGCTGCTGCTCGACGAAATCGAGAAGGCTCACCGCGACGTCTTCAACATCCTGCTGCAACTACTCGACGACGGTCGCCTCACCGACGGCCACGGTCGCACGGTCGACTTCACAAACACGATCGTCGTGATGACCTCGAACATCGGCAGTCAGTCGATCATGGAGCTCACCGGTAAGGACAACGAAAAGGAAATCAACCGCCGAGTGATGGACGCTCTGCGTCGCGAGTTCCTCCCGGAGTTTTTGAACCGCGTCGACGAAGTCATCGTCTTCCATCCGCTCGGCAAAGCCGAGATTCGGCAGATCGTGGATTTGCAACTCCGCCGCCTGGCGAAACAACTCGACGAGAATGGCTTCGGGTTCGAGATCACAGATGCCGCGAAAGATTTGCTCGGCGAGGAAGGTTACGACCCGGCCTACGGTGCTCGCCCGTTGAAGCGAGTCATTCAGCAGCGGCTGCAAAATCAACTCGCCAACGAGCTGTTGTCCGGCAAGCTCCCGCCGGGCTGCAAGATCGTGGTCGATGTCAAAGATGGAGAGTTCGTGTTCTCGCAGTCGGCGTAGCTGTCCCGTTACGATGTGACTTGGATCACGATTCACTCTCCTCTTAAGAAAGGCCAACGATGAATCTGCAACGAGCGGTGCTGTTCGGACTCGTATTGACGGGATGCGCCTGGAACTTCGCGGCCGGTGCCGAGCCGATTCGCTTGTGGACCGGCGACGTACCGGGAGCACTAGGCCAGGCGGATCACGACATCCCAACGATCACGCCGTATTTGCCCGCGGCTGACAAGGCCAGCGGGACGTCGATCGTGGTCTGCCCCGGCGGTGGTTACGGCGGGCTGGCTGGGCACGAGGGGGAAGGGTACGCGAAATGGCTGGCGGACAACGGCGTGTCGGCGTTCGTGTTGAAGTACCGGCTTGGCTCGAAAGGGTATCGACATCCGGTGATGCTGGGTGATGTCTCGCGAGCAATCCGCTTCGTGCGATCTCGCGCCGCCGAATGGAAGCTCGATCCGCAGCGAGTCGGGGTGATGGGGAGCAGCGCGGGAGGACATCTCGCCTCGACCGTCGTCACACATTTCGATGCGGGCAAAGCCGACGCCGCCGATGTCGTCGATCGACAAAGCTCGCGGCCAGATTTCGGAGTGCTCTGCTATGCCGTCATCAGTATGGAAGACGGAGTGACTCACGGCGGCTCGAAGACCAATCTGCTGGGCAAAAATCCTGATCCGAAGCTGGTCGAACTCCTCTCGAACGAAAAGCAGGTCACGAAGGACACGCCGCCGTGCTTCGTCTGGAGCACTCAAGAGGACAAGGCTGTCCCGGTCACGAATTCGCTGCGGTTCGTCGCCGCGTTGCAGCAAAACGGCATCGCCTACGACTTCCACGTCTATCAAAAAGGCCCGCACGGCATCGGCCTGAGCGAAGGGAAGAACGGAGCCGCCCCCGGCGAAGTGCATCCTTGGGCCAAAGACCTGCTCCTGTGGATGCGGCAGAATGGCTGGCTGAAGTAGCTGCGGCCTTTGTGGCCGGAATGATTTTGTTTCGCCGGAATCGAGACGGACGCGTCATCACCCAAGCCAGAAGGGCTGGTGCTACGAGTACTCGTCAGCGAATCACGATACGGCTGCTGACGAGTGCGTCTCGTTCGTCGCTGACCGTGACGAACCACGCAGTTGCTTCGTCTGGAGCGGCTTCGACCGAAATGGCGTTGCCGTCGATTGTGGCGGCGACGGTTTTCCAAGTCCGTTTGTTGATCGCGTCGCCATCGATCGTGAAGTGCAACGCGGCTTGTTTCAGCTTGGTCTCGGATGTCACGGCGATTCGAACGCGGCCGTTTTCGATTTTCGGATCGGCGAGTTTCGGCAACCCCCGGCCGCGACCCACATGGTGGTCGATGAACAGGCCGATCTCCGTCGGGGCCCAGCCGGGCGGATGACCGTGCGGCAGGTTGACGCTGACTCGCAACTGCTTGGTGCCCGATACGGCGTTGAAGCTCTTCATGTAACTGTCCAGCGGATACGCGAAATCATTCGTGCCGTTGACGAACAGAATCGGCATCGAAACCGCCGGCAGATACTTCGAGGGATCCCACAACGTCACCCAGCGCTGGCGTTGTTCGGGTGACATTTTTTCAAAGCGAGACAACCACGCGCTGTTGTCGTGCAAGAAACCGCAGCCGTACACCGGCACGGCCGCTTTGAAGCGGCTGTCGAGTCCGGCCACGATGCAGGTCAGATAACCGCCCCAACTGATGCCGGTGACCCCCGTCCGCTGTGCGTCGACTTCGGGAAAGCTGCGGATCAGCGAGTGTGCTCGAATCGCCGCGGCGACGGCATGATACGACCATTGCTCGGTCGGTGGTTTGTCGATGCTGCCGAACTTCTCCTCGTCCCCTTGATATGGCCCGCCGTCCGGTAATCGCGTGCGATTCGCCGGCTGATGAGCGTTCTGCCCTTCGTTCGGTCGATGCCCCGCCAAGTCCATCGCAATCGCGGCGTAGCCTCGTTTGGCCCATAACTCAGCCCATTCGCGAAACGCCGTTCCGCCTCCGCCATGAATCAGCACGACCGCCGGAAACTTTTCTGTCGGCGGCTTGCTGTCCGAGAGCGTCGTGGGGGAAGCGTAGTACGCAAACACACGCGTCGCTTTCCCGCCGTATGGTTCACCCGCGTAGAACAGCGACCGCACGCTGCTCTTTTGATCCAACCACTCGAAGTCCGGCACGTCGCTGAGTTGCTTCAAGTCCCATGGAGTCGTTTCCGGCAACCGTTCCGAACGGACAATCACGTCCGCAGCGGAGGCGGTCAATGAGGACAGAAGGAACAGAACTGAGAAGACTGAGACTCTCAAATGCCGTCGCATCGTACGTTTTCCTCCAAATCAAGAAACCAAACTCCAATCCCATCGCCGCATGATGCTATGCAGAGAGAGCAAAGGAGGAAAACCACCAAGGCACAAAGACACGAAGCCCGACTGTCCTCTTTGTGTCTTCGTGCCTTTGTGGCTTCTCAATCGTTGCCATTCACACGAACTCAACCGGACGGAACGCGCCGCCCAGGACCGGTGCGCTGGGAATGCTCAACCAATGGTCGAGCAGCGTGGCGTACACCGAGCGAAAGTCGGTGTGAAACTTCAGGTCGCCGTCGTCGAGGTCGGTCAAGCTGGGGTGAGCACCGACGATGCCACCCTTGCACTTCGGTGAGATAACGAACATCTGCGAGGCGGCTCCGTGGTCGGTGCCGAGGCTGCCGTTCTCAGCGACTCGGCGGCCGAACTCGGAGAACGTCGCGACCAGCACTCGATCGGCGAGGCCGTGCCCTTTCAGGTCGCCGACGAAGGCGGTGATCGCCGAGGACAGCTCGGTCAACAATGCCTGATGCGCGTTGGCTTGCTGCGAGTGCGTGTCGAAGCCGTCGAGGTGCACGAAGTACATCCGTGTGCTGAGGTCGCTGCTGATGATCTCGGCCACGGTACGCAGCTTTTGTCCCAGCGCGTTTCCGGGATATGCCGTCGCCGGCTTATAGCTGGCCGAGATCTGTTTGAGCTGCTCAGCACTCGACCACGCCATGCGCGCGGTGCGTCGCAAGAAATCGAGGTCCGAACCCGCCATCGCATCGCGCGAAGCGATCCGTTCGAGCGATTGCTTGTGCGCCTTCAACGCCGACTCATTTCCGGGGCCGAGCTGTAATTGATAACCCTTCACGTCACGCACCGTCGGCACGTTGATCTTCGATGCGACCAGTGACAGCGGCAGCTTGTCCGTCCCGAATGCCAGCCCCGGCACTTTGCCGACGTGCTGTTCGACGGTCGAATCGAGCGCCCGGCCGAGCCACCCGTTGCTGACGTCGTCCTTCTCCGGTTTCGCGGACTGCCAGATATCCATCGAGCGGAAGTGCGACCGATCCGGATTCGGGTAACCGACCCCCTGAATGACGCTCAGCCAACCTTCGTCGAACAGTTTTTGGAACCCATCCATCGCCGGATGCAGGCCAAGTTCGCCATTCAGCTTTAAGACGGCATCCATCCCGATGCCAACTCCGGGTCGCGCCTTGTAGTACTCGTCGCGACCGAAAGGAACGACGGTATTCAAGCCATCGTTGCCACCCGCCAGTTGCACAAGCACGAGAATACGTTCATCCGGCTTCGCTTCGGTCGCAGCGGCAGCTCGCGCGAGAAAACTCGGCGGCATCGCACCCAACGACACAAGACTGGCGGCTCCAAACTGCTTCAAGAATTCGCGGCGAGTGGTCATGACGTTCCTTTGGAGTGCGGTGTGTCAGCAACGCTTGGGATTGTCCAGCCAACTCGATCGAAAACTGCCAAGCGGTGCTGACACACCGCATTTCAAATCAGGTCAACTGATACTCTGGCATCTGCATCACGAATTGAACCAGCGAGCGGAGTCGATTCTCCGGATCGCCGGTTTGGTTGTTGGTGAACTGCCGCAATTCGGCGACCGCGTCAGGGCCGACGTCGCGAGCGAGCAGCAACTCGACGAAATAGTTCACGTCGTCTTCGACTCGCAAGCCTGCGAACGAAATCGAGCCGTGCTGATTCGACTTCGTCAGCGCTGTCGCGAAGTTGGCTCGCTGAATCAGCGTGGTCGAACTGATCCACAGGCGGCCGCCGTCCCAGCCTTTGACGGTCGGCGGCTCAAAGATGTCCTGGCCGAGTTCCGCTGACAGCCGCGCGAGGCTTTGCAAGTTCGGTTTCGCTTGAAGCTGTCGTACCGCACCAAGCAACAGTTCGACTGGCGACTTGATGATCGACAGCCGTGACGACTCGGCAAAGAACAGCCGCGACGAAAACAACTCACGCAGGATCAGTCGCCACTCGAAGTTGTGCTGCCGGATGCGAGCGGCCAGCGCGTCGATGTGTTCCTTCGACGGTGACGGCTCGACAAATTGCCGCAACAGCTTGAATGCCAGAAATCGGGGGCACGCCGGATGGTCAAGGCAAAGCTCCACGATGTCGCCACCATCGAAGTTGCCGCGCTTCGTGAAGACGACTTTCTCACCTGTGTCGTGCTGGATGGCGTTGAACCAGAACTCGCCGTCGCGGACGTGCCATCCTGTGAACGCGCGGGCAGCTTCTTGAATGTCGTGCTCGCTGTAGTTGCCGACGCCGAGGCTGAAGAGTTCCATCACCTCGCGAGCAAAGTTTTCGTTCGGATGCCGCTTGCGGTTCGAGTTGCTGTCGAGCCAGATCAGCATGGCGACGTCGCTCGCCATGCCGTGCAGTACCCGACGGAAGCTCCCCAGCGATTCGCGTCGCAACAGATCGTTCTGAGCGGCCATCAGCGGGATCGAATCAACCTTCGCGTTCGAAGTTGAGAAATGGTTGTGCCACAGCAGTGTTAATTTCTCGACCAGCGGATTCGCTGAGGCGGTCATCCGGTGCAGCCACCACGTCTTCAGGTCTGCGATGTTGCCGCTGTCAAACGCCGCCTGGCGTAGCAGTGCATCCGCCTTTCTGAACTCGGCCGTCTCGGCCGGGGGGGACAGCAACCGGTCGAGCGTCTTGTCGAGTCCGTCCTGCGTGGCCTGTTGAATCTCGTCGATGGAGGCACCGAAACCAGACCGCCACAACAGGTGTGTCGCCGCGCTTCGCGACCATGTTACGTCCGTTCGTTGTATCTCGTTCGCCATGAGCTTGTCTCCGAGAGCATGCGAGCCGTACCGAACGAATACTGCCGCGGTTTCATCTGCCCGGCCGTTGGCCGGACTTCAGCTTGCAGCCGAGCCGGGCGTCAGGAACTTATCGACGTCGTTGGAGACAATCACGCCGTAATTCACGGCTCCCAGCCAGCCGGACATGATGATGCCGACGCTACCGGCGTGGAACAGACCGGCGATTTGCTGCGGCAGTTCCTTGCTGACTTTCAGACCTTCCCACTTTGTGCCGAACGAGGCTCCGTTCCAGTGACGGGTGTAATGCTCGAAGGTGCGCGGCGTTGAGGCTTCAATGTGCTCGACCTTCTCGCGGATGCCGGGGACGTATTGGTCGAGACAATCGAGCGTCGATTCGCAGAGTTCGCTCTTCGCCGTTTCGTACTCGGTTTCGGAGAGTTCCGCCCAGTCTTTGAAGTTTGCGTTCGTGGATGAGACGACAACATACCGATCGCAGCCCGGCCGAGTAGACGGGTAGTAGAACGAGAACGTGCGACTGCTGACCTTTTTGCTGAGCATGGCTTCGATGTCGAAACCTTTGTGCTCGGAGTGGAACAGCAAGTCGCCACAGTAGTCGAAACCGACTCCTGGCTTGAGTGCGATGTAGACTTGGCAACTGCTGTTGTTGAGCCGTACGGCTTTTGCCTCTTCGACAAAAGCGGGATCGAAGTTTTGCTCGCCGACAAGCTGCAGGATCGTGGACTTGATGTTCGCGTTCGACACGACGCAGCGGCAACCAATCCGCTTGCCGTTGACGACCACGCCGGTCACTCGGCGTTGCTCATCGACTTCGATCCTCTCCACCAGCGAGCGGATGCGGATGTCAACGCCGTTATTCTCCAGCTCAGCCTTCATCTGATTCACAAGCTTGTCGGTCCCCCCCTCGAAGGTGAAGACCCCTTTGCTCATGAAGTTGGAGAAGACGATGCCGTACGATACCGCCGGATCTTCGAGCGTGCTGCCGTTGGCGTAGGTGATCGGCTCCATCAGCAGCCGGACGACATCGCTGCGGCCGGGGAAGAATTCCTCAAAGAGCTGCCGCGTGGTCTTCGACTCGGCGTCGAAATGGTTCATTGCCCGAGCGGTGTCGAAAAACTTTTGGACGGTCTCGCCAGGGACGTTGAACTTCTCGATCAAAAGCTTCGTGAAGTCTTCGCGGTTGAAGGTCGTGGTCAGTGAGAACTGTGGATTCTCGAACCGAATCCCGTTGAGTTGCACGATGTTGTCGGCGATCTCCTGGGTCCAATACTTCCGGCAGGACTTGATCATGCCGATTGGGAAACCGTGCAGTGAGATGTCAAAAATGTGCCCGCCAGCCCGCTTGAACCAGGTCGCCATGCCCCCGAGTTGGTAGTGGTGTTCCAGCAGCAGCACGGAATAGCCGGCTCGAGCCAGAATGTTGGCCGAAGTCAGCCCTGCCAAACCACTGCCGATGACGATGACGTCGTAGTGGTCTTGCGTGTCTTTGAGGAAATCCTTGGCCATCGCTCCGCTCGCCCGCCGACTTTGAAAACAAATGCAGCCCGGAGGAGCCGGGCTGCATCAAGGGCGACATTTTAGAGTTTGTGGCGGACGCTGCCAGCGTCCACCCGGCGACTACTGCATCACCGAGCACCAGCAGTACCGGCCGTTGAGAACCATGTAGCCGAAGCCGACCTCGGTACCGCTGAGCATGTTGCCGTGGTGGGCCGGCGACCAAATCCAGCCGTTGGTCGCGGCTTCAGGAGTGGTGACCCCCATGAAAATGTTCTCGCGATACGGCAGGCCGCTGTGCGAAAACCAGCCGGTTTCGGCCATCCAGACGGCGTGCTTTTGGGCGGCGAGACACATCTCCGGGTTCATCTTTGACGGCGACAAACCGACTCGAGCCCGTTCTTGGTTGTGCAGTTCCAGCAGCTTTTGGATAGTGGGATGCTCAACCAACCATGCGAGGTTTTTCGAATTCTTCTCCACCCGTGTCGCCATCTCGGCGGACCGGGTTCCGTTGACTGCGACTCCTGTGACAGCGAGGGTCAAGACGACGACCAGTGACTTCCGAATCAGACTCATGGCACCGCTCTCCATAGAAACCGGGTAACTTGCGCAGACTTTGACGATGACCCATCTCCTGCGACCGAGGCGGATCGTTGCGGCTGCCCCCCGTCAGTTCAAGCAACCGAGCCGAAATCGAAGAGGCAAAGATGCGGCTGTCCATCGTGATCCCGACGCTGAACGAATCGACGGGAATTAATCACACAGTCCAACGTGCTCTAGAGTTACGTCCAATCGAAGCCATCGTTGTCGACGGCCAAAGCACGGATCGAACTTGTGACTTTGCCCGACAGGCCGGGGCAACGGTCATCACCTGTGAGCGTGGTCGCGGCCGACAACTCAACGCTGGGGCGCGAGCGTCGACCGGCGATGTCCTGCTGTTTCTCCACGCGGATTGCTGGCTGGAATCACAAGGGGCCGAGCAAATCGAGGTGGCTCTTCGGGACGATTCGGTGATCGGTGGAGCCTTCTGCCAGCGGATCGATCATGAACGACCGATCTTCCGCTGGCTCGAACGAGGCAACGCAGCTCGCGTTCGCTGGCGACACTTGCCGTACGGCGATCAAGGGATTTTCGTCCGACGCGCGGCATTCGAGGCGGCCGGCGGATTTGCCGAGGTCCGACTGATGGAAGACCTGCTACTCATGCGGGAATTCCGCCGCCGACGCTGGCGGATCGAACTGCTTCCCGGGCCAATCCACGTCGATCCCCGCCGCTGGCTGAAACACGGAGTCATACGGCAAACGCTTCGCAACTGGACACTGCTCGCCGGCCTTAAGCTGGGGATTTCACCCGATCGGCTGGCGGAGTTTTACTCGCCGAACTCGGTTGTTCCGGAGCGTTGAGGGCCTAGAATCCTGATCCCATGTTGGAGTTTTGTCTTGGAAAACATTGTCCCGCTGGAACTGATGGCGGCTGGTGAAGTCGGCCATGTGGTCCAAGTGGACGGCTCACCGGAGGTCGTCCATCGACTGGCCGAGATGGGGCTTCGGGAGCAAGTTCGGGTCATGATGGTCCAACCGGGCCGCCCCTGTATCGTGGCTGTCGGGGACCATCGACTCAGCCTGCGAATGGACGAAAAGGCGGAGATTTTTGTGGCTTTGACGATGGATGCGTAGGGAAATCAGGCGAGCCGGAAGAGGTCAGTCCTTGGACTAATCGATAAAGTGCTTGTCCGGGGGCTGACACCCACCGGCTCGCCAAATAATTCGCGGAGTTCCCCGTTGCCTCAGACGCTCGACCAACTGCCCGAAGGCCAAGCCGCGACGATCCTCGATGTCGAGGGGGACGACGCCGTCGCCGTGCGATTGTTGGAAATGGGGCTGACTGATGGTGAGTTGATCCGTTCACTCGGTCCAGCCCCGCTGGGAGATCCCCTGGAATTCGAAGTCCGAGGCTACCGTCTCTCCCTCCGCATCGTCGAAGCTCGACGAGTTTTGATCCGTCCGTAAGCCGCCTTCCGAATTCCGCCCTCTCCCTTCCGAATTCTCCCATGCCGCTCACCGTCGCGATTATTGGCAACCCGAACACCGGCAAGAGCACGCTGTTCAACGCTCTGACCGGCTTGCAGGTACGAGTCGGCAACTTTCCGGGAGTGACAGTCGAGAAAAAAATCGGCCGGATCAAAGGAACCGCTCAGCCGATCGACCTCGTGGATTTACCTGGCACGTACAGTCTTTCGCCGCGATCACTGGACGAAATGGTCTCAGTCAACGTATTGCTCGGCCGGCAGACCGACGTCGGCAAGGTGGATGCAGTCGTCTGTATTCTGGATGCGTCGAACCTGGAGCGGAATTTCTATCTTGCCTGCCAGGTGCTCGATCTGGGTCTACCGACGGTGATCGTACTCAACATGTTCGACGTCGCCTCCACACGCGGCGTTCGGATCGACATTCCCGCTCTGTCAAAGAAACTTGGTGTGCAGGTCGTCGCGACGTCCGCTCACCGCAAAGAAGGCTTGGACGCGCTCAAGGCCGCGATCGCCTCCGCGGTGCCGAACGGTCCTGGGACACGACCGCATCCGTTTCCCGAAACGTTTTATTCCGAATGCCATCAGCTCGCCTCGAAGCTCGCCGGGCTGTGCCGTTCGGATGCGCCGAGCTTTCTCGTCGAGCGTGCGTTGCTCGATGTCGGCGGGTATCTCGAAACCGAGTGGCTCGACGACGACAACGCGGCCGAGCAGTGGCGGACTGCGCTGGTTGAAGCTCGTACTCGGCTCAAAGATGCCGGCTGCCGAGTTCCAGCAATCGAAGCGAAAGCTCGCTACGCTTGGGCGAAGCAGACGCTGGCCGAGATCACGACGATTCCCTCTGCGCGAGCCGAAACGCTCAGCGACCGAATGGACCGCGTGCTCACGCACCGGTTCGCCGGCCTGCTGATCTTCGCCGTGCTGATGGTCGTCGTTTTTCAGGCGATCTTCTCGTGGGCCGAACCGCTGATGGGGTGGTGCGAAGCGGGACAGTCGGCGGCCTCCGGTTTTGTGGCTTCGCAGTTGCCGCCGGGGACGCTGCGAAGTTTGCTGACCGATGGCGTTGTCGCCGGTGTCGGTGGTGTGTTGGTCTTTCTGCCGCAGATCGGCATGTTGTTTCTGTTCATCGCATTGCTGGAGGACTGCGGCTACCTCGCTCGCGCCGCGTTCCTGATGGACAAGGTGATGTCGAAGTTCGGTCTCAACGGCAAATCGTTCGTGCCGCTGATGACGTCACACGCCTGCGCGATTCCCGGCATCATGGCGACGCGAGTGATCGAAGACCGACGCGCCCGACTGGCGACGATTCTGGTCGCGCCGCTGATGAGCTGCTCGGCACGATTACCGGTCTATACGCTGTTCATCTCACTGTTCGTGTCGGACTCGCCGCTGCTGGGACTGCGAGGTGCTCGGCAGGGGCTGACGTTGTTCGCGATGTACGCGTTAGGAATCACGGCTGCAGCGCTGGTCGCAGCAGTTTTGCGGAAAACCATCTTTCACAGCGAGACGCCGCCGTTCGTCATGGAATTGCCGGCGTACAAATGGCCGTCGCCGTGGATCGTCTTCAGCCGAGTCTGGGACCGGATGATGGCCTTCGTGACTCGAGCCGGCACGCTGATCTTCGCAGCCGCGATCGTCGTTTGGGCAGGAAGTTTCTTTCCGGGCGATCACTCTCAGGAGTTTGAGAAGCAGCGGTTGATCGAAGCGGCAGAGCCAATCAAGTCTGATCTGTTGCTGCAAGAAGCGAGGACCGTGGAGGCGCTCGACAAGCTCAATCAACGGATCTCCCATGCCGCGTGGGAGAACGCAACCGAGCGCGACGACATTTTGAAACTGACGGCCAGCACACAAACGGAATTGGCCAAACTCAAGGCTAAATTGAAGCCTTTTGAAGATGCGAGCGATGAAGTGAACCACATGCGGGCCTCGCTCGTTGAACAGAGCTTCCTCGGATGGCTCGGCCATTTGATTGAACCGATCGTCAAGCCGCTCGGCTGGGATTGGAAGATCGGCGTCGGGACGTTGTTGTCGTTTCCGGCTCGCGAATTGGTCGTTACGAATCTGGGGATCATCTACGGACTCGGCCAGGACGTGGACGAGAGCGACCAGCAATTGTGGTCGACGATTCGTGAGGCAAAGTGGCCCGATGGCCGGCCGGTCTACGGTGTGCCGGTCGCGCTCTCGATCATGGTATTTTTCTCGCTGTGTGCTCAGTGTGCCGCGACGCTGATGACCATTCGCCGTGAAACCAACTCTTGGCGCTGGCCGCTCGTGACGTTCAGCTACATGACATCGCTGGCGTACTTGGCTGCGCTGGTGACTTACCAAGTGGCGATTCGAATTTGATGCCATGTCCAACCTCGACACACAAACGCTGCTGGCACTCGTCTGCGTGGCCGTTGCGCTGGGGGTGTTGTGTCGTCGCACGCTGTTGTGGTGGCGGGGCCAATCCGCTGGCTGTGGCGGAGGTGGTTGCCACGGATGCGGCGAACCGAAGCCGGCACCTCAAATCAAGGTGCCGCTGACAGTCCTTAACAGACCTGAACCGAACGATGACTGACTCTTCGCCGATTATTGATCTGTCCGACATCGTCCGTCGTTGCGACGAACTGCTGGCTCATGCCTGGATGGTGCGAACCTTCATCAAGCATGGCGAGGAGATCGACGACTATCCGGAACTGATGGGGATCGTGCGGTCGGTGTTCGACATTTCGCGAGCGCTGGAGACTCGGCAAGCTGATCCGGTCGGCTATGTGCGGATGCTCAACAAAAAAGTCGGCAAGCTCCGCAAAGCGTCCGAGCAATTCGCGGTGGATGCCTTGAAGGCTTCGACGCACACGAATTTTCAGCAGGCAGTGAGGTCCATGAACGTCTGCGTGCGCGAGTTGCTGACGCTGTCAGCTCACGGCCAGAAATTGCTGGCCGCGTTGCCACCGACAGCGATCACAAATTCAACGGACGAAGACGATGAGTCGTAGCCGTCCGAAGACTACTCTTTCTTCGCCGCCAGATGCTTGTCGAACCAATCGGCGAACAATTTCACGTCTTGGCCGAGCGTCAACCAACCGTGATCGGCTCCAGGGCGGAGCACGAGTTCGCACGGGACTTTGCGCTCCTTGAGCTTGTCGATGAAAATATTCGCTTGCTGGATCGGTACGACTTTGTCTTTGTCGCCGTGAATGATCAGCATCGGCGGATCGTCGGCGGAGACGTGCGTGATTGGCGAGATTTCAATGCCGATTTTTTTCAGTTTCTCTTCGTCGGTAATCCGCTCGAAGCGTTTGGTCTTCGCGTCGACTTCCACGAAATCAAAGGGGGCCGGCAGCCATGCGAGCGGGCCGGTGCCAAGTGCGACGACACCCGGTTCGCCCCAGTTGAGAAAATCGGTCGGCGGAAAGAAACAGGCGACCGCTTGTACTCGGCTGGATTGCCGATCGATCGGGTCTTTGGCGTCTTTGTTTTCCGGCTGGCCGCTGGTGCCCATCATCAACGAGAGGTGTCCGCCCGCCGAGGCACCGACGATGCCGATGCGATTCGAGTCGATCTGAAATTCGCCGGCCTTGCTGCGGATGAACCGGATCGAACGGTGCATGTCGCTGATCGCTTCCGGAATTGTGAACCGTGGCTGACTGCCGTGCACAACGGCGAAGACCGTGTAGCCTCGGTTTGTAAACGGCGTGACGAAGCTCTGATTAATCGCCTCATGAGCCGAGAGCCAGCTGCCGCTGATAGTCAAGATCACTGCGGCCCTGTTGGCCTTATTCTTCGGCGTGAAGACGTCCATCGTCAGCGCGGTGCCGAATTTGCGGCCGTAGATGACGTCCTCGCGACGAGTGAACGGCTCGTCTGCCAAAATCAAGTTTGTGGAAACGAAATAGAGCAGGAGGGGAAGCACTGTGCGGCGATTCATGGTTTCGGCTCCAAGATTTGAAAAATTAAAAAGGGGGTCGCGGCCATCGGCAGACAGGACTCATTCCATTTTTTGTGGGGACTCATTTCTCGTTCGACGTTGCAGCTTCACGAAGGTTTGAAACGTGCGCGGCATCTCCGATACGAACCGCAAATCTTCACCGGAGACGGGATGTTGGAATCCCAGAATGTGCGCGTGCAGGGCGAGCCGAGTGTGCGGCCAGTCGGAATGTTTTGACAGATTCGGCCGATAGCGACGGTCGCCGATGATCGGATGATTGGCTTCAGCCAGATGGACTCGGATTTGATTGCGGCGGCCGGTGTCGAGTTTCACTCGCACGAGCGTCGTGTCGGCGAGGCGTTCCTCGACAGCAAAGTGCGTGATCGCGTGCTCGCCCCCATCGGGGTTCTCGACCGAGTAGCGGCTCAGCCGCTTACTGGTGGCGAGGTAACTCTCGTACTGACCGGCGTCTTCTTTCATCAGCCCCGCAACGAGTGCGAGGTATACGCGATCGGGCGCGCGCAGGCGAAGTTGATCCTGCAACGCTCCGGCGATTGGGGATTGCTTCGCGAACACCAACAGGCCGGAAGTCTCGCGGTCGAGTCGATGCACGACGAGTGCTCGCGTGTGATCGCCGAAATATCGCGTGACCTCATCAACGAGCGTCCGCGATTCCTGGTTCTCAGTCGGTACTGTCAGGATGCCCGGTTGTTTGTCGACGACGATCAGATAGTCATCTTCGAAGACGACGCTGAAGGTCTTGCACTGAAATTTGTCTGGCGACGACTTGCCCTGAAACTTGCCGAGCCAAGACTCGCGGTACTTTCGCTGCGGGTCGTATTTGACCTCGACCACGTCTCCCTCACTGACGGCGGTGCTCGGTTCGGTGACAGCTCGGCCGTTGATGGTGAGGCACCCGTTCATGCACATGCCGCGCAGTTGCGAACGGGACCGGCCGGTAATCGCTTTCATGATCAGATCGACACGGCCGGCTTCTTCGGCGATAACGGTATGGATTTTGTGTTCGAGGGGCATGGTTGTTTGGAGTGCGGTGTGTCAGCACCGCTTTGGATTCTTTGGACACTTCAATTCAAGATCGGACGATCCGACGCGGTGCTGACACACCGCACTCCAAGATTAGCTCAACCGCATCCAGGCGGCTTTGAGGTAGTCGGATTCGGGATAGTTAGCGGAGACCGGATGATCGGGGGATGCCCCGGTGCGGAAAAGGATTTGCATGTCACGCGGGCCTCGACGTTGGAAACCATTATCGTCGGCAGGACCGATCGCGTCGCCAGCCTGCCGCGATGCGGAGTACAGCAACCGCAGGAAATCGGCATCTTGCAGGAGTCCGGAACAACTGCAGCTCAGCAAGATGCCGTCCGGTTTGACGAGCTGCATCGCCAACCGGTTGAGATCGAAGTGGCGGCGGGTCCCCTCGTCGAGTTCCGCTCGATTGCGAATCAGCTTGGGGGGATCGAGTACCACGACGTCGAACTGCCGGTTGCTGCGAATCATGTCGCGCATGTACGGGAAGACGTCGGCTTGGACGAAGTTTGCTTTGACGGCGTTGAGCTGCGCGTTGCTGCGCGCGATCTTCAGCGGTTGTTCGTCGAGATCGACGCCGGCGACCTCCGCCGCATTGCCGAGTTTCTTCGCGGTGATCGAGAACCCGCCGGTGTAGCAGCAGAGATCGAGCACGCTTTTGCCAGCGGTGAAACCGGCGAGGCGGCGGCGATTGTCCCGTTGATCGCAGAAGAAACCGGTCTTGTGTCCCCCTTGGAACTCGACGCGAAACTTCG
The DNA here is from genome assembly GCA_016872645.1 of Planctomycetota bacterium. Lineage (GTDB taxonomy): Bacteria > Planctomycetota > Planctomycetia > Planctomycetales > Planctomycetaceae > SXKJ01. Next base: position 6,290 of record VGZH01000061.1, on the reverse strand, counting down.
TCCCGAACTCCTGCACGACCACCGAGCGAGGCAAAACAGGTGACGAAACTGGCTCAGCAGTGAAGCCTTCTTGCGCTTCGGTGTACGGTCCCGGCCGCAGCAGCCAGTGTTTTGTGCCCAGGAGGCGGGACAGCCGTTCGAGAATCGCTTGCCCGCGTTGGAATAGTCCGAGTCCAAACGCTTCAGCCGAGAGCGTGTCGCCATAGCGGTCGATGACGATGCCGGAGAGCCAGTCACCTTCCGAGTGGATCACTCGATAGGTGTCGGTGACGTCATCCAGTTTGAGAATGTCACGCCGCAGGCGAACCGCGCGGTCAAGTAGTCCGTCCCAGAACGCTTCGTCTGGCGGAGTCTCTCCACTCCGGAGCACTCGGACTGAAACCTCCGACTTCGGATTGAAATAGCCGAAACCAAGCGTCTCGTTCTCCGGCCCAACGAGTGCAACCAAGTCGCCGCCGCGAGCCGGCGGATCGGGTGGATCTTTCAGCCGCTTGCGGAAGATCAGCGGGCTGGCCCCGAGCGTATTGATCGGCACCGACGACTCAATTTCGTCCGGCTCGTCGAGCGGACGTTGACCGATCGGGGAGGGGGAAGTTCGTGCTCGGGATCGAAAAGGAGTACGCATCCCGACAATCCTAACAGGCAAGCGAAATCCCGGCGACAAACTCGCGGACTTGAAAGGATTTCGGCCTTGGACGGCGGCTGATCTGCGCGGCGTTCCTGTTTGCTGATTTGGGCAATCAGCATACGCGGCAAGGCGTCGCCTCAGAATTTTTGCGAGAACTGAAAGGACTAATCGACTCGGCAATCTCGCGTCGGATATTGGAGAGCGATGGATTGGCAAGCCGGAATGCCGTCGATCCAGTCGTCTGGCAACTGGTCGCAAGTGTCCGCCGAATCCTGGATGGAACGCGCGTCGTTTGGCGATCCGACGCGGGCGAATCAAGGCGTCACGAAGATTCTCGTGCGACTGGCCACCGGTGAGCAGACACCATTCACCGAGCGCGACGTCATTCTCGACGACGGAGGCATCGTGATTGCACAAGCGGACCGCAGCATTGCCGGGGCCACACGAGCCACTGGCGGCATCACCGCGATCAACAATGATTTCACGATCAGCGCCAGCTAAGCGGTCATCCTGCGCAAAATTCCCCAGGGCACCCAGGTGCCGGTCAGAGTCGATCTGTAACGCGCTCTGCGACATCCCGACGAGCGAGTGTTGATGCAACCCGGCGACTACTTACTGCAATCCACCAAGCTGGAAGGCGTGCGCTTCGGGGTCGCCTCCGTCCAAGTCAACGCCAATCGTTGATCGAGTTGCCGCTGTGAACCCTCGCCCTCGCTGACGCTTCGGGTTAGTGTGTTGGCCACGGAGGGTTTACCGATGGGCCACAACTCAAAGCAGCTTTGCAGCCACCTGCGAATGATCGGGCTGTGTCTGAGTGTCGTCACCTGCTCGGTGGTCTTGACCGCTGCGGATGCCGAACCAGTTTCACGGCACTGGGCCTTTCAAGCGTTGCAATGTCCGACGACTCTGCCCGTGCAGGATGCAGGCCGAGTTCGCTCCCCCATCGACCGCTTTGTGGTGGCGAAACTTGAAGAACGCGGATTGTCGCTGGGACATTCAGCAGACAAACCCACGCTTATCCGCCGCGTCGCGGTCGATCTGACTGGCCTGCCGCCGACACCTAGCGATGTCAGGGACTTCGTCGCCGATGAATCGCCAGATGCCTACGAACGGATGATCGACCGGTATCTCGCCTCGCCCCATTATGGCGAGCGGTGGGGCAAGTGGTGGCTTGATGTCGCCGGCTATGCCGACTCGAATGGCTACTTCAACGCCGACTCGGATCGGCCGTTGGCGTACCGCTATCGCGACTACGTCATTCGCTCGATCAACGCCGACAAGCCGTTCGATCAGTTCATCCGCGAGCAGATCGCCGGCGATGAACTGAGCGGCTTCGACCCGCGGCAGCACGAGCGGCACGCGACACCGGAGATGATCGACCTGCTCGAAGCGACACACTTCCTTCGCAATGGCCCCGACGGTTCGGGGGAGAGCGACGGTAACCCCGAAGAGGTCATGATCGACCGCTACTTTGCGCTGGAAGGTGCGCAGCAAATTCTTGGATCGTCGTTGCTGGGGCTGACGATTCAGTGCTCAAAGTGCCACGACCACAAGTTCGAGCCAATCACGCAGCGCGAGTTCTACCAGCTGCAGGCGTACCTGCATCCGGTCTTCCACATGCAGAAGTGGCTCAAGCCGAACGAACGCTTCACGCACGCTTCGCTGCCTGGCGAGGTCGAGGCGTGGGAGACTCAGCAGCGCGAAGCGGAAACACGCGTCGCCACGCTGCGATCAGAATTCAGCGATTGGCTGCGAAAGCATCGCCCCGTTGCCGGGGTCCTGTTCTCCGACGACTTTGATGGCCCGGAAGCGACGTTCCTTGCAAACTGGTCGAACACCGCACCGGGCGATGACGCTCCGGGAGGAACCGGAGTCGTGAAGCTAGCCGCCGGAGCCGCCGCGCCGCCGGAATCCCCCGCCGCGGTTCGCGCGGACGGCACACTGCGGATCATCGAAGGAGGTCCGTCGGGCGACAAATGGATTTCAACAAAACGAGCCTTCGATTGGACCCCTGACAAACCAGGAGACTGGATTCAGGCAACGTTCGATTTGCTCGACAACAAAGTCACGTCCGAGGACAAGCCCGCCGAGCGAATCGCATTCTTCCTCGCGCTGCACGATTTTAACGACAACAGTTCGGCCACCGGCGGCAACATTCTGATCGACGGCAATCCGGCGGGCGGTGCCGCCGTGCATCTCGATTATCCGGGAACCGATCAATCGCACCGCGGGGTGATCGGCAAAAGCGGCTACGCTCCCGGACGCAACTTCGGTGTGCGAGTCACGAATCTCGACGGCAAGAAGTTCAAGCTCGAACAACTCGTTGACTGGCTGCCGGAAGAACGGACTCTCGAACTGACCGCCGCCGATTTGCCCGACGGAGGCTTCGGCTTCGAGTTCTGCTGCAACCGCAGTTTCATCGTCGACAACGTCTCTGTCGAGTCGTCGACCGGCAGCGCGCCAGACGAGGCTGCTCTGGCTGCGTTGAAATCGTTTCGCACCGAATACGAATCACGTCACAAGACGCTGGCCGACGGGGTCGCCGACATTCAAAAGCGTCAAGCCGCCCGACCCGGAAAAATCGCCTGGGCCACCGACATCACTCCCGAACCACCAAACGTGCCGCTGCTGTTGCGAGGCAACGTGACGACTCCCGGAGAACTTGTTCAGCCGGACACGTTTCGAGTACTCGGCTCCGGCGCGGAGCATGATTCCAAAATGTTCGTTCGTACGACCGGTCGCCGTACGGCACTCGCCGATTGGCTGACGCGCAACAAAACTTCGTCCGCGCTAATGGCTCGCGTGCAGGTCAATCGCGTTTGGGAACGACACTTCGGAACTGGCATTGTCGCAACGCTCGACAATCTCGGAGTCAGTGGAGTTGCTCCGTCGCATCTCGAACTCCTCGAATGGCTGGCTTGGGAATTCGTCCAGCCGACCGCCGATGGCCGAAAGTCGATGGCCGAAGTCGCGCCCTCGTGGTCTCTAAAGAATCTTCACCGAACAATCCTCACCTCTGCCACCTACCGGCAAAGCAGCGAACTCAACGAAGCCGCATTCGACATCGATCCGGACAATCGGCTGCTGTGGCGACAATCGGTGCGGCGGCTCGATGCGGAATCGATCCGAGACGGGATGCTGTTTGTCAGCGGCTCGCTTGATCGCCGAATTGGCGGGCCGTATGTCGCCACGCAACGAAACGGAGCCGCCGAGGTCACGGTCGGCGAGTCGCAGCCAGGAGCCACTCGGCGGTCGGTTTATTTGCAACAGAGGCGGACGCAGATGCTCAGCCTGTTAAACCTCTTCGATGCTCCGGCCGTGACGTTCAACTGTGTGCAGCGGCCGACGACGACGATGCCGTTGCAATCGCTTAGTCAATTGAACTCGGAGTTTGCGTTGGCCCGTGCCGCGGATTTTGTACGCCGATTAGGTCGTGAGGCTCCGCCTGATCCGCGACATCGCGCGCGGTTGGCGTTCGAACTGACGACCGGTCATGTCCCGTCGGACGTCGAACTGCGTGCTTCACTGTCGTTTCTCCAAGAGCAGGCTCAAGCCTATGAGCCAGCCGAAAACGCCTCTCAGCGGGCCTGGACTGACTTCTGCCAGATGCTGCTGTCGTCGAATGGATTTCTGTACGTCGAGTGAGAGAGCGGCAGGAACAAGCTCGCTTCGAGTGCCGGACCACCACTCACTCTGCCAGGCCGGCGCGGCGAAACGCCGCTGGTCCGATTCAAAGAAGTTCTGCGGCTCACGTTCCAAGGCAGCTTGAGCTATCGCGAGATCAGCGCGATCACCGGACTTTCGGAAACCAACGTCGGTTTCTTAATTCACGCGGGACTCAAACGCCTTCGCGAACGGCTGACCAAAATTTGGAATGCGGTGCTGCATCACCGCTTTAATTGGCGAAGACTCCGCAGACGGCTGGTCATCGCGGTTATCTTTACTTGGGGTGTCCCTGCTCTTACCCAAAAGGCCGGAATTTGAGTTGGCGATTCGAAGCTGACCGTTGCATTCGATCGTTTTGAAGTTGCCGGACTGAGAATGGAAATTCGAGACAGACAGGAAGAGTTGAAACGTTTGACCGGGCAAACCGTTTGCTAGGAGAGTTGGAGCCAGCCGAGCAAACTGCCGGCTCAGTCAAAAGAACCTGTGCCGGAAGTGACCTTGAAGTATCCGCCGAACGTGAATTCGCCAGCTCGGAATACGAATCCGGCGATCAACTTCACTGGTCCGATCGGCAAAGGCGTTGCGGAAATAGTCGAGTCGGATGGCCTTCCCTGTTCCTGGCGATCTAAAGACAGGATGGGCCGAGTGAGTCCACCCTGCCAGCTGCTTACTTCTCCGACTTCGCGGCCGGGTTGTTCTTCAGCGTTTCCTTCAGCGTCGTGATCAACACGAACGGCTTGCCTGAATCGTCGGCGACGATGCGGCGGCCGAGCTTGTGTGGAAACGTAACTTGCCGAAGCAGCAGGCCCCAGGTCGTCTTACGGTTTGGTACGGTGACCTTGAGTTCGCTGAGGTCGATTTCTTCGCGCTCGATCGCGTGATGGTCGATAAGCAGCGGCACTTCTGAGGATTGCGCGGCCGCGGCCAGCACATCGGTCAGCGGCACATCATCGAGCGCAACCGGAACCGTTTTGAAAAGCGCGGGAACAAGTTGTCCCTGGGGCGTGTCTGGATCCAGCGGCCAGCCGATGGGCCAGGCATCTTGACCCGCTTCGCGCGGCGAAACGGCGAGTTCGATTTTTCCGTCGGGAGTGCGGAGCGGTTTGAAGCTGAGACCAAATTCACCGAGCGTCACGGCCAGCACAGTTCCGACGCTCAGGCCATGTGCGTCCGTTTGGAGCTTCTTGTCCGAGTCCAACATTTGAGCCGCTCGTTGCGCTTCGGGGGTAATTCGCAGCGGATGTTTCTCCGGCAACGGCAACTTGGCGAGCGCGGCTTCCAGCGACAGTCCTTCGGTGTCGACATTGACGGGAACGCTCAACTCTCGCAGCACGCCACCGAACTGTCGCTCGTCGAGTCCGAAGAGCGGCTTGCCTTGCGGTGCTCCTTGAGCTCCGTAGGTCTTGAGTTCGCGAAGCCATTCAGCCAGCTTGTCCGCTTCGGCGGGTGTGAACGTGCGGTCGTTGCAAACAATTTTGCCATTGCGATCAAGCACCGCGACGACGGTGACTCGGCGTAATCGCCCGAACTTTTGTTCCTTCACTTCTGCTTTGTCGCCGGCGACCGCTTGCCGCGTTTGAAACGAAATGCCAAGTTTCTGAAGCCGCTGTCCCCAAGCTTGAGCATGTTCGGTGGCCGCCGCGGTGCCGCCGATCAGTTCGAGCGAGACCTCGGTCTCCGGAGCTTTGGCCAGTCCGTCATCCGGCAAACGCGCGGTCTTGATCGGCTGACGCGGCGCTTGCGCCGGCAATCGTCCACCGATCAAATTCCCAACAGACACAGCCGAAGCCGCCAACCAGGTGCGACGAGTGATTCGCATGATGAGTTTCCTAAGTCGGAACAGGAAATTCGGAGGGTGGACTGTGAACGCTCTTTGTTCCGACTTCCGCCCTCCGAATTCCCTCTTGATAAAAATAGCCGACGGCACGCCGTCTCGCCCCCACGCGACGACGTGCCGTGCGGCATTCGGCCCCCCGCCTCATGATTAGGGGAAGAC
>VGZH01000060.1 GCA_016872645.1 Planctomycetota bacterium | reverse complement strand
GCGGTGATACCACCACTCGGTCTGCTCGCCGGCGATGTTCGGCCGATTGTAAAGAAACTCGGCCCATTGCCGCTCGGTCACGGAACCCTCCGGCCGCTGACGCGATGGTCCGCCGTAGTGAAACTCCCACACCGGGCGGCAGCCGCAGTTAGGACAATCGATTTGAAAAGACATTGGCGAGTACTCGGCTTTCAACTAGGCATCACCATTTGAATCAGAATCTGACGAGGGAGTCTCAGAACGGTCGTCAAAAACATGCTTGGCGTATTCGAAGAATTGCGCCTCAACTGATGGGGGGGGGCTCAGAACGATTATAAAAGAGATAGAGGACGCCGACCGCAGTTGCGAGAGGACCCAGAATTATCTGAAGCCAGGCGAAAGTGGCCATATTCTTGGATGGCAACATCCCGATCCCCGCGACGGTGGCGATCACGCCATAGAGAATCAAACGTGATGACGCAGTCGAAAATCTGAATCTTGGCATTGGTTGCCTCGTGATTTCGCTTGTGAATCAGATGTGTTAAGTTCGCAATTGTATTTTCACTCTCGCAATCGATTCACAGCGACGTCAAATACGTCTCCAATTCCCAGGCCGACACTTGCTTGTGGTACGTTTGCCATTCGCGGGTTTTCAGGTCGATGAAGTCGTCGGCGACGGCTCCCAGGGCGGACTTCACGACGGTGTCGGTCCGCAGTTCTTCGACCGCTTCGTGGAGGGATTGTGGCAGGAGCTTGATGCCGGAGTCGCGGATGTCGGTGAGAGTACGCTCGTAGAGGTTGCCGAGGTTGGGGTCGCCCGGTTCGAGCTTGCGTTCGATGCCGTCGAGGCCGGCGGCGAGGAACGCGGCCAACGCGAGGTACGGGTTGCAGCCGGAGGAGACGGTGCGGTCTTCGCAGTGGCCGGGGCCGGCGACTCGGATCATTTGCGTGCGGTTATTGTCCCCGTAGCTGGCGAATGCCGGTGTCCAGTTGAAGCCGGAGCGGCTGGAAGTCAGGCCGGCTCCGACTTGCAGCCGCTTGTAGCAATTGACCGTCGGACTGGTGACGGCACAGATGGCTCGCGCGTGTTCGAGGACTCCGCCGAGGAAGTGATAAGCCAACTTCGACAGGCCGAGACCGCGCGGGTCGGCGTGATCGAGGCACACATTTTTGCCGGACTCCGCATCGGCCAGATGGAAATGGACGTGCAAGCCGCTGCCGGTGCGGTCGGAGAACGGCTTGGGCATGTGCGTGACGATCGCTCCGTGCTTCTTCGCGATCTCGGTAGACAACATGCGGAAGAAGGTGACTCGGTCGGCCGTCGTCAGAGCGTCGGCGTAGTTGAAGTTGACCTCGTACTGCCCGTTCGCGTCCTCGTGATCGACCTGATACGCCCCCCAGCCAAGCTGATTGAGCGCGGCAGTCACCTCTTGCAGATAGCCCATCGCCGCCGACATCGACCGCACGTCGTAACAGGGCTTGATCAGCGTATCGACTCCCGCCGGATCCCACGGCCGGATCGAGCCGTCGCAATTTCGCGTGACAAGGAAATGCTCCGGCTCCATACCGACGTTGAACACAAAACCTTTCGCCTTGGCCTCGGCGAGCACTCGCTGCAAATTCGTCCGCGAGCAAAACGGATGCGGCTGATTGTCCACGAACAAGTTGCTCGCGAACCGAGCCGTATTCGGCATCCAAGCCAGTGGCGTGCAGGTACTCGGATCAATCCGAGCCATCACATCATGCCCGTGCGGCCCCTGCCCGATCCCCCACATCGCGGCCCCGGCGAACCCGGCACCGACATCCAGCGCGTCATCGAGACACGATGCGGGAACCATCTTGCCTTTCGCCGCTCCGTGAACGTCCACAAATTGGACGAGAATGAATTGGATGCCGTCCTGTTCCAGACGCTTTCGCAATGCATTGCGGTCAGACATGGTGGGCCTCTTTACAGTGCGGGTTGTCAGCCCCGCGGTGGATCTATGAATTGCCGACATTGAAAGACGAAAGCGGCTCCGCCGCAAACCAAAGCGGGGCTGACACCCCGCACTCCAAATTATTGCCCCGGAATCCAATTGGTCCCGGCGAGCGGTACCTTTGCCATCGCGGCGGCTTCGACTGTCAGGGCGACGAGGTCTTCGCGCTCGAGGTGATGGACGTTGGACTTGCCGCAGGCTCGCGCCAGCGTGGTCAGCTCCATCGTCAGCACTTGCAGGTAATTCTTCAGCCGCTTGGCTCCCCATTCAGGAGTCATGCGGGATTCGAGTTCGGGCGCTTGCGTGGTGATGCCAACGGGGCAGCGGCCGGTGTGGCAGTGATGGCAATAGCCGGGAGCCGTGCCGAGTTTTGCGTAGTCGTCGGTCGCGTCGATCCGTTGGCCATCGTGCGTGTAGGTTGAGCTGTTGCAGCCGAGCGCCATCAACACCGCTTGGCCGATTGCGACGGCGTCTGCTCCGAGAGCGAGGGCTTTCGCCACGTCGGCTCCGGAACGAATGCCGCCGGAGATGATGAGCTGCACGGTGCCGAAGACATCCATTTCTTCGAGGGCTTGCACGGCGAGAGGCAGCGCGGCGAGCGTTGGGATGCCAGTGTGCTCGATGAAACATTGCTGAGTCGCCGCCGTCCCGCCCTGCATGCCGTCGATGACAACGACGTCGGCTCCGGCCTTGACCGCCAGCTTCACATCCTCGCGCACGCGAGTCGCCCCCATCTTGACGTAGATCGGGACTTGCCAGTCGGTGATCTCGCGCAGTTCTTCAATCTTGATCGTCAAATCGTCGGGACCCACCCAATCGGGATGTCGGCACGCGGAACGCTGATCGATCCCCGCTGGTAGCGTGCGCATCCCGGCAACTCGCGCGCTGACCTTCTGCCCGAGCAACATGCCGCCGCCACCTGGCTTGGCCCCTTGGCCGATGACCAGTTCAATCGCGTCCGCCTTGCGAAGGTCGTCCGGATTGAATCCGTATCGCGACGGCAGGCATTGATAGACGAGTGTTTTTGAAGACTTCCGCTCTTCGGGCGTCATTCCGCCGTCGCCGGTCGTTGTGGACGTGCCGATCTCCGTTGCGGCTCGGCCAAGCGCCTCTTTCACGTTGGCCGAAAGCGCCCCGAAGCTCATGCCGGCGATTGTGACCGGCGTTTCGAGTTCAATCGGCTTCTTGGCGAACCGCGTTCCGAGCGTCGTCTTCGAGACACACTTCTCACGATAGCCTTCGAGCGGATACCGCGACGCGCTCGCCGTGAGAAATGTCAGGTCATCGAACGTCGGCAGCTTCCGTTTGGCTCCGAGACCACGAATGTCATACAACCCGTGCTCGGCGGCGTGCTGGATGTAGTCCAGAACGTGGCTGTTGAAGGAATAGCTTTCTTCGAGATGGATGTGTGCGGACATCTGGATGCTGACCTCAAAGAGCAGTGACAAGTGACGAGCGCAGAGTGAAAAGCGAAAAAGGAGAAGACATGCCTGTCGTTCCGACACTTTGCACTTTGCACTGTGTTTGTTGATTCATTTCACTGTCTCAATACTGTTGTCCGGCGTCGGCGTGCCAGTGGTAGAGGGATCGTTTGGAGGCGACTCGTTTGAAGGATTTGGGATCGCGGGTGATGCCAGCTTTTAACAACAGATCGTTGACACGAGCGACATCGGCGGCGGTCATTGGTTCTTCTTGAGCGTCGGCTCCGAGGCTGTGAATTTTTCCGCCGACGTAGATCGTGGCTTCGTAGAGCGAGTCGCCGAGGCTGGCTCCCGCGTCGCCGCAGACGACAAGCGTTCCGGCTTGAGCCATGAACGCGGAGAGGTGTCCGACGCTGCCGCCGACGACAATGTCGCAGCCTTTCATCGAGATACCGCAGCGTGACGAAGCGTCCTCTTCGATGACCACGAGGCCACCGTGGCCCGACGCTCCAGCGCATTCGGACGCACAGCCTTTCACGCGGACGGTGCCGGACATGATGTTCTCCGCGACGCTCCAGCCGACGTTGCCGTGAACAGTGACCTTGGCTCGCTTGTTCATCCCAGCGATGAAATAGCCGGCGTGGCCGAGAATGTCGACTTCAGCCGGCGCATCGAGGCCGACCGCGAGGCTGTGCTGGCCATTGGGATTCAAAATCTCCAGCCGCACCGCGCCGTTGTTCGGCAGGTCGTGATGCAAGTATTGATTCAACTCGCGCACCGACTGGCGGCTCAGGTCGAATGTGCTGACACGGTCCATGAATAAATCTGCTCCGGAGCGGGCTCAAAGATACGGGCGTCTTTCACGCCGGGAAGATGCGCGAGGGCACGATATTCCGACGAGATCGCGACGTACTCATCGGTCTCGGCGACGACAGCCGGTTTGCAGGCGAACGCATCTCGAACGAGGATCAGCTTGTCGGCCGTCGCCATCAGCAGCGTGAAGAAACCGTCGAGTTCATCGAACCCCTTCGCGATCGCCGCTTCAAGCGTGTCCCCTTCGCTCATCCGCCATTCGAGGAATCGACAAGCGGCTTCGGTGTCGTTGTCGGTCTCGAAGCGAATCCCCTTCTTCTCCAACTTGCGACGGACCGAATACGGGTTTGACAGCGAACCGTTGTGGACGAGGCAAAAATCCTCGCCCGCTGTGAAGGGGTGAGCGTGAGCTGGCGACACGGCCGATTCCGTTGCCATCCGCGTATGCCCGACACTGTGAGTTCCGGCGAGTTGCGTGAAGTGATATCGCTGAGCAATCTCGCGCGGATGTCCTTCGTCTTTGTAGAGGTCGATCGCTCGGCCAATCGACAGCAGATGCAGATCGGGATACGACTCGGTCAGCCACGTCTTGAAACGGACCGGATTCGCCGACGCGATCACCGTCGCGTGATTCTCCAAGCCACTCAGTTCGACTTCGCCGCCGACACGCGCCGTCAGTTGTTGCTCGAACGCACTCCAGTCGAACAGGCGACTGGGAGCATAAATGCTGAACCGTCGCAGCGACCCCTCGACCGGATCGCCGAAGACTGCCAGCCCTGCTGAGTCCGGCCCGCGATCCCCCATGCAAGTCAGCATCGGCACGACCTGCTCGCCGAGCGACCGACACAGCTCCGGCTTCTTGGCCAGGTATCCGACGATGCCGCACATGAATGACTCCCGCGACGCGACCGTGATTGAGGGGAGGCAGTCTAAGTCGATGCCGATTTGCTTTCCAATCAATGCTGTTCTCTGCGGCTCATTGCTCTGCCCGGATTCCTCTGCCAGAAGTAGATGACGGAAGAATCTGAACAGGGAGTAGAAAGCCGGAGGACGGTACGGAGCCGCTTGCAAGTCCGAGGCACTGCGGATTTGATGAGGGCGACTCCGCAAGATTCGAGGTGACTGATGAGCGAACTTTCTCCGAAATCCGATGAGCCAATCGACGGGGCGGTGCTGCGGCCGGACGAGCGAAAACATGTCGACGAGCATTCGCTGAACAAGCCGATGGGGACAGTTCAGATATGGGCGCTTGGCGTCGGGGCGGTCATCACCGGAGAATACTTCGGTTGGAACGGCGGTCTGGGAGTCGCTGGCCCGACCGGCATGTTGATCGCGTCTCTGTTTGTGTGTGCGCTGTATATGGCCTGGGTGCTGGCGTTGAGCGAGCTCTCCGTCGCCATGCCGTTTGCGGGTGGGCCGTTGGCCTACGGACGACGAGCCGTTGGACCGTGGTTGGGATTCGTGATGGGCTGGTCGATGTTTCTCGAAAGCCTGTTTGCGACGATCGGGACAGCGATCGCGACGGGCGGCTATGTCTACTTTATTTTGAACCTGCTGATCGACGGACTACCAGCTGGCAAGGTCACGACCGCTGCAGCGCTGGTCACGGTGGCGCTATTCGCCGTGCTGCAATGGATCGGTGCGAAAGAGCAGGCCAAGATCATGGAGTGGATGACCTACGGAGCGATCATTGCGCTCGTTTGGTTTTGGATTGCGTGCATCCCTGGTGTGAAAGTCGAACGCATCCTGACCGAGCCGTTGCTGAATCACGGTTGGGAAGGAGTCATCAAGGCGATCCCGTTCGCGATCTGGTGGCTGGTGATCATCGAGTCGGTCGCGCTGGCGGCGGAGGAAGCTCATGAACCGCATCACTCGATCCCGCGTGGGCTGACGTACGCGCAGATCACGTTGATCGTGCTCGTCGTGCTGACGTGGTTCTTCGCGGCGGCAGCAGGAAGCGACTACAAGAAGACGGGCGATGCGAATCTGTTGTTTCCGCTGCCGCACGTTTACAGCGAAGTGTGGCCGGGGAAGTCGCATTCGCCGCATTTGATCGCCTTCTCGATCCTGGCGATCTGCGGCATGGTCGCGAGCTACAACGGGATGATCTTCGCCGTCAGCCGCCAATCGTTCGCGATGGGCCGAGCCGGTTACTTGCCGTCGATTCTGGGTCATCTGCATCCGGTGCGTCGCACACCCGATGTATCGATCGGCATCTGGAGCCTCGTCATCGCAGGTTTCGTGATCTGGGGCTACTTCAACGAAGCGGCCGTACTCGTCGCCGTGCTGACGTGCAATCTGACCGCATTGATCTGGTACGTCCTGGCGATGATTTGTCTTTTTATCTTGCGAGCCAAAGAGCCGCACATGCCCCGGCCGTACAAGGTGCCGCTGTATCCGCTGCTGCCGGCGCTCGTGATCGTGATGAGCCTGTTCGCAGCGTTTGTATACGGCTGGTTACAGGCTCCGATTGTGCTCTGGCTGACGCTCGGAATGTATGGCATCGGTCTCGCGTATTTCTTCGGTTACGCTCGCAGTCGATTGTCGAAGCACGCACCGGAGGAGTTGGCCGTCCGGACGGCATCGATCGGCGAAACGCCCGAATGACCCTCGGCTCGATTCGCCGTCGTCACCGCAAATAGGCCTCCAGCCATTGTGCGATTTTCTCGAACGACTCCGGCGAGACCGAATGCCCTTGCCGATGATTGAGCAGCCCGACACGAGCCGGCTCGCCATAGAGTCGCCACACAGGCAATGCGGCTTCGATGAGCGGCCAGCTTCGTTCGCCGTCTGCCGCGCCGCTGCCCGACTCGCCGCCGAGGATCAAGAATGGACGCGGCGCGATGAACGCCAGCAACTGATGATGATTCAACGAAAAGTTTTCATCACGGATCGCCGGGCCGAGATACCACGGCGCGTCCCAGTTCGTCGAACGGAAACCGGTCCCACCCTCGCTGGCTACGGAGGCTTTGACCCGATCATCGAACGCCGCAAGATACAGAGCCTCCTTTGCCCCGAGCGAATGCCCGACCGTTCCGATTCGTTGCTTGTCCACGTCGGGCAATGATTCCAACACATCGACGCCGCGCACCGCGTCGTACAACATCTTCGCCATGCCCAGCGTGCTGGGATGCCGCTCGCGATGCTTGGTGACCGCCTCGTTGAGACTCTTCACGTCCTGCCACAAGAAGCAGCGTGGACAGAACACGACCAAGCCCCGCTTCGCCAGCTTTAATCCAATCTGCATCGAGTCCGGTCCGCTCACCCCCGCCACTTCGTCAATGCTGGCATTCGTCGTCTGATGCAGCGCGACGATCCCAGCTCGCTGCTTACCACTCTTTTTCGCGGACGTCGGCCGCAACAAATAACCTTCGACGAACAGTCCTGGTTCCCCTTCGTAACGCACGAGCTGCCGATCAACGCTGTCGAGCGATTCCGTCTTGAGCAGCTCCAACTTCACCCCCGGCCGAGGCTCCGGCATTGGGCCAAGAAACTTCCGCCACTCTTCGCGGATTTTCGTGCGCTGCCGCTCCCACCCTTCGCGAGTCGTAATCGCCTGACCGCTCGCATCGACCAACAGCGGATCTAATCGGCCGAGTTTTTCACGCGGCGGATTCGCGGGAGCTTTGGTCACTTCGACCAGCCACGGCACGTCGCTCGACTGCGCGAAGAGTTCGCTCTTAGAGGACAACCCAACCAGCAAAAGACAGACAAAGGCTGAACGACTTCGTGACAGAGCACTCCAGTTATTCTCAGGGAGGGTTGAAGCGCACATGTCATCGGCTCCAAGTTTTGTCGAAAGGTTGTGGCGGCTTGCTTTGCCGTCCACGCGTTGGGCGATACTCTAAGCTCCGTTCGCTTTGCCGTCAGTCAATTTGGAAAGGCAACCTCGATGCGCGACTTTGAATACGAAGCCCCGATAACCCTCGCCGCCGCGATTGAACTGGCGGGCAAGCACAACAGTTCGGCTCGCATGCTGGCCGGCGGGACCGATCTCATCGACCAGGTGCGAGTGGGTCGGCTCGCCCCCGACATGCTGATCGACGTCAAGAAGATCGCCGAACTCAATGTGCTTGAGCATTCCTCTTTCGGCCTGCGGCTTGGAGCGGCCGTGCCCTGTTATCAGGTTTATGGTCACTGCGGCATCGTGTCGGATTACGCCGCGCTCGCCGACAGTTGCCGCATCATCGGCGGCGTCCAGATTCAAAGCCGAGCCTCTGTTGGCGGCAACCTCTGCAACTCCGGCCCGGCGGCGGATTCGATCCCATCGCTGATCGCACTCGAAGCTGTTGCCCTCATCGCCGGACCGAAAGGTCGCCGCGAAGTCGCCGTCGAAGATTTTTGTACCGGCCCCGGCAAGAACGTGCTAGCGGCGGGCGAGCTGCTCGTCGAACTGAAATTCCCCGCGCGAGTGGCCAACAGCGGCTCACACTACCGCCGCTTCATCCCCCGCAACGAAATGGATATCGCCGTCGTCGGTGTCGGAGCGTCGGTTGTCTTGAACGATGCGAAAGACAAATTCGTCTCCGCTCGAATTTCGCTGGGAGCTGTCGCCCCAACACCGCTGTTCGCGAAAGCCGCCGGCGACGGACTCGCAGGCCAACCAGTCAACGATGACTCCATCGCGAAAGCCGCCGCCGCCGCGAAAGTGATCGCCAAACCGATCACCGACATGCGCGGCACGGCCGAGTTCCGTATGCACATCACCGGCGTGCTTGTGGAACGAGCTCTTAAAGCTGCCGTCGCGCGAGCCAAGGGTGAACATGTCGATTGCAAGGTCGGTCACTAACCATCATTTTCAGCCACGGAGAAAACATCGATCAAACACGGATTTGAAATCGAATCGCCTGACTGCATTCTCCGTGCTCGATCTGTGTTTCATCCGCGGCAACGAATTGCTTTGAAAAAGGATCATGAGATGGCAAAAAAACGAGTCGTCACGACAACCCTCAACGGCAATCAAACCGAATTCCTCTGCGAGCCGCGTCAGACCTTGCTCGAGGTGCTGCGAGACAATCTCGACCTGACCGGCACCAAGGAAGGTTGCTCGAACGGCAACTGCGGGGCTTGCACCGTAATCCTCAACGGGCGGCCAGTTGACAGCTGCCTCGTGCTGGCGGTCGAGGCCGAAGGGGCCACGCTCCGCACGATCGAAGGCGTCGCCACGGCGGCCGGGTTGGACCCGATCCAAAAAGCGTTTCTCGAAGGAGCCGCGTTGCAGTGCGGTATCTGCACGCCGGGCTTCATCATGCAGAGCGAATGGTTCCTCTCGCAGAACCCGAAACCGACCGAAGACGAAATCCGCTTCAACCTCGCGGGTAATCTCTGCCGCTGCACCGGCTACGACAAAATCGTCCGATCCGTCCAAGACGCGGCCACCACTTGGCAAGACCACTACATGAAGAACTGCCACGAAAAGGGCTGCCACTAATTTTGGAGTGCGGGGTGTCAGCCCCGCTTTGGATAATTTTTGATCGGGATGTTCGATCCGCTCGAGGCTGAAGAATCCAAAGCGGTACTGACATACCGCACCCCAAAGGAAGGAAACTCACATGGCCACAGCCAACAAATACAAAGTCATCGGCACTCGTCCTGTTCGCCACGACGGGGTCGATAAGGTCACGGGGCGGGCTCGGTACGGGGCCGACACAAAGATTCAGGGGATGCTGTACTCAGCGATGCTTCGGAGCCCGCATGCTCATGCAAAGATCAAGCGGTTGGATACGTCGAAGGCGGAGAAACTGCCGGGCGTCCGAGCGGTCGTGACGGCGAAGGACTTGCCTGATCCAGGGACGCGAATCGCTCAGCTCGGCGAGGGGGCGGTCTGCATGGCTCATCTCACGCGGAATGTGTTGGCTCGCGAGAAGGTGCTTTACAAGGGGCACGCGATCGCGGCGGTCGCCGCGGACAACATTCATATCGCGGAGGAGGCGGTGAAGCTGATCGAGATCGAATACGAGCCGCTGCCGGTGCTGCTCGATGTGCGCGAGGCGATGAAGCCGTCGGCGATTGTGCTCAACGATGACGTGCGGTGCGAAGAGGTCGGAGCGGGCACAACCGGCTCGACCCCGACAAACGTCGCGAAGCATTTCCATTTCGAGAAGGGGAACGTCGCCGACGGGTTCGCGAAGGCGAAGGTCGTCGTCGAGCGTGAGTTCGTGACCGGCACGGTGCATCAAGGCTACATCGAACCGCACGCCGCGACCGCGACTTGGAATCCGGACGGCCGCGTCACGATTTGGTGCTGCACGCAGGGTTCGTTCACGGTGCGGCAGCAATGCTCCGAGTTGCTCGGCGTGCCGCTGGGCCACATCAAGGTCGTGCCGACGGAGATCGGCGGCGGCTTCGGCGGGAAGATTTCCGTGTACCTCGAACCGGTTGCGGCGGCGCTCTCCAAGAAGAGCGGCAAGCCGGTCAAGCTGGTGATGGACCGAGCGGCCGTGCTCGAAGCGACCGGCCCGACACCCGCGTCGTACATGAAGGTCAAGATCGGCGTGGACGGCGACGGCAAGATCACCGCCGGGACCGCGTACATGGCGTTCGACGCCGGTGCGTTCCCCGGTTCGCCGATCGGCATGGCGGCGATGTGTGCCTTCGCCTGCTACGACGTCCCGAACGGCAGCGTCGATGGCTACGACGTCTGCGTGAACAAGCCGCGGACGAATGCCTATCGAGCACCCGGCGCGACCAACGGAGCCTTCGCCGTCGAAAGCGTCATCGACGAGATCTGCGAGAAGCTCAAGCTCGACCCGCTGGAGTTCCGTGCGAAAAACGCCGCGAAGGAAGGGACTCGCCGAGTCGATGGCCCGGTCTTCCCGCGCATCGGCATGTGGGAAACGGTCGATTATCTCAAGAAGAGCGAACACTACTCGACGCCGCTGCCGAAACCAAAGTTTGGTGGCAAGGTGGGTCGAGGCGTCGCATCCGGCTTCTGGTTCAACTGCGGTTTGAAGAGCGCCGCGTTTGCGACCGTCAACACCGACGGCAGCGTATCGCTGTCGCTGGGTACGACCGACATCGGCGGCTCACGAGCCAGCATCGCGATGCAGCTTGCCGAAACGCTTGGCCTGACCGCGACCGACATCAATCCGAACGTCGTGGACACCGACGCCGTCGGTTACAACGACGTGACGGGCGGCAGCCGAGTCACCTTCGCCACCGGCATCGCCGCCTACGAAGCGGGCGAAGACATCAAACGCCAAATGGTCCAACGCGCCGCCGTTCTGTGGGATGTCGATCCCAGCCAAGTCAGCTACGACGTCGCCACCGCGAGCCTCATCGGTCCCGGCAAGAACATCACGTTCAAAGCCCTCGCCGAACAAGTCAACCACTGCGGAGGCCCGGTCATTGGTCGAGGTTTTTCGTCCGAAGCCAATCAAGGCGGTTCCTTCGGCACGCACTGCGTCGATGTGGAAGTCGATCCCGACACTGGCAAAACACAAATCCTCCGCTACACGATCAGCCAAGACGTCGGCACAGCAGTTCATCCCAGCTACGTCGAAGGCCAACTCCAAGGCGGAGTCGTCCAAGGGATCGGCTGGGCGCTCAACGAAGAATACTGGTACGACGACAAGGGCGTGATGCGCAACGCCAGCTACCTCGACTACCGTATCCCGACGATCTACGACGTCCCCATGATCGACACGATCCTCGTCGAAGTCCCCGACCCCGAACACCCCTTCGGCGTCCGCGGCGTTGGCGAAGTCCCCATCGTCCCGCCACCTGCCGCAGTCGCCAACGCGATCGCCAATGCTGTTGGCGTCCGCATGGAGAAATTGCCGATGTCGCCACCGAATTTGCTGAAGGAAATACTCGCGGGAAAGTAACCCTGATGGCGGGTTAAGCGATTCTTTCAAGAATCGCTTGGCTCACCTGTGCTGTCGTCGCTGAGCCGCCGAGGTCTGGCGTCTTTGGCCCTTTGGTGGCCAAGACCGTCGCGACGGCTGAATGAATCGACTTGGCCGCCGTGTCGAGTTCCAAGTGTTCAAACATCATCGCGACGGACAGGATCGCGGCCAGCGGATTTGCGATGCCTTGGCCCGTGATGTCGGGGGCGGAGCCGTGGACTGGTTCGAACATGCTGGGGTGCTTGCGAGTCGGGTCGATGTTGCCGCTGGCGGCGAGGCCCATGCTGCCGACGATGATGGCCGAGAGGTCGGTCAGGATGTCGCCGAAGAGGTTGCTGGCCACAACCACGTCGAACGATTCGGGACGGCGCACGAATTCCATCACGGCTCGGTCGATCAGCAGTGATTCGGTGGCGATGCTAGGGAACTCGGCGGCCACCCGAGCGAAGCATTCGTCCCACAGCACCATGCCGTAGCCTTGAGCGTTGCTCTTGGTGATCGACGCGACACGCTGCTTCGGCCGAGTCACCGCTTTCTCGAACGCCGCGCGGATGATGCGTTCGCAGCCTTTGCGGGTGAACACGCTCGTTTGAATCGCCGACTCTTCGGGCATCCCGCGATACAGGAAGCCGCCGATATTGGCGTATTCCCCTTCGGTGTTCTCGCGGAAGACGAGCATATCGATGCTGCCTCCCGGCTTGTTCCGCAGCGGGCTATCGACGCCGGGATACAGGTACGCCGGCCGCAAGCAAACGCACTGATCGAACCGCCGCCGAATCGGCAACAGCAATCCGTTGAGCGTCACATGATCCTGCACGCTCGGATGCCCGACCGCTCCCAGCAAGATCGCATCGAACCCGGCCAGCGTGTCGAGGTAATCGGCCGGAGCCATGCGCCCGTGCTGAAAGTAGTAGTCGGTCCCCCACGGAAAGTGAGTCCACTCGCATCGAGCGTCCGACTTCGGAACCGCCACATCGGCGACTCGAATCGCTTCGCGAATGACTTCGGGGCCAATGCCGTCACCCGCGATGACGGCGATACGAAACGATTTAGTCATGACGATTCCACGTTCTTGAAAGGCAGAGTTTCACGCAGGAGAGCAACGCACGCAGAGAAAAGCGATGCCGGCAAATCGCACTCCATAATTCAGTCCGCGAGCTTCACGTCTTTAGGAGAGTTCTTCCAGCGGTACTTCTTGGCGAAGTCGGCAGGAGACAACGTGTCCTGTGACGACTCAGTTTGGACGACGTAGACCAGTTTCGGTTCGGAGTCGGCGCGGTAGTGGCCGTCGGCGGTGATGGCGGGGACTTGGTCGTGGTCGGTGATCAAGGTCGCTCGGAGCTTGCCACTTTTGGTGTCGAAGAATCGGACGCAGCGGTCCGTGGTGCCAACGGCCAGAGTGCGCAGCGTGTCCGACCACATCACCTCCTGCACCGGAGCCATCGTCGCGACGTTGTGCGCCACCTTGCCGGTTTGCGGATCCCAGATTTGAGCGGTGTGATTGGCTCGGCCGGAGGCGATCGTTTCTCCCTTCGCGCTCCAGGCCAAAGCGGTCACGGACGGAGGCTCGCCTGGCAGGCTGAGCTTGGCGTGGGTTGATCCGTTCGCAGGATTCATAATGCGGATGGCGTCATCGACGCCGCCAGTCGCGATCACCTTTCCATCAGGAGACCACGACAGCGACTGCGCTTGTCCGGAGACTTCCAGTTTGCGAACGGTCTGACCGGTCGTCGTGTTCCAGACGAAGATCGTATTCGACGGACCTCCGGCAACCAGCATCTTGCCGTTCCAATCCATGAGCGTGACGGCGGCAGGATGATCGTCGAGCGTCTTCGTCGACTTGCCGGTGACGGTATCCCACAGCCGCACTGACTTGTCGTGGCTGCCGCTCGCAAGTTGCTTGCCGTTGGGCGCCCACGACAAGACTGCGACTCCTGCCGTGTGCCCTTCCAGTTTCTTCAGCAGCTCACCTTTTTGAGCGTCCCAAACTTGCACCGTCTTGTCGGCTGAAGCGGACGCCAGCGTCTTGTTGTTCGGAGCCCAAGCAATCGCGGTGATCGGAGCGGTATGCCCTTCGAGTTTCTTCGCCAGCTTGCCGGTTGCGATGTCCCACACTGACACAACGTTTGTGCCGATTCCCGATGCCATGAACTTGCCGGTCGTCCACATCGCTCGCGATGCGGGACCGCTGGCGTCGATTGTCGGCAAAGCCTTGTCAGCCGCGACATCCCAGAGCGTGACCGTCGAAGAAGTCATCAAGCTGAGCCGTGATCCGTCGTTGGAATACGCAAGTGCGGATGCACCGATCGGCAAAGCTTTGATGAGCTTCCAATCGGCGGTGTTCCAAGTCTGCACCGGATTGCCGGAGTACGCCGTCGCCAGCACCTTGCCGTCGGGAGACCACGCGACAGTCGTCATCGGGCCGGCGAGCGTCTGTTTCAAGTCGCCTGACTTCGCGTCAAAGATTTTCGTGCCAACATTCGTCGCCACCGCAAGCAGTTTGTTGTCCAGCGACCACGCAGCCGAGTAATTCGTCTCGGTCAGAGCCGCATCTCCGAGCGATTTGCGAGTCTTGAACTCCTCCGTGTCGAACACCTGCGTCGCCTGCCCAGAGCAGGTGAAGACGACCGACGCTCCGTCTGGTGACCACGCGCAGCTCAGAACGTGACGGCCGTGCTCGACCTTGCCTCGTTCGGCACCGATAGTCACGTCCCAAAACAGACAAATGCCGCTCTCGCCACCACAGACCACTAGCATCCGGCCATCCGGAGACCACGCGACCTTCCCAACGTATCCCGGATGCTTGAGGCTCCGCAGATTCAATCCCGAGCGGACATCCCACAGCCGTGCTGTCGCGTCCCACGAACCACCCGACGCCAAGGTGCGACCGTCCGGCGACCACGCGAGGTCATAGATGTAACTGTCATGTCCAACGAATGCCTTTTGAAACTCGCCGGTCTCCGCGTCCCAAATCCGAATGATGCCGTCGAGTCCGCCTGTCGCGAGCTGCTTGGCATCAGGACTGAGCGCCGTCGCAACCAGATATCCGCGATGCCGCTTCGATTCGATCGTCCAACTGAGAACGCTCGGAATCTGAGGCGGACGCAGCACCAACGTCCGCACGCTCAGCGGAGTTCCGGGGCTAAGCGTTCGCCGTTCCGGCTTGATCTCGACGGGTGTAACAGACCGAGTCTTCGGTTTCGAATCGGAGTCCTGCGCCGACGAGCCAAGGTTGCTTAGTAGACTCGTCGCGAGAGCGATCAGCGTCCACACACTTCGAGAACCGCGAGCGATCATCGTCGGGCACCCTTCTTCAAGAGGCTTCTGGCGTCAACTCAGCGAATTGGTTCACACTGTTACTTCTTCTCGACCAGCCAAATGTTGCGGAAGCGGATCGGGTTGCCGTGATCTTGGATGTAGATCGGCCCGGTCTCCGGACCTTCGGCCACGGGGGCGGCCGTCGTGGCTTTCGGGAGCTCGACGTTTTCGTGGATGACGATGCCGTTGTGCCGCACGGTCATCTTGGCATTGGCGGTCTTCTTGTCGCCGTCGTACTTCGCAGCGGTGTAGTCGACGTCGTAGGTCTGCCACGCGAGCGGCGGCAGGCACATGTTCACGCTCGGCTTGGCAATTGTGTAGATGCCGCCGCACTCGTTGTTCTCGCCGGAGAGTCCGAAGCTGTCGAGGATCTGCACCTCGTAGCGACCTTGCATGTAGCAGCCGGAGTTGGCCCGGCCCTGACCGCGAGCGGCCGGCATGTACGACAGCAGGAATTCCATGTGCAGCGAGAAGTCGCCGAACTTCTGCTTGCTGGTGATTCCTTGCGACATCAGCCCGTCGGCAAATTTTTTCGGGTCGGTGAAGGCGTCGCCGTTCTTGCCGTCGAACAGGACCACCGCACCATCAGGCGCCTTCTTGCCGATCGTCGGACTCTTGCGTTCGACCTTCTTCATCTCGCCCAGCGGGTTGCCATCCGGAGAGGTGATCTTCGCCACTCCGTCCTTGATCGTGGCCGAACCTTGCTCGCCGTTGAACGTCGCGACGCCGTCCTTCGCGGTGCCGTCCACTTGGATCTTCTTTTCTTTGTCCCAACCGGCCCCCGGCAATCCGCCGGGGTACGCGACCGCCCGGAACTTGCCGTCCCCTTGCGCGATGATTTGCAGGCCCCACTTTTGTTTCTCGTCTTGGCCACCGAGATCCCCTTCGTACTCACCTTGAATGGCGAAGTCGGGATCTTTCTTCGCCTCTTCGATGGTGATCGCCACGATCCCCTTCGAATCAGCAGCGGTCGCCACCGACAAACGGTTCGCGACGAACAACGCGGACGAGGCACAGAGGCTCAAACCCAACAAAATGGCAGAACGAGAGAACAATCGCATGAGACAGGCTCCGTGTGAGGACTTGGGGATCAAACAACGGAGCAGTATTGTGCGGCGAGGCAAGCGCAGCCACAAGCGCGGAAGAACCCTAGCCACACTCGCCAGAGTGTGCGCCATTATCGTGCGAGCCCAAGTTCTGGCGAATATGGGCACCGGAGTCGTACCTTGCGACCGCTACTGACAGCAGCAACGGGTGCAGCGGGTCATGTTGAAGACGCCCCGGTCGCGCTTCGAGCAGTACGACGCCACGAAGCTTGTGTCGGTCACGGTCGCCGTGTACCCGAATGTGCCGAACAGAAAACCGAGGTCCGACGAACCCGACATCGTCAGTTTGTCGTCTTTGCGTTCGGTGACCGTCAGCACGACGTCGTACTCGAACGGGAACAGTCCCCAAAACCGGCCATCGAAATGGACGCAGTAGTGGTCATCGTCGATCTTGCGGAAGTCGCCAGTGATCGGGCCGTCGTGACCGTTGGAGTGGCTCAGCCAGGTGCCGCTCCAATGACCGGACAAATTCGTCGGGGCTTTCGCGGCGGGAGCTGGGGCCGGTTTTGGCTCAGTGGCCGGCTTGTCTTCAGCAAACGCAACGACCGACAGCAACAACGCAACACACGAAACCAACGGACGGAGCAGACGGAAACGCATGGCAAGTTCCTCGCGAATAAATGAGTGATTGGTGAGCCGAGCAACACCACAGAATTGCGAGCCGCCAGCAAGTGTGTCCAGAAGCGACGGTCGAACAGCATCAATTCGCTCAAGGTCAAAGTGGTTGATGCCAGATGTGCCGATCGTAGCGAGTGCTGAGTAAGCCATCGGCGCGTTGCTGTTCGGGTGAATGGATGCTGAAATGCCGTCGTCCAAGAATTCCGTTCGCGACACGAGGATTCGTCCCCCATGAGCGATCAACCCACGAACGGCAGTGTGTCCAACGACGCCGAAGAGTCGCCGATGCTGGACTTGTCCGAGTCAGCAGCTTCCACACGGCCAAAGTCCTGGTCGGGAGAACCCGTGCTGGAATTGCGGCACCTGCATCGCTTCTTCGGCAAACTCAAGGCGGTCAATGATGTCTCATTCAAGGCATATCCGGGGCAGGTGCTGGGCTACATCGGTCCCAACGGCGCTGGCAAGACGACTTCGATGCGGATCATCGCGACGCTCGATACGCCGACGGCCGGCGATGCGTTCGTCTGCGGCCACTCGGTCATCGATGACCCGGACAAAGTTCGTCGAGTGCTCGGCTTCATGCCCGATCACTTCGGCAAGTACCAGAACATGAATGTTATCGAGTACCTCGACTTCTTCGCGCGAGCCTACGGTCTACGCGGAGCCAAGCGGCGCAACTCGCTGGAGAACGTGCTGGTCTTCACCGAACTGCGCAAGCTCGCCGAGAAACCGATCGCCACGCTCTCGAAGGGACAATCGCAACGACTCGCCCTGGGCCGATGTCTGATTCACGATCCGCAAGTGCTGATCCTCGACGAGCCGGCCGCCGGACTTGACCCGCGCGCCCGCATCGAACTGCGCGAGCTGATTCGACTGATGGCTACGCAGATGAACAAGACCATTTTGATCAGCTCGCACATCCTCACTGAACTGGGCGAGATCTGCGATTCCGCCGCGATCATCGAAGCCGGGAGTGTGCTCGCCTTTGGCACAATCGAAGAGCTCTCGAAGCGACAACGGCGCGAGGATGGTCAAACCGGCCGGAAATCGCTTGCCGTCAAGCTGCTGGCCGACGAAGACCCGAAGCACAGCCCCGCCGCTTTGGAACGCTGGCTGTTCGAGCAACCGTACGTCAGCGCGGTGCAAGTCGCCGGCCTCGATGTCAGCTTTGAATTCGACGGCGACCCGGACGCGCAGCGTCAACTGCTCTGCGGCCTGATTCAGAAGGGTTTCCCAGTCATTGAATTCCAAGGCAAAACCGAAACGCTCGAAGACGCCTTCATGAGCATCACGAAAGGCGTGATGCAGTGAGAACAGGGATTAGCGACTAGGGACCGAGGGCTAGAAAAGCCCTGCAGATTCCCAACCCCTAGCCCCGAGACGCTAGACCCTCCACGACTATGCCACGCTTCGCCTTGCTCACTCACGATCACCCATTCGTCCATTGGGATTTGCTGGTGCAGCGCGGCGACGTCCTGAAGTCATGGCGTTTACTGGAGAGTCCCAATCGTTGGCGATCTGCAGCTGAAGCGATTGACCTCTCGGCAGAAGCAATTGGTGATCATCGGCTGCTGTACCTCGACTACGAAGGCCCGGTCAGCCGTGAGCGAGGCCGAGTCGTCCGTTGGGATCACGGTCAGACGGAATGGCTGATGGAATCCGAAACTTCGATTCGACTGCGGTTGAGTGGTCTGCGGTTGGACGGAGAGCTGGTCCTCACTCACGAGCCATCGCAACCGTTGTGGTCGGTGCGATTTTCTCCTTCCGTACAGCCTTGACCCTTGAACCTGCTTTGGTCGAGCCGCAAACTCATCTCGTTCAATGGTTGGGCACACTTGCCTGATCCGGACGGGCGGAAGTGCCCATGCTACGGGGTCTTTGATGTTCGACCGATCTTCATCACTGATGCCTCGCCGCACCGCGATCACGGCGGGAGCGACCGGCTTGCTCGGCCTGTCGCTGTCGAAGCTGTTCGCGGCCGAGGAGGCGCAGCCGGTCAACCCGGCAATTCGCAAGCGGGCCGGACGAGCGAAGTCCATCATCTTCCTCTACCAGTTCGGCGGGCCGAGCCATGTCGATACGTTCGACATGAAGCCGAATGCTCCCGAAGGCATCCGCAGTTTGTTCGGGCAGATCGATTCGGCCATTCCGGGTGTTCGCATCTGCGAGCATCTGCCTCAGACGGCGAAGATACTCGACAAAGTCACGCTCGTGCGTACCGTGTTTCACTCGATGAAGAATCACAACTCGGCGGCGTACCACGCGCTGACTGGGCACGCTCCGCCCGTGGACGACATCCGGCTGAAGGATTCGATCGAACTGTTTCCCGCCTATGGCTCAGTCGTGGATCGTATCGCTCCGAATGCCGAGACGATGCCGACCTTCGTCTCGCTGCCGCACATCATTCGCGACGGCTCGGTCACGCCGGGTCAACACGCCAGCTTTCTCGGCAAGCGGCATGACCCGTTACTGATCACGGCGGACCCGAATGACTCCGGATTCAAGTTGCCAGAATTGAGCTTGCCGTCGAACCTCTCCGCCGATCGCCTGCAAAGCCGGCGCGAGATGCAGCGGATCATCAGCCAGCAGACTCGGCTGCTGGAACATTCGGCGACCGCTCGCGGCATCGACGAATACTACGACCGCGCGCTGGCGATGTTGTCGTCGTCGCGCGTCCGCGATGCATTCGATCTTTCGCACGAACCGGCGAAGACTCGTGACAGCTACGGCCGGACGACCTACGGTCAGAGCTGCTTGCTCGCGACGCGGTTGGTCGAGGCGGGCGTCAAGTTCGTCAACGTCTACTTCGACGAGAGCATCGGCGGGCAGAGCACCACCAGCGGCGGCTGGGACACGCACGGCTTCAACGACACACGAGCATATCCGATTTTAAAAGCTCGGCACTTGCCGATGACCGAACACACGCTGCCAGTGTTGCTGACCGATCTCGAACAGCGTGGGCTGCTCGACACGACGCTCGTGGTCTGGATGGGGGAATTCGGCCGCACCCCGAAGATCAACGCGAACATCAGCCGCGATCACTGGCCGAGTTGCTACACCGTATTGCTGGCGGGCGGCGGCGTGAAACGCGGCCACGTCCACGGCCAATCCGACAAGCACGGAGCGTATCCCGATCGTGACCCAGTGCCACTGGGTGATCTCGCCGCGACGATGTTCGCAGCGATGGGCATCGACCCCGACACGGAACTCCGCGACAAACTGAACCGCCCGCTGCCGGCCGCGAACGGCAAACCGGCGTGGGGTGTATTCGCTTAGCTCAGTCGCTACCGCGACTCGCCTACGTTGCTGCATGGGTGGCACTGCTTGCTTGAAGCTGAGCCTCCCATGCTTCATCGAACAACGTCTCGCGCCGCCAGAAACTCACGCCAGGCTTCCAGTCCGATGAGCGGAGCTTGGCAACTGCCTCGCTCGCAAACAAACGTCGTCAATTCACTGGTGGAAGACTGTTTGCCAGACAATAAATCGCGTAACGAACCGGGCAAATCGATGTCGGCCAATTGGCTTAGCCGCCGGGCCACAACTTTGTTGGGCCAAAAGCGCTGATGCAGTTCGGATAACACTGCGTCCGCAGTCGGTTCGCCGGATTCGACCACGACGATCTCCTGAGTCGGCCCCAACACGAAGTCCAACGCGAGGAGCGATTGCCCGCTGGCCATCGCGAACTTGTCGAGCTGACCGGACATCGCTTCCAGCGTTGCATAACCTCGGCCGAGCAACTTCGCCCGTCCAGTCAGAGTTCCGAGCCGAGCGAGTGCGAACGCCGCCATGCCGTTGCCCGATGGCGTGGCGTTATCCTGCGTGTCCTTCACACGCGCGACGAGTTGCTCATGGTCGATCGACGTGTAAAAGAACCCGCCGGATCGCGCATCCTCGAATCGCGAAAGCATCTGCTCCGCGAATTCGAGAGCAGCATCCAACCAGCGTGGCTCGAACGTCGCTTGATACAGATCGATCAAGCCGTCGATCAGGCAGGCATAGTCGTCGAGGTAGGCGTTGAATCGAGCTTGGCCGTCCTTGAACGAGTGCAGCAACCACCCGTTTGCGTCACGCATGTTGTTCAAAATGAAGTCGGCAGCAGCGGCGGCAGCAACCGCGTAGCGTGGCTCGCCGAGTATCGCCGCCGCTTGCGACATCGCGGCGATCATCAGCCCGTTCCAACTGACGAGCACTTTGTCGTCGCGGCCAGGAGCGATTCGTCGCGATCGCGCGTCGAACAATTTCGTTCGGCAGCGAGCGAGCACGGTTTCAAGTTCCTCTGGCGAGACTTGCAACACCTTCGCGGCCTGCTCGTGAAGCTTCGGGCGATTAAGGATGTTGTGCCCTTCCCAGTTGCCGTCCGGAGTCACGTCGTAGGCGTCGCAAAACACTCGGCCGTCTTCCGGGCCGAGCAACGCGAGTACCTCGTCCTCCGTCCAGACGAAGAACTTGCCTTCCTCGCCTTCGCTGTCGGCGTCCTGCGTCGAATAGAATCCTCCTTGCGGCTGCGTCATTTCGCGGAGCACATAATCAAGCGTGTTACGCACGACCCTCGCGTCATTTGCGTTACCGGTTGCTTGAAACGCCTCGAGGTAAACTTGGACGAGCAGCGCGTTGTCGTAGAGCATCTTTTCGAAATGCGGCGCAAGCCATTGCGCGTCGGTCGAGTATCGATGAAAGCCGCCACCGAGCTGATCGTAGATCCCGCCGTTCGCCATCTTGTCGAGCGTCAATCGCACGGCATCCAGAGCCTCTTGCTCGCCGAACCGCTGCCAGCAGCGTAGCAGCACGCGCAGATCCATTGGGTGTGGAAACTTCGGAGCACCGCCGAACCCCCCCTGCTGCCAATCGACTCGTTGCAGGAATTGCCCCATCGCGCCGCGCAGCGTGGCGAGGCTCAGACCGGAGCGCGGCAATGATTCGCGCGCGGCTCGCACAACTTCGCCAGTCAGTTCATCCGCACTGCGAAGGACATCCTCGCGACGATTCTGCCAAGCCTCGGACACGCCAATCAGGATGTCTCGAAAGCCCGGCATCCCCATTCGCGATGTCGGCGGCCAGTACGTTCCGCCGTAGAACGGCCGCTGGTCGGATGTCAGAAACACCGACATCGGCCAGCCCCCTCGGCCTGTCAGCATCTGCACGGCGGACATGTAAATCTGGTCGAGATCCGGCCGCTCTTCCCGATCGACTTTAATGCAGACGAAGAGGTCGTTCATCAGCGCCGCAATCTCGGAGTTCTCGAAGCTCTCATGCTCCATTACATGGCACCAGTGACACGCGCTGTAGCCGATCGACAGGAAGATCGGCTTATTGCGTTGCTTCGCCCGCGACAACGCTTCGTCTCCCCACGGGAACCAGTCGACCGGATTGAGGGCATGTTGCAGCAGATAGGGACTGGTTTCCAAACCCAGCGCATTCGGCTGAGTTCGCTTGGCAGCATGTTTCGTATCGTCGGACGGAGAGGACTTCATGGGCAGCTTTCGTGGTGCGTTCGGAACGGACAATCGCAAATCCTGGAAGACGGACACTACCCCGAAGCGCCAGCAGGGGCGAGTGCTCGCCAACCGTGACTTCCATGATCGGTCGCCTGTGAAGCCTGCGCCTTCGCTGACGCTATGGGTTCGTATGACAGAAAGCCGCCTTGCAGTGCTGACGGTGCTCCGCGAGAGTGCCGTGATCAACAGAGGCTCGATCATGTCGCGGCACAATCCAAAAGCCATCCCTCGGAGAGCCTTGCGGCTCCTGATTTCGGCATTCTGCGTGATCGCCACGTTCACGGTGAATCTTGCCGACGGCGATGACCCTCCGGCACCACGAATGCAGCTCGTCACCTTCACCGACGTGAAGTCCGTCTCACGCACGATCGAGTCGCGCGTGCTGTTGGAAGCGCAGGATGGCGGACTGCTGCTGGAAGGGCGCGATGGCCGGTTGTGGAACGTGACTCCCAAGCAGCTTCAGAAGCGCGAGGCGACCGAAGATCCCTTCCAGCCCGTGAGCGCGGAACAGTTCGGCGAACAGCTTGTGCGCGAGGTGGCCGAGTTCGGCATCAAGACGCCGACACAAGTCGTCGTCACGAGACACTTCGTCGTCTGCTCGACTGCCGGTCGCGTTTACGCCGAGTGGTGCGGATCGCTCTTCGAACGCCTGCACGATGCTTTCCAAAGCTACTGGAAAGATGCCGGCCTCGAACTGCGCGAGCCGGAGTTTCCGTTGGGGGCAGTAGTGCTCAAAGATCGCACGGAATACGCCGAATTTGCGACGAAGCATGACCGCGCTGATGCGGCGCAGGCTCCGGGATATTTTTCCGAACCCACCAATCGGATCATCCTGTTTGATTTGACCGCCGGTCCAAACTCGACTCCGGTCAAGACGGCGGGAGACGTTCGACGGAAGCTCGAAGCCTCATCGTTCAACGTCGCGACGATGGTCCACGAGGCGACGCATCAACTGGCCTTCAACTGCGGATTGCATACTCGATACACCGACAACCCGCGCTGGCTGACGGAAGGGATGGCGATGTTCTTCGAAGTGCCCGACCTCGATAGCCGCACTGGCTGGAAAACGATCGGCCGTGTGAACGCTCCGCGACTGAAAGACTTCCGCGAAACTGTTCGGGGACCGCGCGAGTTTCTGCCGCTGACAGACCTGATTCAATCGGACATGAGTTTCCTGAATGCCAATCAGGCACGGGCCGCGTACTCCGAGTCCTGGGCCCTGACCTTTTTCCTGCTCAAGACACGCCGCGACGATGCCGTGGGCTATTTGAAGTCGATCCAACGGAAACCGCGCCTGATCGCCGACTCTCCAGACGACCGTCTGCGCGAATTTCAATCCACGTTTGGCGAAATTGATACGCTTGAACGGGATTGGAAGAAGTGGATCGGCCGCCAAGGGAAGTGATTCTCAAACGGAAATGTTCACTTCAAAGCGCGGCTTCGCACTATCAATCGGCGATCAGCTTCAGCGCGCGGCTATTGGCGATCTTGCGGAACACGATTTTCAACTGATCCCGAACTGCCACGACGGTGGAGCCTCCGGGGATGTCGAAGTGCTCGCTCCCTGTGATGTCGGCGACTTGTTGCATCAGCGAAGTGTCCCTGTCAGATCCTGGGCTGATCGCGAGAATCTTGAACTTGGCGGCGTTGGCTTCCGAGATGTCGGCATCATTTGCGGCGGAGGAGCTTGTGGGTTCATTGGGAACGCCGTCAGTTATCAGCACGATCAAGCGTACAGTTCGTGGGCAAGCATGCGCGACCAATTCATCTCGTCCGATTTTCATGCCGGCCGAGATGTTCCTTTCCGACTTGTAGTGCTCCGCTCGACGTTGCTGAGTCGTCGATTGGATCTGGCCACGATTCTTGCTCACGCCATACTCCAGAATCGCTCCCGTGGAGTTCGTATGCGTGTAGATCGACAATCCGACCTCGTCTTCGGCTTCCATCTCGATGAGATAATCAGTCAACAATCCAACCGCGTCCTTCATCGAACCGACAGGCTGCTCGCCGGTCTTCCACAGGTCCGGCGTGTCATTCGCGCTGTAGCGCTTTCAACGCTCCACGTCCGCATCGCCTGAAGTCAACAACCAGTTGTGATCGGACTCGTTGACTCCATCTCAGAGGGCCATTTTTGTGAATTGCTGTCGAACACCACGGAAGCATCCGCTACAATTTCCGCCTGTGACCGGAGCCAGATCGTCAGGGATCGACGACCGCGATGTTTACCCTCAAAGGCAAAATGCTGATCGGTGTGGGGTTGGTGCTGACGATCGTCGGCACTTTGACCATCAGCAGTCTCTGGGCCATCCTCTCATATCGCGATGTCGTCAGTGATCTGGATCGCCATTTGAACAGCATTCCGCAGCGGCGCGAGTTGATCGAAGCGTTTGCCGCGATGCTGGAACCTCTGCAGGCCAGACTGCCAGATGACACCGACGGATGTGCGGCGCGACAATGGCTCTTCCAAGACCGATTGGCCAACGCGGAAGTGCGCACCGGCGAAGCCACGACAAAACTAGCGAGGTTACCGTCGCAGCCTGGATTCGCCGCTGCTCGCGATCTGGCTCAGGAGCGACTTTGGGAAATTGATCATCGTTTGGGAGAAATGCGTCGCGAACAACGCCTGCTCCTCGATCCAAAACAAACCAACAAGGCCAGGACTTCGCTCCGAAATCAGGTCAATGCTTTGCAGGACATCGCGGCTGGAATTCCTGATTTCGGCACCAGCCTGCCGCAATTGCTCGTGACGTCACGTCAGACTTATCGAGCCAGCCTGTGGTGGGTCTCAATTTCGACGGGGTTGGTGGTGATGTTGTTGGTTGTCGGCTTGTTCGCCGGAAGACGTTGGATTTCGCGGCCGTGGAAAAAGCTGCTTGAAGGAACTCATCGAGTCGCTCAAGGAAAATTCGATTACCGAGTGCGGCTGGACACTCGCGATGAATTTGCCGAACTGGCGGATTCGTTCAATCGCATGACTGACCGCTTCGTCGAGACTCGCGACAAGCTGGAGCGAGATGCCCGGGAACTGGCCGAGCAACTGACTCGACAAGAGCGACTCGCCGGATTGGGCTTTCTCTCGGCCGGAATTGCTCACGAACTCAACAACCCACTGACTGCGATCCGCTGGACGAGTGAGTCGCTGCTGACTCGATTCGCCACCTTGTTCGGCAATGTCTCGCCGCAGAACGCCGCGTTTGTCGAAAACTACTTGAAGATGATCCAATGCGAATCGTCTCGCTGTCAGCAAATCACAGCTAAGCTTCTCGACTTTGCACGGGGCGGCGATGGCCTGCGAGCCAATCAGGATCTCACGCAGATCATCCACGAGGTGATGCACCTCGTCCGCGCGATGAGCAAGTACCGCGAGTGTGAAATCGTATTCGACCGCTCCGAACCTTGCGTGCTGGAAGTCAACGGCAATGAAATCAAGCAAGTTGTACTGAACCTTGTCGCAAACGGCCTGGACGCGATCGAAGATGCCACTCGACAAGTCAATCGCCGTCCGCGTCTCTCGGGATCCAGTCTGGCAAGCCTGTCGAATTCGGAATCCTCATCCACGGTTGCTGGACGCTTGGAAATCCGTTTAAACGAATTCACCGACCATGTCGAATTGGAATTTCAAGACACCGGGTGCGGCATGTCAGCAGATGTCCTTCGCAGAATCTTTGACCCGTTTTTCACTACGAAACCGACGGGGCAAGGGACAGGATTGGGCTTGCCGATCTGCCATCGCATTGTCACCGAACACGGCGGCCGTCTCGCGGCAGCCAGCGCCGGTTCTGGCTGCGGCAGTACGTTTCGTCTAAGCCTGCCACGCGTCGCAAATTCTCAGCAAAAAGTGGCCTGAGTTCACCTCGTCAACCCCCGTTGCCTGCCTTGTGTGAATCTGCTATCAACCCCCACCTTCCGTGACACGGAATGTCGAAACGGACTGAAACCACGCTGTCCCGCAGCACTTTGCGGGAAGCCTCACCGAATGGAGTCGGGAGTCGAGCCTTGAGCGCTGCCTCGTGCTGCAAATTGCGTGTGTTGTTCGTGGACGACGAACCGCTCATCCGCCAAATCATGGCGGTCGAACTGCCGGCTCGCGGACACGATGTCATTGTTTGCGAGGATGGAGCCTCGGCACTGAAAACATTGTCCGAGAAGTCGTTCGATTGTGCGATCATCGATCTGCAAATGCCTGGACTGACCGGTTGGGACGTGGTGGCTCGGATGCAAGAACTCGCGCCAGACACGCTAGCGATCATCCATACCGCTCACGGCAGCATGGACGCCGCGATCCAGGGTCTGCGAATGCGGGTCTTTGATTTCCTCCCCAAGCCTTGCAGCCTGTTCGACCTCGACGGCTTGTTGCTGCGCGTTGCCGACCACCGCAATTTGATGAACAAGACCATCGCCTTGGAAAAGACGCTTCGAGCCGTGCAAGGCGGTTCGGAATTGGTCGGCGATTCCCTCGCAATGCAACGCGTCAAACGGCTCACCGACAAGATCGCTCCGACCGACTCCAGCGTGCTAATTCTGGGAGAAACCGGAACCGGCAAGGAATTGGTTGCTCGGCGCATTCACGATCTCAGTCCAAGATCCTCAATGCCGTTCGTTGCGGTCAACTGCGGAGCATTATCAGAACAACTTGTCGAAAGTGAGTTCTTCGGACATCGCAAAGGAGCGTTCACCGGGGCCGACACCGCCCGCAAAGGACTGCTCGAAGTCGCCGATGGCGGTACATTGTTTCTCGACGAACTTGGCGAACTGGACAAGGCGATGCAGGTCAAGCTGCTGCGGTTTCTGGAGTCCGGCGAAGTCCGCCGAGTGGGCGAGAACGAGGCGTTTCATGTCGATGTGCGCATCGTCTGCGCAACAAATCGACCACTCACGGACATGATCGCTGCAGGGACATTCCGTGAAGACCTCTACTTTCGCATCAACACTTTTGAGGTTTCTCTGCCGGCATTGCGTGATCGAAAGGAAGATCTCCCTGCACTCGCTCATGCACTTTTGGTTCGGCATCTCAAGGGACGCCGAGTTCCAGAGGGCTTTCTGTCGCACGAAGTTTTGGAGGTCTTGTCGAGGCACGAATGGCCAGGCAACATCCGCGAATTGGCCAATTCTCTGGAGCATGCCGTCATCCTGTCCAACGGCAGCGTTCTCTCTCCTGATGATCTTCCCGGAAGCCTCAATCGACGACGTCCACTGGAATTCCAACGTGACGAACTCGAAATGGGCTTCGGAACAACGCTTGCCACAGCGAAGCCCACAACGATCCAGGCCATGGAAAAGGAATTGATTTTCTCCGCGCTCGCGCGACACAACGGAGACAAACCAAAGGCCGCCTCCGAGCTGGGGATCGCGCTTAAGACGCTGTACAACAAGCTGAATCAATATCAGGCAGACGCTGCTGCACGCGCGGGATAGTACTCCATCGAAATGTTTGACCCCGCCTCGCTCCTCCAAATTCAATTGGAATGAGCGATCGACCGCATGAGCTTCCGCACAACGACAATTGCCGGTTCATTCGCCGGTGAAGCCGCCCCACTGGGACTTACGCGACTCGCCGAGCGGGCTGACGAACTCCACCTCACGCGGACCACCCACGGTAAACCGTATTTGGGAGAGGCTGGAAAACTTCGTAACGAAGAGTCAGGATGGTAATAGCCGTATATCAATCGTTCTGTCCAGGTATTTTTCTACCGGTCTGTGCGTAGTGTTCAAAGACAGTAGTGCCTCACCGTTTTTCACCATTATGTGAAACACTACAAACCAAGGAAGCTGTGCATGGCTAACGTATTGATGGTGAAGACTTCACATCTCACTCCACGCCAACGAGAGATCTACGAGTTCGTGAAAGACAACATCATGAACCGCGGCTATGGTCCGACGGTGCGTGAAATCGGTGAAGAATTTGGCATCAAATCACCGAACGGCGTGATGTGCCATCTGAGGGCACTTGAAAAAAAAGGGCTGATTACCCGAGAACCAAATCTCTCGCGCGCAATCCAGTTGTCGGACAAACCACAACGAAAGACTGCGGTTGATCTCCGAGGCCAGTTTGGCCAAGGAACTCGGCTGAGAGAGAACAAGGACAACGAGCAGATTGACTTCATGGATTTGTTGGGTTCGGGTGACCATTTTCTCTACCGTGCGGCAGATGATTCGATGGTCGATGAACACATCGTCAAGGGCGACTTTTTGCTCTGTCGGATGCAACAATTCTACCGAGATGGCGATCGTGTGATCGCGGTCATCGACAACAAGGAAACGCACTACAAAAAATTCTTCCAGGATGGAAACCGCGTTCGATTGGAATCAATCAGTACGCCTAAGAAATCCACCTGCACAAACAACATTAACATCCTCGGCATGGTGATCGGCGTGATCCGGAGGATCTAGGTTCGATGCACGCCAGCCAACCGCTCGCACGAAACTCGATCCACAATAAAACATTACCCACACTGACAGACCCGTTGGTGCGGTTGTGTGCTGTGCCGGATTGGTCACTTCTGCTCGCTCTGGGGAGTCTGCCTGGAAATCATGAGCTTCCGGAGTAGTGGCTCAATCTGTTGGACGTTGTTGGAAGCATCGACAACGGTCCCCTTGGCAGAAACTACCCAAAACAGCGGCACTGATTGGATCCCGTAGTACGTCGCCACAGGATTATTCCAGCCTCGCTTTTCAGCGTCCGTTTGAAAGATCGTTTGCCAATTCAAGCCATTGGTTTCCAGAAAGGTCTGAACGGCGGATTCGTTGTCATCGTCATCCAGATTCACACTCACAACATTCAATCGTTCTGAGTTAATCTGGCCGAGCAATTCCCGCAGGTGCGGCAACTGCCTCACGAATGGCTGAGCTTGTGTTGTCCAGAACACAACTAGCATCGGTTTGCCAGTCATCTCGGCGGCATTGACGTAGCCGCCGCCAAGCGTGGGACCGGCGAGCTCGATGGGGCGACCCTTCAGGTTGAGTCGTCGCAAGATGGCGGTGACACGATCTACTGCCGGATTTTCCGGAAACTGTTCCTGAATAGTCGCATAAGACTGGATGGCATCCGTTGTCAGACCGTGGAATTCACAGCTCTGGCCGGCAGCGAGCAGAATC
Source organism: Planctomycetota bacterium (assembly GCA_016872645.1). Lineage (GTDB taxonomy): Bacteria > Planctomycetota > Planctomycetia > Planctomycetales > Planctomycetaceae > SXKJ01. Next base: position 4,719 of record VGZH01000060.1, on the reverse strand, counting down.
GGGATTGCCTGCCGTTCTTCTTGTGGAAAGCTCTTGGCAAATTGTCTCGCCAGCCGGCCGTACTCCTCGAGCCATTTTGGTTCTTGTTGACCAAACCGCTGAGCGTTTAACCGCGCGAACGAAATCAGAACTTGCCCCGCTTCGATGGCGGCTTTCGATTTGGGATCGCGTTCGTACAACGAACTCGCATGTTCGTAAATTGCATCGATGTGTTCTTTGTCCCCCGTGAGAGCCAACTGCAATTCGGCTTCCAAGAGATGATGGACTGCCAAGTCGAAAACTCGCTGGCCAGCTTCTGTCTTGTTTTTGTGAGTTCGAGCAATTGCCTCGGTGGCGAGGTTGACCAACTGCTCATTCCGTTCACGTCGCAACTCAGCCTGTTTGTCAGGTGATTGCGAGAAGGCGTCGACTTCATCTCCAAGCGGCCGCAACTTGAGTCGCGTGATTTGCAGGATGAACCATTCTGGAGAGTTTTTTTCCGGCGCGGCGATCCTGGTTTCATCTTCGTCCACATCCGATTTCTGGCTTGGCTCACCAATTGCGGAGGTGGGTACAACTCCGCCCGTTTCAGGCGTCTCGTCATCGTTCATCGCCAACGCCGGTGATGCCTGACGAGTTGTCGTATCAAGTTTTTTTTCGGCGTGTGGCTTAGAACCTGAATCGCCTCCACACCCCGAAAGTATCGTGGCCACCAGCATCCAGCTTCCAAGCCGCCAGCTGATTTTCATCATGACAACGTCCATCCGTGGAAAAGTTTCGAGGATTGATCCGCCATGGAGTTTCCAAAAACGAACCCCCAGCCGCTGCGGGTTTTAGGCCAATCGGTTTTGCCGAGGCAAGACGAAGAATTCTGCCGAATTCGTCTAGCGGTAAAGTCCTATAACGAGATACAGATTGCAGTTCTGTAGTTCAGGGATGAGAAAGACCGACCTCATGAATCGACCGACTTCCGACATCAACCTCTGGACGGGGAATCCTCCAATTACGGACGGACGGCTGCATGATTTTGTCGCCGACCCGATTGGGTGCATGCGAAAGCTGCATCGAGAACACGGTGATCTCGCCGCTCTGCGCGAATCCGAGCAACAGCTTGTGTTCATCTTCAGCCCAGAGCTGAACCATCAAGTTCTCAGCGACTCGAAGTTGTTCCATTCGCGGTTCTTCGCGCTTCGCGGTCCGAAAAAGTCGGCGCTGCGTCGACTGACAAGCGGATTGCTGACGATGAACGGCGACGAACACAAGCAACAACGGCGAATGGTCGCCGCTCCGTTCGAGAAGCGGACGATCGGTGTTTACCACGACACGATTTCCTCGATGACGGACGAAATGCTTGATGCTTGGCAGCCCGGCGCAACGCTGGATCTGTCCCAAGAGATGACTGTACTCATGCGGAGGATCACCAGCTCAATCTTATTCGGTGCGGATCAAATGGAGATCGCGTTGGAGATTGGCGAAATGCTCGACCCGTGGGTCGAGGTAAACCATCACCTCAGTCTCGGCGCATTTCTACCGACGGAAGATTTCATGCCGCGCTACGAGGAATTGCTGGCTCTGGCAGAACGGTTGGAGTCACGGATTCTCGATCTGATTCGCTTCCGGCGCGAGGCGGGCAGACTTGGCTCAGACTTGTTGTCGCAACTCATCCGAGGTCACGATCAAACCGGCGGAGTCTCGAACGAACAACTCGTCGGGCACGTCGCGGTGCTGTTTGGAGCGGCCCACATGACTTCGGCGCTGACGCTGGGTTGGACTCTGTTCTTGTTGGCTCAGCATCCCGAGGTGATGAGTTCACTCTTTCGCGAACTGCTCGCCGGCGTATACGACGAACCGCTGGCGGCATTCGATGGCGGCAAGGGTTTGCTGCTGGACCGAGTGCTTCGCGAAAGCATGCGTGTGCTGCCAGCTTCGAGTTACTCGCAGCGCAGCAATGCCGTCCCGATGGAACTGGGGCCGCTGTCATTGCCGCGAAACACGGTGATCATCTTCAGCCAATTCATGACACAACATCGACCGGACCTGTTTCCAAATCCGGAGACGTTCGATCCGGATCGCTGGCTGACGATTGCCCCGTCTCCCTACGAGTACTTGCCGTTTGGAGCCGGCCCGCGACTGTGCCTCGGCGCGCCTTTGGCTCTGATGACCATGAAGACCATCCTGCCGCGCATTCTGCGGCGGTATCGGTTGAGCGTCACTGACGGCGCCGAGATCACCGGTCGAGTTGTCTCGACGATGCTCAACCCGATCGGCGGATTGCCCGTCGAGATCTGCAAGCAAGATGGTCGATTCGCGGCATCGCCGGTGAGCGGCAACATTCACTCGCTGGTGGATCTGCCGGAGGCCGCTCAAGAGCGCCGCGCTGCGGCCTGACGTTCTGGCGTCTTGACTCGCTTGAACCACTCACGATTACGACCCAGCGAAATCCAGTAGTGGTCCCCTTCGAAGTGAATCTGTCGAATTTGACCGGCAAAGACGATCGCCACGGAATCCACGTCGCTTCCCAGCACTTCGTAACGGCCTCGCTCCTTGTATTCCTTCAGAGTCCAGGCACACAGTCGCGGCGTGTACGTCACTCGCAAATGTCCAAACAGGCCGGCGAACCATTTGCGTCGGTCGAGCTTCATGGTCCGTGGCCACACCCACTCGGCCATTGTTTTGCGACGATCCGAACGCCACGTTCCCAACAAGCGACGATCCGTTCTGAATGTCTTGCTGGACATGGACCGAGACCTCACGCCAGCACTTCGTTGACGACTCGCGCCGTGGCATTGGCATCGATCAGCGATTGCGGCGCGGCGTTGCGAATGAACGTCAACTTCTTCGGATCGAGTCCGAACAAATGCAGCAACGTCGCATGGTAGTCGTGATGCGTGACCGTCCCCTCGACGGCGCGATGACCGAACTCGTCGGTCGCTCCATGAGTGTGACCGGCTTTGAAACCGCCACCGGCGAACCAGGAGGAGAAGCCGAAGGTGTTGTGATCTCGGCCGACGCGATCCGGACCAGTGTCATTTTGGATGACCGGCAACCGCCCCATTTCGCCTCCCCAATGTACGACGGTCGAGTCGAGTAGTCCGCGCTGCTTAAGGTCTTTGACCAGCGCGGCGCACGGCTGATCGATGCGCAGACAGGCTTGAGGCAATGCACTGCGTAAGGCTCCGTGATGATCCCACATTTGCGCATACGAGTAGACCGAGACGAATCGCACACCGCGTTCGATCAACCGCCTCGCGAGCAGGCAACGGGTACCGAAGTCGCGTGTCTTCTCGTTGTCGAGACCGTACAGCTTTTGAGTCGCCTCGGTTTCCTGCGACAGGTCGAGCGCCTCTTTCGCCGACGTCTGCATTCGCGCGGCCAGCTCGTACGATGCGATGCGAGCTTCGAGGTCGGTCTCCCCCGGATGTCGTGCGAGGTGCTCGCGATTCAGCTTCGACACGAATTCGAGGTAGCGTTCTTGCGGCAGCCCCTTGAACTGCGGTGGCGGATCGAGATTGAGAATTCGCGGCTCGCGAGAGCGAACGACGGTCCCTTGGTGCAGCGCCGGCAGCCAACCGTTCGACCAGTTGTGAGTTCCCAGCACCGGCAAGCCGCCCGGGTCGGTCAGCACGACATACGCCGGCAAATCTTGGCTTTCAGTGCCGAGTCCGTAGGTCAACCAGCTTCCCAGTGAAGGCCGGCCCGCTTGCGTGCGGCCGGTACTGAGTGCGTACAACGACTCGCCGTGATTGTTCACACCAGTGGTCATCGAGCGGATCAGCGTGATGTCGTCGGCGATCTCGCCGAAGTGCGGCAGCAGCTCCGAAAAGTCCATGCCGCAGTCACCGTGCTTGCGAAATCGCCATGGACAGCCAAGCACTCGCGAACTCGCCTCGGCCGCGTTGTCGTATTTGATGTCGCCGGGAAACTTCTGGCCGTCGAGCTGATTGAGCACGGGTTTCGGATCGCACAGGTCAATGTGGCTCGGGCCACCCTGCATGAAGAGCGAGATCATCGCTCGTGCTTTGGGTTCACTCGGGGACGGCTTCGGCAAGAGGTCGTAAGTCTTCTTCTCGAGTTCCGGCCGCACCGTTTCGGCGAACAAACCCCGTTGCCGCAAGAGCCACGTCAGCGCAACCGAACCGAGACCCAACGACTGAGCCGCGAGAAAATGCCGTCGTGAAGAGCACGGACCGCGCATGTCCAACTTCCGAATTCCATTTTCGACTTCGCGGGTCAGCGCCCCTTCTTGGCGGCGCCAGCCTTGACGGTCATTTCAATGACCTTGAAGTCTTCGCCTTCCTTTTTCACACGGAAGGTGATCGTCAAATTTTCGGCATTGCGCAACGTTAGCACTCTCACACCGTTTTCGGTTTTCGCGCCGACTCCTTTAACGCCAGTAAACTGTTTCCTGAGATCGTCGATCTGTTTCTCAGTTGCTTTGCCGTCACGAATATCTGCTAGCACTCCCTTGCATTTTGGGCTGATGAAATCCGCCAAGCCGCTGGCCTCCCCCTTAAGAATTTGAATCACAATAGACTCAGCAGAGAATTCGGCTGTACCTGCCTGAGACTGCGGACTTTGTGGAACGCCGCCAAAACCCGTCGCTCCACCCCCAATACCGCCGCCAGCACCTCCGGGTATGCCAGCACCTCCGGGTATGCCAGCACCTCCGGGCACGCCAGCACCTCCGGGCACGCCAGCACCTCCGGGCACGCCAGCACCTCCGGGCACGCCAGCACCTCC
>VGZH01000059.1 GCA_016872645.1 Planctomycetota bacterium | reverse complement strand
TCGAATTGATCGGGATCCGCTGATTCTGTCCGTGTCGTACGAACAGTGGCAGGATGAAGTCGCGCGGATTGAGTTCGGTCTCACGCACAAGATCACGCAGTCGCGGATTGCATCGCAGACGTCGCAGACGGAGAGACGGAAAGCCAGCGGAGGTCGGGTGCATCATTGCAGTCACTTCTTGAATTGCTCGGCGAAGAGTTTCGTCATTCGCTTCCACGAATCTTCGTCGGCTTGCTTGTCGTACTTCATGCCAGGGAGGTTGCGTGCATCAGCACCAGGCACGGTAAAGCTGTGAACGACTCCGGGATAAGCGACAAGCTCGTATTTCGTTCCCGCCTTGTCAAGCGGTTCGCGAAACGCCTTGATCGCCATTTCGGGAATGAATGTGTCCGCTCCGCCGTGGCAGACCAGCACGCGTGCCTTCAACGACTTGGCTTCGTCAGCCGTCGGTGCCGGCAACGCCGCATGAAATGTCGCAACCGCTTTGAGGTCCGCACCGGTGTAGGCCAGTTGCAACGCGGTCGAGCCACCGAAGCAATAACCAATCGCCGCCAGCTTGCCGCTGTCGCACTGCGGCTGAGCCTTCAAAACCTCCAATGACACTTGGGCTCGCTTCCGCCAGTTCTCGACATTCATACGGACAGTCGTCGCCAACTTGCGAGCGTCATCGGGATGCTCGGCGATCTTCCCGTCGCCGTACATGTCGCACGCAAACGCAACGTAGCCGAGCTTTGCGAGTTGAGTTGCTCGCGAACGAGCATACTCATCGAGGCCCCACCACTCATGTACGACCAGCACGCCGGGCCGCTTCCCTTCGACGGCATCATCCCAGGCGAGAAAGCCTTTGCATTCCAAATCGCCATGCTTGTAGCTGACAATTTTCGTCTGCACCGCGGCCTCGGCAGAAGTCGCCAACAGCAACACCGCCAATCCAATCATCAGTCTTCGCATGGTTGTCCCTTTTTTTCAAGTGCAGTGCGTCAGCACCGCGTTGGATCGATACGTTAGGATATCGCGTCACCTTGCAGTCGCACATTCACCGCGAATGCTGCGTCCGCCATAATTCCAGCCGAGGCGGCAATTCATTCGGCCGAGCCACGCCTGTCGTCGCCAATTGCTGTACGGTAATCGACGCCACCAGATTGCCGATCAATGCGGCCTCCGGCATCGTTCCTCCGGAAATTAGCGACAGCACCATACCGGCAGTGACGCTGTCCCCCGCCCCGGTTGGGTCGATCGGTCCTTCCACGCGAACGGCGGGAACAAACGTCGGCACCGGTTCGCTGACCATTAAACCGCGGTCGCCGAGTGTCACGACGACCGGGGCTTGTGTGATCGCTCGCAACGCCGGCAGTTCAGCCTTCAACCGTTCGAGTTCGATCCGTTCATCCGGCAGCGGGTTTGCGTGACCGACTGCCTCGAACTGGTTTGGCTTGATGAGCATGTTGCGAAAAGTGCGGATGTGTTTCCGACTGTCGGCCCAGAAAAGCACGCTGGGATACCGCCGCGCACGCTCGGCCAGGGCCGTCCGCATTGCCGCCGTGATGACGCCGCAATCGTCCTCAACCACTTGATCGAGCACGATCACCGCCTCGACGTCGGGCAGCAATCGGTCGAGCGTCGCAAGCACTTGATCGAGCACCGTCCGCGGCATCGGCGAGCGGTTCTTGGTGTCGTACCGCTCGTGCTCGCCCGCGAGACTCGGCTCGCGCATGTCGCGCGGCTTGAGATACGTCGGGGTCATGATCTCACCGCACGTCACTAGACCTTCGGTCGAGCACCCAACCTTGTGCAAGCAGTGCCGTAGATCGAACGCCTCGCCGTCATCGCCGACCGCACCGATCGCGTGCAGCGTCCGACAACCGAGCGCCGCCAGGTTGTTGACGACTGTACCTGCGGCTCCGGCGAACCGCCGGATCGCCGCCACCTGGTTCGCGTTCAGTCCGGTCTCAAACGACGGCTCATCCAGTGCGTGATCGACTTCAAGATACTTGTCGAGAAAGAAGTCCCCAACCACGGCTATCTGCCGCGATGGGAAGCTCGTAATCAGTTCCGCCAGCCGTTGAGGAGTCATGGACGCACAGTCTCCGAGCGTCGAGTCAGTGATTCAAGCAGTTGTATGGATTGTCTGGCCATCACCTGTGACGAGTACCGTTCGCGGACCTGCATTTGACCAGTACTGGCGAATCGCAATCGCGCATCGGGATTCAATAACAGCGATTCCCATTTCGTGATCAAGTCGTCGAGGTTGCCCGGCTCGAACAGCAGGCCCCCTTGCGTGGCTGCGAGGAGTTCAGGAAACGCACCGTGCGCGGGTTGCACCACCGGGACGCCGTTGGCCAAGGCTTCGAGGATCGAGAGTCCTTTCGGTTCGCGATAAACCGTCGGGACGCTCAGCACGTCTAGCGATTTCAGAAACTCGACCTTCTCGGCCTGCGTTGCCGGGCTGCCGACAAACTCACACGCGCAGCCGAGCCGAACTGCCTGCGATCGAACTTGTTCAAAGTAAAGCCGGTCCCGCTCTCCCAGGTAGCCACCGATTCGTAGTCGCGTTCGCGGATGCTTTGTGTGCAAGCGGCTAAACGCTTCGACCAACAGATGCAGTCCTTTTTCCGGACAGAGTCGCGCGAAGTATCCGACCGTGAACGGATCACCGGCTGGGCGCGGCTGGCCGTCCTGGCCGGTCAGGTCGATGCCGAGCGGCAGTTGATGAAATCGGTCGAGCGGCAAAGCCAGTTCGGCGACCATGTGCTCGGCGTAGTAGCGGCTGTGAGTGATGAAGCCGTCGAAGTCGCGAACTCGCTCGCGCAGTACGGACATGACTTCTTCGCGATGCGATTCAGGGAGCGAGTCGAGGAAAATGTCATCCCCTTGCAGTACGCAAATCACCGGACCGTTGAAAACCTGTTTGATTCGGCGGACGGCTCCGGCCAAGAGGGCGTTGCTGAAGAGAACAATGTCGGGCCGCAGTTGCTCCCCGAGGAACTGCGCGAGCTCGATGACTTGCTCGCACTGCGGACCGGACTCGCCGGCGAGCATGTCGAGCGTCAGTTGGCCGAGCTGAGCTGCGTCGTTGCTAACCGCCTTACGAGTCGCCAACCGGATGAACGCCGGATGATCGAGCCAGCGTCGCACGAAACTTGGCACGGCTCGCCACCAGCGCCACTTTGAGGCGAGATAGACGTTGATGCCGCCAAAAAAAACGTGCTGAGAACTGACATCAGCCTCATCGACTCGGATCGGCGTGTAGGTCGGGATCAACGACACTTCGGCCCCGGCTGCCATCAACGCGCGGGCCCACGTGTTGTCGTGCATGCACGATCCACAAAACATTCCCGCTCCGCCAGCTGTGATGATCGCGATGTGCATCTTGACGATTTGGCCTTGTGGGTCTCGAAAAACGATAAGACGGCGATCAACATTCGGCTCACGGCGTTCGGCCGCAACAAACAGGAGAATTTACTCGGCAATCCGCCTTGGTGCTGTTTATACTCCCCGCCCGATGCGAGTATCTACGCACTCCCCGCCTCCTCGTCCCACCGAATTCAAGCTCATGACGCGTTTGAGATCACGATCGAGTTGCTGGCTCTTGCTTATGAGTGTCGCGTTGGAAGCGGCGACAGCCTCGCTGGCCAATGAGCCATTGCACTCGCGGGTCGACGCACTGATCGACGCGAAGCTCCCCGGACGGCAGGTCGCGGCACTGGCGGACGATGCGGAATTCTTGCGGCGCGTCTTTCTCGATTTCGTCGGACGCATTCCGACTGTGACAGAGACACGCGAGTTCTTCAAAGACGCGGCGGCCGACAAACGGCCGAAGCTGATCGACAAGCTGTTGGCTAGCGACGAATATGCCATCCGCATGGCAGACCTCATGCACGTCACGCTGATGGAACGCCGCGGCGAGCATCCCGAGTGGATCGCGTACCTTCGCGAGTCGTTCAAGCAGAACAAGCCGTGGGACGTGATGGCTCGCGAGATAATCTCCCCCGACCCGAAGAACGAGCAAACACGGGCCTCGGCATTCTTCCTCAGCAAGCGACTGGAGCATTACGGACAGAACGCGATCGACTACCCGATATTGACTCGCGACGTCGGCAGGTTGTTCTTGGGGATGGACCTGCAATGTGCTCAGTGTCACGACCATCTTTTCATCAAGGATTACAAGCAGGACGACTTTCAGGGCTTGTACATCGCTTTCGTCAACACAGAGCTTCGCAACGATTCCAAGTTTCCCGCCGTCAGTGAAAAGTTGATGACGAAGAAGATCGAGTTCCAGTCGGTCTTCAATCCGGAGAAGAAGTCCATCGGCCCGCGTGTCCCCGGTCGTCCCGAGATCGCGATTCCAGAATTCGCGAAGGGCGAGGAGTACCTCGAACCGCCGGACAAAAAGACGAAAGAACCTGGCCGTCCGAAGTTTAGCCCGCTGGAACAACTCGCGCAGCAAATCGCAGCCGCCGACAACACGCAGTTCGCAAAGAGCATCGCCAACCGCCTGTGGTTCATCGCAATGGGACGCGGACTCGTGCATCCGCTCGATTTACATCACAGCGACAACCCGCCGTCGCATCCTGAGTTGCTCGACCTGCTGGCCGGCGAATTGACGGCTCACAAGTTTGATCTCAAATGGATGCTGCGCGAGTTGGCTCTGACTCGTACCTATCAGCGATCGGGAGTTCTGCCAAGCGGCGCGAAAGAGCCGCTACCGGAGTACTTCGCGGTCGCGTTGGAAAAACCGCTCTCCGCCGAGCAACTCTTTGCGAGCGTCACAACTGCCGTCGGCACGAAACCGGCCGAAACCATCAAAACAAAGTTTGTAAAAGCCTTTGCGAACCCGCCGATGGAACCCGAGGGGGCATTTGCTCCGTCATTGCGAGCGGCGTTGTTTCTGATGAACGACGCCGAACTGTTGAAGTTGCTCGACGCACAGCCGGAAAATTTGCTGACTCGACTCAAGGCTCTCGATTCCCCGGCCGGCGTGGCCGATGAAATCTACGTCAGCGTGCTCTCACGAAGTCCCTCGGCCGAGGAAATCACTGAGATCGCCGAACAGCTGAAGATCGCGGGAAATCGCAGAGAAGCGGTGCTGAAACAACTTGTCTGGGCACTGCTGGCGTCGTCGGAGTTTTGTTTGAACCACTAAGAGATCACCGATGAATCACTCTCGTTGTTCTGGTCCCGTGAGCCGTCGCGACTTCTTGCAAGTCGGTTCGCTGGCATTGGGCGGACTGGCGTTGAGCGACCTGTTGGCGGCGCGCGCGAGGGCCGGGACGTCGAATGCCAACACCTCGGTCATCATGCTCTACTTGCACGGCGGTCCGTCGCAATTAGAGACGTACGATCTCAAGCCACAGGCTCCAATCGAATACCGCAGCGTCTTTCAGCCGATTCCGACCAACGTGCCGGGCATGGACATCTGCGAACTTTTCCCTCGGCAAGCGGCGATCGCCGACAAGTTCTCGCTGGTGCGGTCGTTGAACCATGACATCGGGATTCATAGCGATGGGGGCATCATTGTGATGACCGGAAAGCGGCCGAGCGTGCTCGACCCGACCTCGCAATCAAAGAGCGAACATCCCGATTTCGGCTCGATCGCCAGCCGCGTGCGCGGCATGCAGGCAAACGCGATCCCGCCGTATGTCTCCGTGCCGAGCCAGCCGTACTACACGCGGCCGACATATCTGGGCCGACATCACGCGGCGTTCGATGCGGGCGATCCGTCGTTGCCGAATTACGCTCCGCTGAAGACGCAGATCAGCGTCGGGCGCGACGTCTTGGTGTTGGAGAATCGCAAATCGTTGCTGACCGAATTCGATCGGATGCGAAAGGATCTCGACCAAAGCGGACAGCTCGAAGCGGCCGGTCTATTTCGCGAGCGAGCGTTTGAGTTGCTCACCAGTTCGACGACGGCGACCGCGTTCGATTTGTCGAAAGAGGACGACCGATTGCGGGACCGCTACGGCCGCAATCTGTGGGGTCAGGGATGCCTGTTGGCTCGACGATTGGCCGAGGCGGGTGCGGCGGTCATCAATCTGGCGATCAATACTCCCGAGAATGGACCAGACTTCACAAACTGGGATGACCACATCTTGAATGCGATGCGGCCGGGGCATTTCGGCGGTTACATGCGAACGCGTTTGCCGTACATGGATCACGCGCTAGCATCGCTGATCGAAGACATCTTTGAGCGAGGGCTCGACAAGAAGATTCTTGTCGTCGTTGTCGGCGAGTTCGGTCGCACTCCACGCTTGAGCCATAACGCTTCGGGGACCGGTCGCGATCACTGGCCACAAGCGTACTCGGCGCTGCTATCCGGCGGCGGCCTGCGGATGGGACAAGTGGTCGGTGCGACGAACTCGAAGGCCGAATTTCCGACTGAGAAGCCCTTCACGCCACAAGACCTGCTGGCGACGGTTTACCAGCATCTGGGGATCGACTCGACGCGGAGCTTTTTGGATCACTCGGGCAGGCCGATCGCGATCTTGTCGGATGGACGGCCGATTGCGGAGTTGCTGTAGCACGACGGGCAAGCGAGTGATACCGAGTCACCATCACTCGCTTGCACCTCATGCGCAGGTTGCACGGTGAAGCAAAGCGTCAGCCCTGCTTCTTCGGCAACGCGACGGAATACAGCATCGTGACCGTGCCGACGGACATCAGGCAGAAAGCCAACCATTGCGGCGGATTGAAGACACGCTGCTTGCTCTCGTTAAGCGTGACGTAGAAGCCACGAAACGACGGATCGCGCTCAATCATGGGTTCGACCTTCCAAGCGAAGGTCATCTGATCGACCATCAAAAAGGTCGCGCCCCACAAGGCGATGAAGATGCCGACGGCAAAGCAAAAAGTGCGAAGCATGGGTCGCTCTTTCGCGAGACATGACGGCGGCGCGACGCCGCAAGGACGCTGAGGTTTCTGTGGGGATCGGCTGAGAATTCCGGTTCGCTTCATTTCAGATCGGTCGAAGTCGCCGATCCACCCAGACAACGTGCGGCCGGCATCGGTCGCATCTGAGACAGCGAAACCAACCGTCGCACGGGTCGTGTCGGTTCTACCGAACGGCAGCGTGGAGATGACTGCCGGAGACCGTTACATTCCTTCCCCCGTTGAGATTCCGAAGCAACTCTGTGAGAGGTTCCGTGAACGATGGATGCCAAGATTGTGTTATTGCCGGGTGACGGCATCGGGCCGGAAGTGGTCGCCGAAGGACAGAAAGCGCTTAATGCGGTGGCTCGAAAGTTCGGGCATCGGTTCACGTTTGAAACCTGCCTGATCGGCGGCTGCGCGATCGATGCGACGGGAAGTGCGCTGCCGGACGCGACAGCAGCAGCATGCAAGAGTTCGCAAGCCGTGTTACTCGGCGCGGTCGGCGGTCCGAAGTGGGATGACCCGCGCGCGAAGACTCGGCCGGAGGCGGGGCTGCTGAAGATACGCAAGGAGCTGCAACTGTTCGCGAACGTCCGGCCAGTGAGGGCGTACGACGTGCTGGTAGATGCGTCGCCGCTGAAGCGTGAGATCGTCGAGGGTGTCGACATTCTCTTTTTCCGAGAGCTGACCGGAGGCCTCTATTTTGGCGAGTCAGGGCGCCGTCCGCATCCTTCGGGGGAAGAGGCGTTCAATACGATGATCTACAACACCTCTGAGATCGAACGGATCACGCGCATGGCCGCGCGAGCGGCTCAGGGGCGTCGCAAGAAATTGACGCAGGTCGATAAGGCAAACGTTCTGGAAGTTTCGCGGTTGTGGCGCGAGGTCTCGCAGCGGATCGTCCGTGACGAGTTTCCCGACGTGCAGTACGAAGTTCTGCTCGTCGATGCGATGGCGATGCACCTCATCAGCAAGCCGCGCAGCTTCGACGTGATCGTGACCGAGAATCTGTTTGGTGACATCCTGACCGATGAAGGAGCGATGTTGCCCGGCTCGATGGGGATGCTGCCGTCGGCCTCGTTGGGTTCTTCTGGACCCGGGTTGTACGAACCGATCCATGGGTCGGCACCGGACATCGCCGGCAAGGGGATCGCGAATCCGTTGGCGACAATCCTGGCGGCGGCGATGTTGTTGCGTCATTCGCTGGCACTGGAGACGGAAGCGCGCGCGATTGAGATGGCCGTCGACAACGTCCTGAATGCGGGGCATCGGACGTCCGATATCGCCGCCGGAAGCAAGAGTGTCAGTACATCGGAAATGGGATCATTGGTCGTCGCTCAGCTGGAAAAGTGAGCCGTTGGTGGAGCAATGATCTGGCGGGGTTGATGACCGAGTTATACCGTGGGTCAATTGAATTCGGTCTCCGGTAACGCAAAGCTGGCCGATTGGTGTCGCTTGATTTTGAGGAGCTCTCATGCTGCCTGAACCCGTGATGGACTCAGAATTCCCGAATCAATTTCGAAGGAGCAGTTACTCGAAGCAAATCTTTTTTTTGTTTTTGAGTTTGGCAATCGGCGTTGCGGCTTTAGCGTCGATGTTGTCGCCGCGAAGTTTCATCCCTTTTTTCGGCAGCCTACTGACGAGAATGCAGATGCCGGCTATCGAGGCGGCGGGCTGGATCAATGGTCCGCCACCCGACCAAAACGCGCTCGCGGGAAAAGTCGTGGTGATCGAAGTCTGGGCAAGTTGGTGCGGGCCCTGCCGCAAGAGTATGCCTGCTCTGGTGAATCTGCATGAGGCGTTTGCAAATCGTGCGGTTGTGTTTGTAGGACTGACCGAGGAGGGAAAAGAAGAGCTCGCGGAAGTCCAAAAAGTCATCGACTCGTTTGGGGTCACTTGGTCGGTTGGCTGGGGAGCGGTGCGGACAACGCGGGCGCTTGAGGCCGACGCCATCCCTGCGTTGTACATCTTCGGAGCAAATGGCCGCTTGGCGTGGTCCTCGGCCGATGGCGGGGATATTCATTCGGTGCTGGAACGGGAAGTCCAAAAAGTAGAAGCGAAATCGAACGACAGGCCGTCGTGAGTAGATGCCATTATGCGGCCAGATGAAAACTTGCTGCTGAATTCGTGTCATTGGACTGGCCGAGGAGTCGTACAAGTTGGCACGTTTGGACTTACTGATTTTTTGTTGGCGACAAATTTTCAGACGGCGCAAATCCAAGGAATCGAATCGGGCACCGTGAAGTCCACGGCGGCTCGTGCCAAAGCCTGCTTGCGTGGAGGTTCGGTGTTCGGCTCGACCGATCGAGAAGATTCCGTTTCTGATCGTGCTGGGTGTCGAATTGAAGGGCCTGAAGTACAACACCGCCGGAATCGTGATTCGTTCCACCGACCGTGATACGTCGGCTCTGTTTCATCGGAACGTGACACTTCCCGCAATCAATCACCAACAGTTTCGCGTTGTCCGATTGCGACGCGATGCGACTCACTGGTTCGCAACGGTCGACGGCCAAAGCGTGGGGAGCCTGAAGCAGTCTGGTCCGGGCGAAAACGCAGAGATTTGTCTGTCGGTCGTGGACGGCCCGGCTTGGTTCTCGGATATTGAAGTGCAAGAACTTGTCGAACCTTCGGTCCCTTCGACGAGTACATGACACTCACGATCCGCTGTTTGACCACCCCAAGGCGTGTTGCAGTTGAAACTGCGCCACATTGTAGTCGTTGATCGTGCGGAGATACTCGCGGCGTGCTTGCGCGAGCGCCTGCAACGATTGCAACGTCTCCAGCGGCAGACCCTGGGCGTTACGGATGCGTTCCGAGTTTCGTTCAAACGAACTCGTGGCGGATTGAACCCCCTCTTCGGCGACCGCAAGTTGCTGTTGTCGAGCCGCGACTCGCGTGTGCGCTTCGACCACTTCGCGTGCGATGCGGTCGAGTGTCGCGATCTCACGCCAGCGAGCCTGGTTGACACGAGACTTGGCCTCGTCGCGAGCAGCCTTCTCGCCAAGTCCGAGGTTGCGGATTTCCCAGAAAGCAATCGCGTCGGCATCCAGTCGGTCCTTGGGCGATTGAAAATTGTCGCCAAGCCCGCCGCCGAATCCTCCGTAACTGACGCCGAGCAAGACACTGGGCAGCAGCGGCGCATGCTTCTCGCGTTTCAAGCGGGCACAAGCTTCGGCGACGAGTTGGCGTTGTTCACAAATCTCGGCGCGGTGTGAAAGACCGGTGGCGACCAACTCTGACAGTGAGCCGCTGGCGTCGGTCAGTGACAACGGAGCAACCGTCGTCTCGGTCGGCAACAGTTCGATCGACGGATCGATATGCAGCAGTTGTGCGAGTCCCGCACTCGCGACCTGCACACCTTCTTCGGCTCGCAGAACTTCGTTCCGTCGTACCGCCAATTCCGTGCGAGCGCGATCGTGGTCCGCGGCCAGTCCTTGCCCGGTATCGGCATACGCCTTCGTCAGGTCCGCCATTTTTTGCGCAAGCTGCTGGATGTCGTGAGCGATCGCAAGCTCTTGGTTGGCTCGCAGCAGGTCGAGGTATGTAGTGGCGGTTTGTAGCAGAAGATCTTGCTCAGCGACTGTCGCCGAGTACTGCCGGGATACAGCCGCGTGGCCGGTGATCGTTGGCTGGTGAATCGCATCCGCCAAATGAAACGATGCGAAGACTCCCGGCACCGTTGGTGAACCGGCGCCGACGGCATTCGCTCCGAGACCACCAAAGAACGAACCACGACTGGTGTTGAACACGTTGCCAGCAACGTCCTGAATCCGGCCTTCGTGCTTATTCCAGTTGCCGCCGGCCCGGATCGACGGCAGCCACAGCGCTTCGGCACGTGCGTGCTGTGCATGCGCCTCGTTGATCCGCTCGCGAGCAAACGCCAAGCTTGGATTCTGTCCAACCGCAAGCTGCAACGCCGACGCCAAATCGATGGCGTAACCGGTTGGAGCGGGGGACGCCTCCTTTGGCTCCGGACCGGACGGAATCGTGACCTCTGCGGTGAACGCCACCTGTTCGATCTGGGGGGCAGCGTCAGGCGATCCGATCGCAACAACCGGCAGCGGGCGGATCTGTCGGACCTCAGCCGTAGGCGACGTCGCGCAGCCACTCATGATCGCCAGCAATCCGCAACCGGTCACGAAACGAAGTTGTCGCAGTAATGAGTTCACGAGGCTGCGTCCTCTCTGACGCGGCGGCCAATTTTGCCGAAACCGAGCACGGAATCCGTTCCGTCGCCGCTCCAGCGCAGGGCCCCGACTTCGCAATCGGCACGATTCCGGGCCCGCATGCAGGATTCCTGTTGTTCGGAAGACACCGGTGGCAACAGTCGTGTCGGTCGCGAAAGACAACGAACCTCGTGAGGACTGGTAGACTTTGCGGGCGGCAAACAATCGCGGCGATCCGTCGAGGGTGGCTATTTCGGCGGGAGGACTTCAACCGCTTGCCCCTCTTTGTAGGCGGCGAGATTCGCGCCGATCAACGATTCCTCGCCGGTCAGTCCTGAAACGATTTCGACATCCGTCCCCGCCACGATACCGGTTTTGATCGGGAGCTTTGCGATCTTGTTGTCGGTCGAGATGCTCAAGCAAAACGACTCGGCCCCTTGTTTGAGGACCGCTGACTTGGGCAGCGACAGCGTGTCAACTCGGCGAGCAACTTCGATTTCGGCAGTCGCGTACATCCCGGGACGCAGGTGACCATCGGGATTCGGCACGTCGATCTCGGTGCGCAACGTGCGCGAACTCGTTTGCAACGTCCAAGCGGTGCGGGCAACCTTTCCTTCAAACGACTTTGCCAATGACGGAACTTTGATCTTGGCGGGACTCTCCACTGCGATGAACTTGGCATCGGCTTCGGGGACGTCCAGAAAGATGCGAACGATTTCGGCTCGGACGACGACGAACAGCGGTTTGCCGCTCGTGCCGGAGGGCTGTACCAGGTGGCCGGTGTCGAGATGCCGTTCGGTAATGACTCCGTCAAAAGGTGCTCGCAGTGTGGCGTAGCTGAGCAACGCGCGCGTCTTTTGTTCGTCGGCTTCCGCAACCTTGAGTCTCGATCGAGCGGCGACGAGGTCGGCATCGGCCTTCTCGATGTTGGCCGACGCCTCGCTGAGCTTGGCCTGTGCCGACTTGATCTTGGCGGCGATCTCGCGCCGTGCGGCATCGGCCGCTTTGAATTGCTGCTCGGTTTCGTCGGCGACTTTCTGCGTGACCGCTTGCTTCGCGACCAGTTCACGGACTCGCTCGAATTCGGACTTCCAGCGTTCGTACATGGCGTCAGCTCGTTCGACCGATGCGCGAGCTTCCGCGACCATCGCTTCGACCGACGTCTGCGCCGACTTCGCGACCTTGATGCCCGCTTCCGACTGCGTGGCTTCGGCCGCCGCCTGGGCGACGAAGGCTTGCTTCTGTTTCAATTCGGCGTCGAGTTCTGGAATCTCCAACTCGGCGAGGATTTGCCCGGGCTGCTGCGGCTGATCGGTGCTGATTCGCGACGGCCCTGTGACTTTGTCGCCAAGATCGACATGCACTTTTTTGACGAACCCCGCGAGCTTTGCATGGATTGCCGTCTCCTCGAACGCTTCGATCTGCCCCGGTTGCTCGGTGATTCGCACCAGCGTCTTGCGGATCGGCTTAATCGGCGCGACCCGCATGGCGCCGTGAGCGGACTCATTGACAGTCGTCGCCGAAGGCTCGTCCCCGCCCGAGGAAGTACAGCCAGTGAGCGTCGTCGCTGTGAGCAATGCGAGTGTGAGAATCGTTCGCATGATGGTCTCTTGAAGTGGTGAATGTCTTACATCAACCACGCTAAACGGCGGAATGAAAAGCACTCTGTGGATCTTCGGGGTCGAGAGAGGCGGACTTGATCGAGGCTCGCGATTGCACGATCGCGAAAACAGCGGGCAGGATCAGCAGTGTCGCGGATGTCGCCGCCAACAGGCCGCCCATGACGGCTCGGCCCAGCGGCGCAGTCTGCTGACCTGATTCGCCCAAGCCCAGCGCCAGCGGCAACATACCGGCCAACATCGCGACGCTGGTCATGGCGATCGCTCGGAGGCGGCTCGTCGCGCCGTAAATCGCACCTTGGACTGCATTGCTTTGGAGTGCGCTTCTGTCAGCACCGCTTTGGATTGAGCCCTTTGGAATCGTCGATTCTTGTTGAGTCACAGAATTCAAAGCGGGGCGATCGTCCCGCGCTCCTAAGTTTCGCCGCTGCTCCTCCGCGAACGTGACCAGCAGGATCGCGTTCGCCATTGCGACGCCGAGGCTCATGATCGCTCCGATGAAGCTTTGAATGTTGAGCGTACTGCCAGTCAGCAGCAGCGACAGCGCAACTCCGGTGATGACAGCGGGCGCGGTCGACACGGTGACGAACGCGAGTCGCCAGCTTTGGAAGTTGGCGCTCAATATTAAGAAGATCACGAACACCGCCAGCAACAGGCCGATGCCCAAGCCGTTCATGATCGCGCGCAGCGGCGGGATCTGGCCGCGCAGTTCGTGATGAATGCTGGGTGGTTTGGGCGGATCGGGGTTGCCGGCCGCTTTCGCTTTCGCGAGGGCTTCCTGATGGGCCTTCGCTTTAGCGTCGGCGTCCTCCTTGCCGACAGCGTTCAGGGCGTGTGTGATCTGTTGCGAAACGGCACCGAGGTCGTTCCCCACGATGTTGGCGGTAAGGCTAATTTCGCGTTTCATGTTGTAGCGGTCGTATTCTCCGGGAGACTTTCCATCGACCAGCGAAGCGACGTCACGCAGCAGCAGGGATTGACCGAACGTCGAGCCGGAACCGCGTTGAACCGGAACGGCTCCGAGGTCTTCGATACTGTCGAGCTGCGGCTGCGGGATTTCGACCTGCACCTGATAACCGATGCCGGTTTTTGGATCGGGCCAATAGTTCGGCACGACAAAGCGGCTGGAGGATGTCGCAGTGACGATCGACCGCGCGACTTGCGAGACCGTCGTGCCGGACAGGCCGGCCTTCTCGCGATCCACTTTGATCTCGACCGTCGGATAGTCGCGTGCCTGTACGACCTGCATGTCTCGGATCGACGGCAGCTTGCCCAGCGCGGCTTGGACTTTGCCGATGTATTCGTGGTTCTCTTCGAGGCTGCCGCCTCGCGCGGCAATTTCGATCGGCGTCGCCGAGCCGAAGCTCATGACTTCGCTGATGATGTCGGCCGGCTCGAAAGAGAATCGCACCGTCGGGAAGCGGTCGAGAAACTCGCGGCGGAGTTCTTCTTTCATCGCCTCCGTGCTAATGCCGGATTTTGGTTTCAGGGCGATTCGCAACAGGCCCTCTTCCGGGCCGCGTGAGAAGTGATAGACCGAGTTGATCGGAAAGCTGGCGGGAACCGTGCCGATGTAACCGAGCGTCATCGCGACATTCTTCTCGCCGACTTTCTGCTTCACCGTGTCGAGAATCTCGAGCGCGGTTTTTTCGGTCCTATCGATGTGCGTGCCGTCGGGAGCACGAAATCTTAACCGGAATTCGCCCGCATCGACGGTCGGAAAGATTTCGACGCCCAGTCGGCCGCTCGCCCAGAACAGCGTCGCGCCGCAGATGACGAGGTATCCGGCGACGACCGGCCAACGCAGCCGGACAAAGAGCGAGACGAGGCGTTGATATCTTGGAGCGCGGTGTGTCAGCACCGCGCTGGATCGGTCGTCTCTATCCAAATGGTGTTCCCCTTGAATCCTGTCAGCGTGTTTTGAGGATGCGGGACTTTCGCTGGTCGCGGTCAACAGCGGGGCTGAAACTTCACGCTGCAAAGATCGCAGCAGCCACGTCGAGACGATGGGCACAAACGTGCTCGACAGCAAGTATGAGGCGATCATCGAGAAGCCAACCGCCAGCGACAGCGGAACGAAAAGTTCGCGGGCGGCACCTTGCATGAAGAAGCTCGGCACGAAGACCGCCAGGATACAGAGCATCGCCAGCAATCGCGGGATCGCGGTTTGTGCGTTCCCGACTCGCACGGCCCAGGCGACGGATGAGGTGTGCCGCATCTGCGTATGGATGTTTTCGATCTCGACAGTCGCTTCATCGACCAGAATGCCGACCGCCAGTGCGAGGCCGCCAAGGGTCATCAAGTTGATCGTCTGGCCGCAGAGCCACAGACCAACGATCGACGCCGCAATCGCCAGCGGAATGTTGAGCACGACGACCAACGCACTTCGCCAGTCGCGCAGAAAGACCAGCACCATCAGACCTGTGAGGATCGCCCCCAAAATTCCTTCGGTCGCCAGACTGTTGATTGCACGGGTGACGTACGGCGATTGATCGAACTCGAATGAGATGTTGATGTCGGAGGGCACCTCCGCACGGAACTTGGGCATCGCGGCTTTGATTTCGTCGATGACGCTCATCGTCGAGGCATCGGCCCGCTTGGTGGCAAGGATATAAACCGCTCGGCGACCATTCACCAGCGAGTAGCCGGTCGTGATGTCGGTCGCGTCGTCAATCGAACCGATGTCGCGCAAATAAACGGCGCTCGCGCTGCCAATCGCCGCCGCACCACCGGCGGACGATGTTCCGACTTTGATCGGGATGCTGCCGAGCTCCTTGATGTCTTTGATCATTGCGTTGGTCGGAACCATCGGATAGTTGTCGCCGACTCGCAAATTGCCCGACGGGCTGACGGCGTTGCCGGCCACGAGCGCGTTGACGACATCGTCGGGCGCGATGCCGTAAGCTCGCAAACGATCCGGATCGGCGCGGACGACAATGCTCCGAGCGCTTCCACCAAACGGCGGCGGAGCGCTCACTCCAGGCAGCGACGAGAACATCGGCCGGACTTTCATCAGCGCCAGGTCAGAAATCTCGCCAATCGTGCGGGACTCGGAGGAGAAAACCAGATAACCGACCGGGACGCTGCCCGTATCAAACCGCATGACGAACGGCGGCACCGTGCCGGGAGGCATCATCGCTCGCGAGCGATTGACATAGTTAATCGTCTCGGCCATCGCCTGGGCCATGTTTGTGCCGGGATGGAAGATCAGCTTCATCAACGCCGTCCCTTGGACATTGCGGCTCTCGACATGATGAATCCCGTTGATGTAAAGGAAGTGATACTCGTAGTAGTTGGTCAGCAGCCCTTCCATCTGAGCCGGGTCCATGCCACCGTACGGCTGGCACACATAAATCACTGGCAGGTTCAGCGACGGAAAGATGTCGATCGGCATCCTCTTGAGCGGCAACTCAATGCCAACCTTCCCCAGTGCAGCATCAACCGCTTTCGGCCGCACGGCGACAAAGGCGGTCAGCACGACAGCAATGATCCCCACCATCACAGTGATCGGGCGGCGTAGAGCGAAGACGATCGGGTTCATGGGGCGTATCGGAATGAAACGACCATCCGACAGCAAGCAGAAAATGGGACGAGTCCTAGAAAGGTCGGCAGATTCATGACGCGAACCGTGGCGGACTTGAAGACCTCTGTTTCCCAGAGCTCACTCTTAACGGACATTAAGATGGAATAACCGAAATCGCTCGCTTTGCCTGAGTTTCTGTGACGTCTCTTGGCTCAGTTCGCAGTGCAATCGGCTCTTAGAGCCCTGCATCTTCATCTAGGCGTCCTCCAGGCTGATCACGACCTGAGCGGTTTTCTCGCCAAACTTCCACTCCAAACCGTAGTCGGCATGAAAGCCCCTACCTCCTTCCCGTCGGTGTACGTCGCGATCGAATTCCGAGCGGAGAACAGCGCCGTGAATTGCTCGCTATCGGCTGCAAGGTGAGTCATTCTTCGTCGAATGAATAGCCGTGAAGTCGGATCGTCTTTGCCCGTGCAAGCTCCTAAACCAACGACTCCGGTTCCCGGAATTCGCTCGGAAGTTCGTAGACTTTGGGTCAATTCTTGGGAGCCGTGAACGGTCGGCGACAGGTATCGAGCGGTTGCTTGATTGGGTCGTAGGCAACTGCGGGCACCGGCGGAAGTGGCGGAGAGCTTTTCACGCACGCCGCAGCCAGAACGAGCCCCAACAACACAGCGGACACGAGCGTGCTCGCGTTCTGTCGTCGAGTTTCCTCACGACCGCACCAAGCTCCCGAAGAGACCGCGACAGCCAGAACGATAAAGACGACCAGACTTTGGACGGGCGCTGTCCCGATGCCGAACAAGGCCTGCGGGCATTCGAGGACATTACTCAGGACAAGGTACTCGTGAAACGCGGCGACACCCAACCCGGCCCAAGTCAGCGGCACACACAGGAAACAGATCAAACCAGGACGCGATCGCTCCAGAAACCGACCGAGCGCCAGCACTGCGAGCACGGCCATAACAAACGACCGCTGGTAAAAACAAAGTGGACAGGCTTTGAGCCCCAGACTGATGCTCAGGAACAAACTACCGGCAGTTCCCACGGCCGAGAAGATCGTGGCTGCCGTCAACCAGTTCGCAGTACATCGCCATAATCCGTCAGGTGGGCTTTTCGGCAAAGTCGATTGCGACATCTTCGTTTCTTTCACTCCTTTGATACCGGCTGCAGCCAATGGGATGCAGTCCACTCCGTTGGCAACATTCAATTCACAGGAACGTGATGCCAAGCATTAAAGAGGTAGCCCTTCGCGTTCCAGCGAACAGTCTCCGGTTGCACTTCGCCGCGCGAGTCGGTCGCGCGGACGATCAATTCTTTCGTGGCGAAGGTCGTGGCAATTTCGGCGGACCAAAGCTGCCAGCAGTACTCGAGTGCATTTGCGGTCAATTTGGCTTTCACCCAAGTCTGGCCCCGGTCGCTGGAGACTTCAACGAGACTGATCGTAACTCCCGGCACACCCGGCGGCAGAGCATAGCCGAGCACCTCGATCCGACCCGGTTGCAACGTGGTGCCTGCCGTTGGCGTGCAGATCGCCGAATTGAGCGGCATGCGGTAGATCGGTGCGTTCTCGGCGACTTCCAGCAGAGTTCCCTGATCGACCAGCTTGTAGACATCGGCGACGAAATGATTCGGCGAGGGGCGGTCGCTGACGACGATCTTGTTCAGCCACTTCACGCTGCGAGCGCCAATATATCCGGGCACAACCATTCGCACGGGGAAGCCGTGATCCGCCGTCAGCGGTTGGTCGTTCATCGACGTGGCCAGCAGCACGGAACCGGGAGAGTTGTCTTTGGCCTGAAAAACTTTCTCCAACGGGATCGAACCGCCAAACGCAAAGGTCTTGCCACCGTCCTCAACAGTGTCGAGTCCCTCAAACCATACATGCTTGGCCGATTCACGCAGGCCAGCTTTCTTCAGTACGTCCGACAAGCTCGCGCCGCGCCACTTCGCGTTTCCAATCGCTCCCTCTCGCCATTGCACTCCTTTGACCGGTTTGATGCGGCTGTGTTCGGAACGTCGATTCCCGGCACAGGTCAGCGTCGCAACGATTTCGGGCTGGGGAAACTTTCCGAGTTCCGCAAGCGACAAGGTCAGTGGTGTTTCGACTAGACCTTCAACCGATAGACGGAACGAGTCAGCGTCGACCTGGGGTGTGTTGCCGTGACTGCGAATGAAAAACGAATCCACCGGTGTGACCCACGACCGCACGAGGTCAGGTGGTGTTGGTTCGGCGTTCATGGGGGCTTTTGAATGGACGAACAATCGGCTCTCGTCCGCCGCCAGCGCGAAGCTGCGATGTGAGGAAACACCGATCAAACCGATGGCCCCGGCAGAAAACTGTCGCAAGAAAAAACGTCGGTCGATGAGCGAGGCAGCTGAAGTGTCAATCACGGCAGAATGACTCCCGATACGAGACGCGAAGATCCAAATCGGAGCGGGATCGTACCGAGCGTGCTTGTCACGGCCAATCGGGCCGCTTGGACTCGTTGGACCGACTCGCTAATTTCCACCGAGTCATTCGTATTTCTCACGGTCGCCTTTTGGAGTTGGTCGATGTCTCAAGATTCTCCCGCCTTGTTGCTGAACCCCGAGGACAACATCGCGTATGTCCGACGCACGATCCCGGCCGGCTTGGCGATTCGCGTCGGCAATTACAGCATCATGGCGAAAGAGACCGTGGAACTCGGCCACAAGATCGCGCTGAAACCGATCGCACCGAAAGAGCCAGTTCGGCGATACGGCTGCGTGATTGGCTACGCGACCGAAGCGATTGAACCGGGCGAGTGGGTTCATCGTCACAACATGGAACCGGGTGAGTTGCATCTCGACCATACCTCGATCGGCACGGACATCCCTCCCGAACCGACAGCGATTCTGGGACGCACATTTCAAGGCTATCGTCGGCTCGACGGCCGAGCGGCGACTCGCAATTACATCGGCATCGTCAGCACGGTGAATTGCTCGGCCGCGACGTCCAAGATGATCGCCGAGCGATTCAACAAGGACTTGCTGCGCGACTTCCCGAACATCGACGGTGTCGTCCCTCTGGTTCACAAGGGAGGCTGCGCATTCGACTACGACGGGGACGAACACCGCTTGATGGCTCGGACGCTGGCTGGCTTCTGCAAGCACCCCAACATCGGCGCCTATCTGATTGTGGGACTCGGCTGCGAGACGTCACAGGGAGCGTATCTGCAGGACAAATACGGGCTGACTCAATTGCGAGTACCGGGTGAGCCGGAGCCGCCTCGGCCGCTGGTCATCAACATGCAAGAGCAAGGGGGAATCGCAAAAACGGTTCGCTTCGCGACTGACACCCTCAAGGACATGCTCCCGCAGGTGAATCAGGTTCGCCGCGAGCCAATCCCGGTTTCGGAAATCATCCTCGGCACGAACTGCGGCGGCAGCGACGGCAGCAGTGGAGTCACCTGCAACCCGGCCCTCGGCATCGCCAGCGACATGCTGGTCGCGCATGGCGGGACGACGATCCTCGCCGAGACTCCGGAAATTTACGGCGGTGAGCACCTGCTGCTCCGCCGTGCTCGGACACGGGAGGTTGGCGAGAAGCTCCTCCGTCAGATCCGCTGGTGGGAGGAGTACGTCGCGAAATTCGGTGGAGCGATCGACAACAATCCGTCGGTCGGCAACAAAAAGGGTGGACTCACGACGATCTACGAAAAGTCACTGGGAGCAATTGCAAAGGCCGGCCACACGGCGCTCAACGCAGTCTACGATTTTGCCGAGCCAGTCACGACCAAAGGCTTCGTGTTCATGGACACTCCGGGGTTCGACCCGATTTCGGTGACGGGATTGGTTGCCGGAGGTGCAAACGTCGTCGTCTTTACGACGGGCCGCGGAAGTTGCTTTGGATGCAAGCCGGCCCCCAGCATTAAAGTCGCTTCGAACACACCGATGTTCGAACGCATGATCGACGACATGGACATCAACGCCGGAGGCATTCTGGAAGGCGGGTCGATTGAGCAGGTTGGGAAAGAAATCTTCGAGAAGATCATCTCCGTCGCCAGCGGGGAAAAGACCAAGAGCGAGTCTCAAGGTATTGGTGACGATGAGTTTGCGCCGTGGATCATCGGCCCGGTTCTGTAGCCAAGAACGCTGGATTTCACGCCCATTGGCAATGTCAATCTCCAGCAAATCGCTTCAAGAAAACCCCTTGGGTTCTCCGCAACTGTAAAAACCGACACGACTGGAATAACCGCTACAGTTTGCCAAGTCGGCACGACGATAAGAACCGCAGGTCTCCCTGCTGCGCGCCTTTTGGGATGCGCGGAGGGTGTCAACAAACTCCGAAGACGAGCAGTCCAAGGAAGTTCTGATGCGGTTCAAGCACTGGTTCTCAGCGGTTTTCAGCACCTCGCTCATAGCAGCGAGCACATTCACGGCACAGGCTCAATCGCCAATGGGGATGGCCCCGGGCATGGCCTACGACGGCTATGGAGGCGCGCCGATGCCCGGTTCCGGCCCGCCGGCGTCGTATTCGCCCTGGCCGGAGACTTCGCCCTACCAAACCTCCTTCAGCCAACAGACGTTCAACGGCGGCTTGTGGTTGAAATCCGAAAACAACTTCCCTCGTCGTTATCTGCTCAACATCGAGTACTTGATGGGACGAACGCGGACCTCAGATTCGATCGTAGGCAACACAGACGCTCGAAATTATCCGCAGACCATTCAGTCGCAAATTGGAACCCAACAACAAGGCGGCGGTGGCGGACAGCAAGGACAGCAAGGTGGCATCCTCGCTCCGTTCTTGGACAACGAGGCGAATGGACGAGTCGGTTTTCAACTGTTTGGCAAGTTCGACTTTAGCAAACCCGAACGCAAGATGAACAATCATGGAGCGCGCGTGATCTGGGGATACGACCGCGCTGATGATAGTGGTGTCCGGTTGGGGTTCCTCACCAATCAAGGAACGTTCAACTACGACGCTCGCGAGGGATTGCCGGCTAGTCGTGACACTCAGCGTGAATTCGCTCTGTTTTTGATCGAACAGCTGCACATCATCAATGAACTGAACGCAACGGGGAACATCGCCGCGGCGGCGCAGCTTCAATCAGAATTGACTCAACTCGCAGCCCAACAGCCGACCAGAGTGGGGCGTTTCAACGACATCAACGACGTCTTGGCCAACAACATCGATAACCTGGGAGGTATACCTCTGGATGACGGGACGATTCGCACGTTCCCTGATGGAACAAAGGTGGGCGGGGTCACCGCACCGTACGACCTGGAGTTTCAGATGAAGCTCCGGTCAGAGTTGTATGGAGGAAACGCCGAATGTGTCATGTCACCGGTGTTGAATTGGGGTTCGCTGCGTGTCCGTCCGACGTTCGGAGTGCGGTATTTCTACCTGAAGGAAGGCTTCCGATTCTTTGGGCAAGACAGCGGAATCGCTTACACGAGTAGTCAGCAACAAGGTGGAGGCGGTGGTGGTGGCAACCAGACTCTAAGTCCGGACATTAAGATTCACGCGACACCGGACCGGATCGACAACGATCTAGATGGAATCGTGGATAACGCAGGCGGCGAATCGTCCGGCGGCCAACAACAAGGTGGCGGAAATCAGCAACAGGATCAGCTGAATTTCTTCTCCTTCCACGACCACTTCCAATACCCGATCACCTCGTACCTAAATAGCGATGCCGATCAACATCTCGGTGGCGGTGAGGTTGGATTGACCTACGATCTTGGTGGCGAATTGTTTCTGCTGACCGGCACAACCAAGTTTGGCGTGCTGGCGAACTACAAAAGGCTGAGTTTGAGTGGCGACAACATCGCGATGCACACTCGCGAGTCCAACCTGTTGATCGCCTCTCCTGAGGATGCGACTCCGAACTCTTTCACCGACTCCAAGACGACGGCCCACATTTCGCCGATGTTGGAACAGACGTTTAACGCTGAGGCCCCGTTGTTCCAGTACGTACCGGTGCTACGACGGTTTAGTATTTTCGATAAAGCTCGGTTTCGAGCGGGCTACTCGATTCTGATGATCGGTGGAGCGACAGACACGGCAGGCAGCGTCTTGTGGCAGGGCAATCCCTCAGCCGGGCTGTTTCCGGCGATCCGTGAACGGCGAAACACTTACATCACGAACAACTACAGCTTCGGCGTCAGTTGGCAGTACTAGATCACTGAGCGATTCGCCAAATCGTCTGACCATTCCCCCTTCAATCGTCAGGCCGACGTCACCAACCGTGATTTCAAATCCACGCCGTTTAGCGGACTTGGCAGTCTCTCAAAGTTCGATCGATGACGGCCTGGACCTCGCGGCAGGAGCGACTTTCAATTCATCACAGAAGTCGGACACTCAAGAGACGCAAGCCTATTGGCGGATGACCACCTCTGCGCCGGTTTCAAGCAGATCGTAAACTTCACTGACATCCGCATTAAGCAAACGGATGCAACCCCGGGACTCGGCTTTGCCAATCGAATCCGGCTCGATGGTTCCGTGGATGCCGTAGCTGTCGCCCAGGTCGATCCAGTGGGTTCCCAAGGGGTTCTTCGGATCGCTGCCTGAAAAGACTTTACCATCGGGGTCAGTGTACTGCGGGTTGGTAACCTTGTTGAGCACCTTGAATTTACCGGTGGGGGTGGCATTGTTCTTACCGATGCAGCAGGAATAGCTGCGGACGTACTGACCACCCAGATGCAGTGTCAGCTCAAAGTCGGTGAGCGTGACGACGGCCCCGAAAGGACCGTCGATGACTTTCAGTTTCTGGCCTTCCCGCAGTCGTTTGGGATCGATGCGATTGAGCCGCACGAGATACGGCCACGAGACGTGATGCTTGGTGGCAATTTTGCGAAGTTGGTCGCCAGCCTGCACAACATACGGCTCTTGGATGTGTGGCTGTGGCGAGAAATAAATCGCCTTGGCCGTGAGATCAATCCGTTCTTGCACGTGCGATCTCAAATCCGGCTGTTGCCAATACAGCCTGGACAAGGCCTTGTGGGCCTCGACGACTTGTCCCGCTTTGATCTGGCGGTCGATCGCTGTGAAGTCGAATGTCGACTCCAGCTCTTTCGATCGTTCGGCGACACGAACGGCAGGCTCGGTGTTCGGTTCGGCTTCGGAGGCGCGAGGTGCGGTGACCGGCTCGGACTTCTTCGGTGCGCCGACCGGCTGTTCTTCGGCGATGAATCGCAACCGACTGGGCGTGCGATCGGAAGCCTTCTGGAACACAGCCGGTTGAGTGCCGATCGAATCGGCGGCAGACTCCTCTTCCAAGAGAGTGTCCCACTTTGAGCGACGAATAGCGGTCGGCGCGGAGTCGTTCCAATGAAGTGGCTCATCCGGCATCAGCGATTCGTTTCGCTTCGTGTTTCCCTCGCCAGTAACTCCGCAAACGTCAGACAACGCGGAGTCATCGGCCTCGAACTCTGGCGGTTGATCCAAACCGTCCGGAGTCGAAACCGCGTCTAAAATCGATCCAGTGGGAGTCCCGCCGAACTCCACGGGAATCCAACCGCTGCGATAGGCGGCGAATGCGGCGCAACCCGCGAGCACGACGATCACAGCCGAAAGTGGAGAAATCCGGCGGGGCATGATTGCTCCTGTGTGCAAAGACTTTGAAGCGAGGGGCGGGAATCTAGCAATGCTCACGAGAATCGACCAAGAGGATTC
Source organism: Planctomycetota bacterium (assembly GCA_016872645.1). Classification (GTDB taxonomy): domain Bacteria; phylum Planctomycetota; class Planctomycetia; order Planctomycetales; family Planctomycetaceae; genus SXKJ01. Next base: position 11,494 of record VGZH01000059.1, on the reverse strand, counting down.
TCAGGTGGGTAATCCCGGCGATTTAGGCGAACGTCGATCTTTGCGAAATATTCGACCTGGAAGAATGGAGAAGAGTTTCCGTCTCGGGTGCAATTCGGTCGCGGAGAGCGGTGCGACCTTGCCGTTTGTATTGAATCGAGCGGTCCCGAAAGGCTGATGAAGAATGACGATCACACGAGATTTGTGCCGTGACGATCGACCGTTCCGCCGGCAGGCGATACGGACGACTCACGAGTAGTGTCGGAATTTCACATTCTCCCAAGGATGGGGCTATGCGATTTCTTTCGTGGTTGGAAGCAGTTCGAGGTCGGCTTACGGAGCGAGAAAAGGCCAATCGACGTCGTACGGCCAAATTGCCGCTCGCCGGTCAACTTGAGCAACTAGAGTCCAAATCGCTGCTCTCCGTGTCAGCCCTGTTTGTGAATGGCGAACTCAACATTCTCGCCGATTCGGGCGATGACATCATCGTCGGCTCGGCCGGTTCAGGTGCGGGAAGGACCGTGCAAGTGCTGGCGAATGGCACGGCGATTTCATCCGTCGGCAGTGTGTTGACCAGTTCAGTCACTTCGTTCGTGATACAGGGAGGCGAACTGGCCAACACGATCGACTTGAGCACGGTGAGCAGCACGAACTATCCGAACCTGTCCACGATTAACGTCGACGGCGGTCATGGCAGCGACACGATTTTCGGCAGCGACGGCATCGCCGAGACTCTGTTGGGCAATCACGGCGACGATGTCATCACTGGTCTCGACGGCGCTTCGTCGATCAACGGCAATGACGGCAACGACACGATTGTCGGCGGCGGCGGCAATGACACGATCAACGGCGAACACGGCGACGACAGCATCGACGGTGGCGATGGCGATGACAGCATCATCGGCCACGACGGGAATGACACGATCGACGGCGGTGCGAACAATGACAACGTGACCGGCGGCGACGGCGACGATTCGATCGCGGGATCTGCGGGACTCGACACACTCAACGGCATGATGGGAGCCGACTCAATCGACGGCGGGGATAGCAACGATTTCGTGTTGGGGGGCGCGGGAGCCGACTCCTTGAGCGGTGGTCTCGGCGATGACTCGCTCTTTGGCAATGACGGCGCCGATACGCTACTGGGAGGCGATGACGACGATTTGCTGGACGGTGGCAACGACGCCGACACGATTCAAGGCGAAGACGGCAATGACACACTGAACGGCAGAGGTGGCAACGATTCCTTGCAGGGCAACGATGGTGACGATTCGATCCTGGGCGGAGGCGGCAAAGACACGCTCGAAGGCAATCTCGGCTCAGATACCTTGCGCGGCCAGTCGGGAAATGACACCTTGTTCGGCGGCGACGGCTTCGACTTAGTCGATGGCGGCGACGGTCACGACGTCCTCAACGCGGACGAAGCGCCGACTCCTCTGACTCCTTCCGCTCCGCTCCCGGCGAGGTTGTTTGCAGTGCCGACCAACAATCGCAATCAGATTGTTGAACTCAATCCGCAAACAGGTGTCGAACTGAATCGTTTCGCCGCACCCGAAACGACGAGCGCGAACGGCGACGGTTTGGCATTCGATGGCACGAGCCTGTACTACCTCAATGGCTTCGGCACGAACATGCTGTATCAACTCGAACCCAATACCGGAGCGATCATCGACAGTACGGAGATTCCGCGTCCGACGACTCAGCGATATGACGGTCTCGCGGCGTTGAACGGCTTGATCTACATCATGGACGCGGCCAATGACGACATTCTGGTGTTCGATCCGGCGCTCGGTGGAGTCGGTACGGTGTTGGACATCAACGCTGCGAACCCCGGAACCAATCTGATTGGCGGACTCGCGGCGGCGAAGAATCCCGATCGTTTGATTGCGACGCTCGCAAATGGCCGCACGATCGTAGAGATCAATCCTTCGACGGGGCAGATTGTTCCGCTGTCGGACACGAGTACCGGTTTCAGTCCGACGACGGCTTCCGCAGGAAGCTACTCGGGCTTGGGTGTCATCGACGGCTTGCTCTACCTGGGCAGCAATCGTTTGTCGAACAGCAATCCGCTGACATCCACGTCGTCGCTCGACATCTTCGATCGCACGGGACTCTTACAGCAGTCGATCACCCTTCCCTACGGCATCTCGGCTTTCGGAGCGGACGACGTGAGCACGTTGGGGGGGGCAGTCACGGGATCAACCAGCACGAGCGGCACGACCTCAACTTCGTTCAACGGATCCACGATCCTCAACTTCAACGAAGTGCCGGAGACCATCGCGAACGGATTCTCATTGCAGGGGGTCACGTTCGGTTTCAAGGTCGCTGGACTCAATTCTTCCGATGCGACGTTTGGTGCCTCGATCGCGCCCACCGGCACGTTCCAGAATCTGCCGTCTCCCGTGTTAGAGGGTAACGCTGCGGGAATCCTGAACATCGACTTTGCATCCCCAGCGACCAATCTGTCGTTCGCGGTCGCTCGATTCGCAACTACGGACGTTCCCAATGGAGTCCGCGTCTCGCTGTTTGATAGTTCACTCAATCTCATCTCCACGTCGTCCATCAATCTGCTGAAAACGCAATTGAGCCCCGAAGGTCTCTTCAGCTACAGCGGCTCGACGGGAGTGCGTCGAGTCCGCCTGGACTTCACCACGGTTTCGGCCACGGTCGGTGGCGCACGATTCGCGATCGACAATCTGGCTTACACGCTGGGCAGCCCCAGCAATCCGATCCCGTTCGGTGGCGACACGCTGCTGGGAAGTGCCGGCAACGACACGCTGCTGGGACACGATGGAAACGATCTGCTGAACGGCGGCGTGGGGAACGACTCGCTCGACGGTGGTGCCGGAAACGACAGCCTTTCCGGCGCATCTGGCGATGATTCCGTCTTCGGCGGGCTGGGCAACGACACTTTGCGAAGCGGCTCGGGCAGGGACACGCTGCACGGTGGCGACGGCGATGATTCCATCATCGCGGCACTCAGCGATGGCGTCGATTCGATCAGCGGCGGCGAAGGGAGCGATCGCTTCGAGTTCTTCGGCAGTAACACGGCGAACACGTTCGATGTCGGACAAGCCGCAGGATTGTTGACTGTTTCGATCGACACAACGACGCAGTCGCTCAACAGCGACATCGAACTCGTGCAGGTCACGGCCCGAGGCGGCACCGATCGCATCAACGTTGCCGACCTCAGCGGAGTCGGCGCGACCGAAGTTTTGCTGAACGCCGGCACCGACGACGATCAAATTCTGGTGGATGCGGGAGCGAAACTTGGCGACGTTTTGCTGAGTGTCTTCGGTGAGGCCGGCAACGATTTGCTGGTCGGCACGGACAGCGCCGAATTGCTGAACGGCGGTGATGGCAACGACACAATCATCGGCAACGACGGCGACGACACTCTCAGGGGCGATGCCGGAGATGATTCGATCGACGGCGGTGCGGGCAATGACGTCATCGACGGCGGTGACGGACTCTCGACCATCAACGGCGGTGACGGCGACGACAGCCTGACCGGCAGCATCCTCAACGATGTTCTCAACGGCGGAGCGGGCGACGATACGCTCGTTGGATTGAATGGCAACGACGTGCTCAACGGCATGGAGGGCAACGACAGCCTGGCGGGAGGCTCCGGCGAAGACAACCTGGACGGCGGAGAAGGAGACGACACGCTCGATGGCGGCACCGACAACGACACGATCAACGGCAACGATGGAGATGACCTGATCAACGGTTTCCACGGCGATGATTCAATTCTCGGCGGTCTCGGCAACGACTCGATCAGCGGCAATGACGGCAACGACACGATCCTTGGCGAAGACGGCAACGACTTGATCGACGCCGGCAACGGTAGCGACGTGGTTCAAGGCAACGCCGGAAACGACACGCTTCTGGGAAGCGACGGCAACGACACGCTGCGAGGTGGTGCCGGCCAAGACATCCTGCTGGGCGGCGACGGCAACGACAATGTCGACGGCCAAGGAAGCGCCGACACCGTCGCTGGCAACCAAGGCGATGACACGGTGACTGGCGTTTCCGGTGAAATCAAAGAAACCTACCAGCTCGACCCGGCCGTGCTGACGAAACTGCTGTAACCGTCCCCGTTCCCGCGCGGACGGCAACCGCGAAAGAGCCTGAGCTTGAATAAAGCCCAGGCTCTTTTCGTTGAGAGACAGAAAGGCAGAGTGGGACCAGCGCAGCGCCGGCCACCAAATTTTCTTCCGTTAACGAATGAGCCAGTTGTGGCATCGTCATTTCTCCGCTTTAGCAATCGAACCGGCGTGGGATAGCATGACCTAAGAATGGGCGTTTCCGCCCGTCCAATGGTGCTGCGGTCAAAACAAGAGACGAACAAGAGCGACCATCATGCAGATGCGCTGCTCATACTGTCACAATCCGATGGCGTGCTCAACGACGATTCGTCGGGTGACGTGTCGTGTCCCTTGTGCGGAAGCTGTTTCAATCTGGCGAAGGACATCGAGACCGATCAGGACGATGACTCGCACGCCAAGATGCTCGGCCATTTTCAGCTGTTGAATTGCCTGGCCCAGGCCGCGTACGGTGCCGCCTGGCAAGCGTGTGGCACGAAGCTCGATCGCATCGTCGCCCCGACAGCCACGGCACCTGACCGCGCCGACGATCACGGAACATGTTTGGAGATCGTCGAACCCCAACCGCTGCCCCGTTCCTAAACTCACAGGAGTCCCATCAACAAACCAGTGCCACCAAATTCAGCCGACCAGCGTTATCATTTTCAACCGTCGTCAACAATCGCCCGCATCGCTCCGCGACAGAACAGCCGAGAGCGTGAATGAAGCGGTTTGGTTTTTGCGAGTTGATTATGGCAATGACGTGGGTGAAGCATTCGGGATTCCCGGCTTCGAGCGACAGGGCTACGGAATTCCCTCTTGCTTGCGTTGATCGGCGGTCACTCTCAAACTGCGCCGCATGAAATCGAAATCACCGCTCCTGATCATCTTTGTGACCGTGTTCATCGACCTCTTGGGCTTCGGCATCGTGCTGCCGCTGCTGCCGAGGTACGGCGATTATTTTGGTCTCGACCGACTGCTCGGCCCATTGATGGCCTCGTTTTCGGCGATGCAGTTCTTGTTTGCCCCGTTGTGGGGACGCCTGTCCGATCGTGTCGGCCGTCGCCCGGTGTTGCTGGTGGGGCTGGCTGGCTCCACGGTGTTTTATGGATTGTTCGGATTGGCGACGTCGCTGGGCAGGGAGGATCAACTTCTGGGACTGTCGGTGATTCCGTGGCTGTTCATCACCCGCATCGGGGCCGGCATCGCGGGCGCGACGATCCCAACGGCTCAGGCCTACATCGCCGACTCGACGACTGCCGAAGCCCGAGGCAAAGGCATGGCCTTGATCGGAGCCGCTTTCGGTATCGGCTTCACGTTTGGGCCATTGCTGGGCGCGATGTTCGTTTCAAGCGATGTCGATGGTCCGCCAAGTCCAATGGCCGGATACGTCGCGAGCGGTTTGTCGGCGTTGGCGTTCGTGTGGGCGGTCGCTCGGTTGCCGGAATCGTTGAAGCCCGACAAAGTCGCGCAGCCCCGTCGCTGGTTGAATGTCGGAGCGATGGGCCGAGCGTTCTCACATCCCGGGACCGCGCTGCTGATGCTGACCATCTTTCTGACGACGCTGGCTTTCGCACAGTTCGAGGTCACGCTGTCGCTGCTGACGAAGTTTTTCGGCTTGGCCGACAGCCAGAATTTCTACGTCTACGCCTACGTCGGCTTCGTGCTGGCGCTGAGCCAGGGCATGGTGGTGCGGCGAATTTCGCCCCGGTTGGGCGACTTCAAAATGAGTCTCGTCGGTACGATTTTGATGACACTTGGTTTGGTTTTAATCGCACTTACCTGCGGCCAGAGGTCGCTGGGCCTGCTGTTTGTGATTGTGCCGATCAATGTGCTGGGCTATTCGGCTCTGACCCCTTCGCTGCAGGCCATGTTGTCACTGCGGACTTCCGCCGATGAGCAAGGAGAAGTCCTCGGCGTTGGCCAAAGCATGTCGGCGTTGGCTCGCATTGCCGGGCCACTGCTAGGCGTCTGGCTGTTCAAACTCGACAAGCAGGAACCCGCCAACAGCGTCGTCTTGCCGTATTGGGCTGGAGCCGGTCTGATGTTGTTGGGTGTGGTGATGGTTTTTTTGCTCCGTCCCCAATCGAAGGGCTCGGAAGAGACAAACGCATGAGTTTCAACGTTGTTGTTCACACGGAGTTCTCGAAGCACAAGTTGCTCGAATGCGACTTGGCAGCCGATCCGTTCGTGCAGTTTCAGCGATGGGTCGACGACGTCCAGGCGGAAAACGTCGTCGATTGGCAAGCGATGTCATTGGCGACAGCGACCCGCGATGGGCGGCCGTCGGTGCGCATCGTTTATCTGCGCGGCTGGAACGAGCGTGGCTTTCTTTTCTACACCAACTTCGACAGCCGCAAAGGCTACGAGTTGGCGGACAACCCACAGGGAGCCGCTGCGCTGCATTGGAAAGAACTTGAACGGCAAGTCCGGATCGAGGGGGCCGTTGTTCGCGCGAGTGACGCCGAATCGAACGCGTACTTCGCAGGCCGGCCGCGAGAAAGCTGCATCGGCGCCTGGGCGTCTTCGCAAAGCCAACCGCTTGCGAACCGAGCGACGCTCGAACGGCTCACCGCCGAGTTCGAGGCGAAATTCGCGGGAGGCCCAATTCCTCGACCACCGAATTGGGGCGGCTTCCGCATCGTTCCCGAGAGCGTCGAGTTCTGGCAGGGAGGTGTCGCTCGCTTGCACGATCGACTGATCTATCGGCGACAGCCAGACAGCACTTGGCGGATCGAGCGGCTGTTTCCGTGACGCACGCGAACCGCGTGCGCGACATCTTACTTCGCAGAAAACTTTGTCAGCTCTTCGGCGATCAGTTCTTCCTCGATCGACTCGCTGGCGACCCGCGCACGGACCCGCAGATTCCCTTCGGTCGCACCACGCATGTGAACTCGGAACAGGGTAGTCTTCCCAGGTGCCAATTCCGGCAGATCGCTGAACAGGATCAAGCCGTTCTTGGTGAAATGCTGGGTCGCCGATTGCACTTTGAGAACCTCGACGCTGCCGGGCATTTCAAACGTAAGACCGACGTTCTGAGCCGTCTTCGAACCATTGTTGGTGATGCGAATTTCGTAGGCAGTCTCTTGGCCCACTTCAACGGGATCTTCCAGGTCTTGAATCTCCAGAACCAGCGATGCCGAGCCTTCGACCGTCGTCGTCGTGTTCGCCTCGGCGGTCACTCCATTTTCGGCCGACGCGAAGACTTGGTGCTCGAACTGACCGATCTCGGTGGCCTCCAGCTGCAACTTCAATTGGAAAGTCTGAGCAGGTTCGAGATGTCCGACTGACCAACTCACCGAACCAGTGTTTGCATCGAGCACGCCTCCTTTATCAGCCTTCAAAAACTTGAATCCCTTCGGAAGGCGATGCGTAACGTGGACGTTGTTGGTCGCAACTTGGCCTTCATTGGTGATGTTCAACGTGTAGCGAGCCTCGCGTCCGGCATATCGCAGACCGGGACCCTCGACGACGATCGCCAACGACGGAGCAATGACTTTGACGGTCGCTTCGGCGAATTGATTCAAACCGGAATTAGCGGAGGCTGCGACTTCGAGAGTCTGCTCGCCGCCGGCGATGGCGGTGAACGACAGCCGTACTGTTCGCGATTCTCCCGGATTGAGCGCGCCGATCGCGATCTGTGAGCGGTCGCCACGCGTGGCCTCCAAGCCCGCTGGCGTCACGATTTGAAGTTTCACGTTTTGTGCGATTCCGGTGCCGGGATTGCTGATCGTTACGGTCTGTACCAGTGGATCGCCGATGATGACTTCGGCCGGCGCTTCCGTGGAGACCTTCAGCAACGGTTCGGCAACTTTGAAAACGCTGGCTGCCGTACCAGTGAAGCGGACGTTGGCAGTCGTTTCCAGATCGCCGCTCTGGCTGGGAATCATCGTGATGTGAATCGTGCGTTCTTCGCCCGCAGCAAGTTCGGGAATCGACCATTCGAGGTAATCGGAAACTTTGGCCGGTTTGGGATTCGCCTGCGTCAGTTGTACGGACTCTGGGAAGATGGCCTCAACGACAACCTCATGGGCCGACACTTTTCCAGAATTCTTCACGACCAACTCGCAGGCACATTCCTGGCCGACATTGATCTCGCCCTGCTTGACCCATTCGATAGAGACCGAAGGTGTTGCGGTCGAAGGCGAAGTCTTGCTGAGAATTGAGCGGTCGATCGTGGTGGATCGCACCGATCGATTCGCGGCGGAAGGTATGGGCCTCGGTGAGCGATCGCTGACAACCGAAACGCGGCTGGCTTTCGAGGCGGACACCACATCGGACGAATCATGCCGAAGGGTCGTTGATGTAACTTGGTCCTGCTCCGCTCGCGCCGGTTTGACCTTGGCTTTCTCACTCGACTTCTGACGAAAATCAGCAGCGACAATTCCATCCGCCGATTCTTCGTCTCTGGATTCGACGACCGCTGTCGGCGATGCCACAGAGCCAGCCTGTTGAAACCCAGATCCAGATTTCTTTGCGACCATCTTGCGAGTGATCACTGCTTCGTCCGTGTCTTCGGATTCGGGTGGCGCGAGTATTTCGACTTTGTCCGCGACCGGCTTTACCGAGGCTCTGGCGGTGCTCGAAGTCTCTGGCTGCGCCGATCGACTGCCTGCAGTGGTGCTGTCCGCCTTCGCAGATTTAGGCTTAGACTCGTTCGATGAGACCGATGCCGGCTCGACGCTCATCCCGGACTTCGAGCGACTGAATCGCTTCGGAGCAGAAAGCGCTTCGGCCGCCAATTTTTCGGCGACCAGATCTGTGGTCGGATCGACTGAGCCATCGGACTGTTCGGGGGCAGTGCCTCTGCGGCCAAAAAATTCCAGGCGTCCGGTTTGGTTATTCGCCGCCGGCGCGGTCGACCTGCGGACTGCTGTCTTTTCAGTGGCCAAACTAATTTCCAATGCCACACCGATGACTCCAACGATCGCAAGCATTTTCATCCAGGGACGCATGCCATTCTCCTTGTGGACACCACAAATCATTTTGCGGAAGCGCCAGCCGATAACGAAAAAAGCTGTCTCGCCATTCGAGAGCACGAGACCTCATTTCAGAGATCGGTTCTCAGGATTTGGCAGCTTGAGTTGAGTTCACGGGCCAGCGAGAGATTACCGGTTACTCAGAGCTTGCTATCCGGCTACCGGCGAGAATTGCCGGTTCATGTGCGTGCTAAAACGGAACGTCGGCTCAACGTTCATTCGCTCTTCCAAGCCAATGTCCAGTGTCGGTCAGAAGTTTGCGAGACCGCAGTCGCTGGGATGCCGCAAAGACAGGCGAGGTCGCCAACTTCTTCCAGCGACAGAGCTGCCTGCAGCGAATCGCGAAAGAGCGTTTGCGAATGCGCGTTCTCTTGGCCCGCGTAGGTAGCCACGAAATGATCGATCGTCGCCAGTGACTCAGGCCGCAACAGATCCCGAACGAACAACAACCCGCCGTGAGCCAGAACGCGAACCATCTCCGACAGCACCCTGCTTGGTTGCGGAATGTGATGCACGATGCTGTTGGAAATGACCGCGTCAAACTCATTCCTCATGTAGGGCATCTGTTTGGCGTCGATCAGCGCTGCCTGGATCTGATTAGCAAGTCCGGCTCGATCAATGTTGAGATTCGCCAGCTTGAGCATTTCTTTGGCGAGATCAATGGCGACCACACGACCAGAGAATTGATGACGGCACAACTCAATCGGAATGAGCGCCGTGCCAGTGCCGACATCCAGCACTCGCAACGGCCGCAGCAAATCCACAAGTCGTGCATCGAAACCGCTGCCGCGAGCGAATGCCAGGAAGTCATCGACGAAGACACGGTTGACCGTACTGTGATCCATCGAGTCGTAATCGCGAGCGTCCTCGGACGTGTCCATGACTTCGGGTTCGAGACGGCGTTTAAGCATCATGATCTCTGAAAGGAATCGGAATATGAGAATTGCACTCGGGACGAGTCGTCATAGCCAACGGCTTTCAAGTGCGAGAACGCGACCAGAGCATGCTCAACTTCTTAAGGCCCTGCGACGACATCAAGTGGCAAAACAACTGCACTCGTCTCATAAGACATAAGCAGTGAAAGGGACATCAGCGCCAGCACACTCCCAACTAGCCGAACGCAATAATTGCTGTTGTTTTTTGACGACACCTCGATCACGTCGGTTTGCCGATACACGCTCCGATTGACAACCGCATCAAAGGTCGAAACCAAAACGAACTTCATGCCGACGTTCGAAGACTCGTCTAAGTCACGATCTCCTCGATCACATGCCCATGCACGTCGGTGAGCCGGCGGTCGATGCCGTTGTGACGGATGGTCAGCATGGTGTGGTCGATGCCGAGCAGGTTTAGGATGGTAGCGTGGATGTCATACACCTCAGTGGGGTGTTCGCGGTCGAGCGGTTTGTAGCCCCATTGATCGGAGAGGCCGTGAGTCGTGCCTCCTTTGATACCGCCGCCGGCCAGCCAGTTGGTGAAGACGTAGGGGTTGTGGTCTCGGCCTTTTGAGCCTTGCGTGCTGGGCATGCGACCGAACTCGGTGGTCCAGAGGATGATCGTGTCGTCGAGCAGGCCGCGTTGCTTCAAATCCTTGATGAGCGCGGCGGCTCCGACGGCCATGCCCATCGCAAGCGGACGATGATCGCGCTCGACATCTTCGTGGCTGTCCCAATTGCGGCGCGGGAAGCTGTTGTCGTTGCCCGACCAGATCTGAATGAACCGCACGCCGCGCTCCAGCAGCCGCCGAGCGATCAGGCATTTGCGGCCGAAGTATTCCGCCTCTTCGGGGATGTTGATCTCGGTGGGATATGTGCGGCCCGGCGCGTCGAGACCGTACATCTTCAAGATGTGAGCCGGCTCTTTGGAGATGTCCAACGCTTCGGGGGCGGCGAGCTGCATCTTCGCGGCCAGCTCATACGACCGGATGCGAGCCTCCAGCCGCGAGTCTCCCGGCCGCGAACGCTCGAAGTCGCGATTCACCCGATTCAGCAATTCCAATCCCGCGCGGTCGCTGTCGGCGGTGACGAAGTCGGCGCGCGGCAGCAGGTCTTCGATGGGGTTTTCACGTTGCGGGAAGATCGTCGTACCCTGCGTGTGAGCCGGCAGAAACGCCGACGCCCAATTCTTCGGCCCATTCGAGGCGTACCCGCGATGATCGGGCAGCACGACAAACGTCGGCAGGTTGTCGGTCAGCGAACCCAGCCCGTAGCTGATCCACGCTCCCATGCCCGGAAAGCCCGGCTTGTCGAAGCCCGTCGCCTGCAAGTACGTCGCCTGACTATGCACCCCCGTCTTGCCGACCAGATTGTGAATGAACGCCATGTCATCCACGCACTCACCGAGCGGTTCGACCACCTCACTGATCGCCTTGCCGCACTCGCCGTACTTCCGAAACGCAAACGGCGACTTCATCCACGGCCCCAACCCATTCTGAAACGCCTCGACATACTC
>VGZH01000058.1 GCA_016872645.1 Planctomycetota bacterium | reverse complement strand
GCGAATCCTCTCCGAAAGCGGAAGTGCCGAAGTCGACACCGATCCAACCCAAGCATCTGATGGCGACGATCTTCCATGTTCTGGGGATCGACCAGAACACGCAGTACGTCGACCAGTCCGGTCGCCCACAGTACTTGTTGCCCGACGGCGCCGCTCCGATCCGCGAACTGATCTGATCGGCGACTGCGAAATTTAGCACGACGCGCCAGCGAGAGGTCTTTGCCGAAGATCACTGGCTGGTGCGTCGTGCTGTTTGAGTCGCGACCGCTTGCGATGCTGAGGCGGAGTCGCAAGGATTACCCGGCTCACGGTTTGGGAAAATCTCCAAGCCTGGAAAATAATCGGGAAGTGCCGCGCATCGCTTGGGGGGCTGCGACCTGCGCTGGCGGACGGAGAACGGAGATTGGCCACCGGCAAGGACAGGACGGGCGGTGACAGGATCGAGCCTGCGGATGCGACGAATCCACTGGAAAACGAGTGGTTTGCCGAATTCTCAGGAGAGTTGCGGGCCTTTTTGCTGGGGGTGCTCCGCAACGACGACTTGGCGGGTGAGGCTTTGCAGGCCACGCTGGTCAAGGCGGTCGAACGAGGACATGAGGCTCGGCTGGAGACCCGTCGCGGGTGGCTGTTCCGAGTGGCCTTGAACGAAGCGCTGGTCCTGAAACGGCGAGCGAAGATCCAGCAAAAATCCTTCCGCGAGTTGGCTCAGGGCGACGCACGTCGGCATGAGTCAGCGGGAGGTTCGGTGACTCGGAATGAATCCCCCGCGGGGTTTGCTCTGAAAGCCGAAGTGATTGAACGAGTGCGACTCGCGTTGGACGACCTGCCGGCCGACCAGCGACGAGTGGTTCGAATGCGAATCTACGAACACAAAACCTTCGCGGTCATCGCGAACGAATTGAAAGTGCCTCTCGGAACTGTGCTGACGCGCATGCGACTGGCGACAGAAAAACTGCGGGGCCGATTGGCAGAGCTAGACGAGTAAAATCATGATGACTTCTGATGCGACAACCCAGAACGAACTCGCGTGGCTGGCGGACCGCTACGTTGCAGGCGAACTCTCGGTCGATGAGACAGCGGCGTTCGAGACTCGCCTGGAGTCCGACGTCGCTGCTTGCAGCGAGGTCGCTCGCGCGATGGAGCTGAATTTGGCAATCGCCGTCGCGTTCGACTCGCAACCTGCAACACTCAGTCTTCAGTTGGAAACGTCTGCTCCGAGCTGTCGGGGCACAACGGTCATCACCGCGCTGGCGGCGACGGCAGTGGCTGCGGCTGGCGTGGCCCTGATGATTGGACACGGTTCGACATCGAACGGCATCGTCCGCAAGGACGGAGCTGACCGGCTTGTCGCCGCTTGGGCGACAGGCGAAGCGGCTCGGAACAACGTTGATGATGATGGCTCTCAAGATCTGGCCGCTGACGCGAACCTCGATCCACCCGATTGGATGCTCGCGGCTTTGGCGGCCGAGGTCGTGAAAGAAAAACTCCCCGGCACCGACGAAGTGCGAGAGAACTAACCGATGCAACTGGCTCGACTCAAAACTTGGCTCGCTGTGACGCTCGTGATGATGAGTGTGCTCGTCATTCGTGCGATCGCGGATGACAAGCCGTCGAAAGCCAAAGCTCCCTCCGACGCGAAAACTCCAGCCGACAAAAAGCCGGCCACTCCGGACAAAGGCTCCGCCAAGAAGCCGGTCGCCGTTGACGCGGTGAAGAACGATATCGAGCCAATCGCTCCGAAACGCGAAGCGGCGGCCATCAAGTTCGCTCAACAGCATCACTCGGAACTGGCAGAACTGCTCAATCGTTTGAAGGCCAGTCACACGGAGCAATACGCGAAGGCCTTGCGCGAGCTGGATAAGACTCGCGAACGGTTGGAAAAGGCCAGGGATAACGACGCCGACCGCTATGCGATTCTGCTCCGCGAATGGCAACTCGATTCTCGCGTGCGACTGCTGGCGGCGCGGCTGACGATGAGCACTTCCGAGGAACTCGAAACCGAACTCCGCCAAGTGCTGACCGAACGTCACGACGTTCGGCTGCAGCTGCTGACCTATGAACGAGACAAGTCGAAAACTCGATTGCAGAAAATGGACGAGCAAATTGCTGAGCACGTCGAGAATCGAGTCACCAACATCGACCGCGAATTTGACCGAATCAAGAAATCCGCCGAGATGCGGAAGAAGCCGGCCGCCAAGCCGGTTTCGAAACGTATTGGCGATTAAGACAAGTAACCTCTGACTGAAGGACCCGGTAATGTCTCGATCCATTCGATCTTGGTTGTTGACCGCCGCCGCAGCCTCGCTTTCGTTCGGCTCGGCGAGCTTCGCGGCCGACGAAATCATCAAGCCGGTCGATCAACGCTTCGCCAGCAAAGAGGCCAGCGAAGTCCCGAATTTCCAACAGCACATCGTGCCGCTATTCAGCCGCCTGGGCTGCAACGGTCGAGCCTGCCACGGATCATTCCAAGGGCAGGGGGGCTTTCGCCTGTCGCTGTTCGGCTACGACTTCAAGCTCGACCACGAAGGGCTGACCAAGGGAGACAAAGACAAAGACAAGGAACCGCGCGTCCTGATTGAGGAACCGGAAGAGAGCCTCGCGCTCTTGAAGGCGACACTCGAAACGCCGCACCGTGGCGGCAAGCGGATGGATGCCGATAGCTGGCAATACAACATCTTCCGCAACTGGATCAAAGCTGGTGCGAAGAGCGTTGAAGAAGGCTCACCCAAGTTTGTGAAGCTGGAAGTGACTCCCTCCGAGATTCAGTTTGGCAAGGATGGCGAGCAAATGCAGATCAAGGCCGTGGCGGTCTGGTCTGATGGAACTCGCGAAGATGTCACTCCGCTCTGCCGATTCAACTCGAACGACGATTTGATCGCGAACATCGACTCGAATGGCATGGTGAAGTCGGGGCAAACGGGCGACACGCACATTGTCGTGAACTATGACGCCGGAGTCGTGCCAGTCCCGGTCATCCGTCCCGTCAGCGACAAAACCGGTCAGAGGTATCCGAAGGTCGAAACGGCGACGAAGGTCGATGAGCTTGTCGTGGAGAAACTCCGCAAGCTCGGCATCGTGCCGTCGGAAGTCTGTGACGATCACGAGTTCCTCCGTCGGGCCAGTCTCGACATCACCGGTACGCTGCCGTCCCCGCAAGAGGTCGTTGATTTCACCTCGAATCCAGACTCAGACAAGCGAGCCAAGAAGATCGACGAATTGCTGGAACGTCCCGGCTATGTTGCGTGGTGGACGACCAAGCTCTGCGATTTCACCGGCAATAACGCAAGTTTCCTCAACAACGTCGGCGGCAACCTCGGGGGTCGGGACTCCGCCACGCAGCAATGGTACGACTGGATTTACAAACGGGTCGCGGACAATGAACCCTACGACAAATTGACGGAAGGGATCGTTGTCGCCACCAGCCGCAAGCCCGGCGAGAGCTACACCGAATACAGCGAACGCATGTGTCAAATCTACGGCCCGGAGAAAAAGGGTTCCTACGCCGAAGCCGGTGGCCTGACCTATTACTGGGGTCGGCAGAACTTCCGGCAGCCGGAAGAACGCGTGATCGGGTTCGCCTACACGTTTCTGGGGCTTCGCATCCAGTGCGCTCAATGCCATAAGCACCCGTTCGATCAATGGACTCAGGACGACTTCAATCAGTTCAAGGGCTTCTTCCAGGGTGTCAGCTTCGGCATCAACCCGAAGGACAAGGCTGAGCAACAAGCGCTGTTGAAAAAGCTGGAGATTGAAAAGAAGAACGGCAACGACCTGCGAAAAGAGCTGGCCGCCCGTGTCGCCAAGGGTGCCGTAGTACCGGTCGATGAGTTGTACACGGTTAAGCCACAAGCTGCGGCGAACAACCGCAACAAAGAGAAAGACAAGGACAACAGCAAGCAGAATTCCCGCCTTCCCGCCGGCCCGAAGGCCAAGTTGCTGGGAGGTGAAGTCGTGAGCCTGATGGAGCACGATGATGTCCGCACTCCGTTGATGCAGTGGCTGCGCGATCCCAGCAATCGGTTCTTCGCCCGTGCATTTGTGAACCGCGTATGGGCGACGTACTTCAACGTCGGCATCGTCAATCCGGCCGACGACATGAGCTTGGCGAATGCACCCAGTAACTCCGCTCTGCTGGATCACTTGTCGCAAGGATTCATCGCTCACAACTTCGACATGAAGTGGCTGCATCGCGAGATCGCCAACAGCCAGACCTATCAACGCAGCTGGAAGCCAAACGAGACGAATAAGCACGACCAGAAGAATTTTTCTCATGCGATTCCGCGCCGTCTACCGGCCGAGATCGCGCTGGATGCGCTCAAGCAAGCCACGTCTTCCGATACTGAGATCGCTCGGTTGCAGAACGATCTCAAGGGCCGAGCCATTGCGATCGCCGGCACCAACGGCCGTGGTGGAAACAATAATGGCAGCCTCAGCTTCGCACTGACGGTCTTTGGCCGTTCGACCCGCGAAACGAACTGTGACTGCGATCGCTCGGCAGAAGCCAGTCTGCTGCAGACCGTCTACATGCAGAATGATGACGAAATCATCAAGCTGCTCACCGATAAGAATGGCTGGGTGAATTCGCTCGTTTCGCCAAAGGTCGTTCCAAATGAGCGGGACGACAAGCGCGGAGAAGTCGCGAAAGCCAAGGCAGCTCGTCGAAGTTTGGAAGCTCAAATCCTGGCCAACGAACGAACGTTGAAGAAAGCACGGCAAGCGGAAAAAGTGGACGAGATCAAGGCGATCGAAGCCCGCATCGCCGAGTTCAAAGCCAAGATCGCGAAGATCGAAGCCAGCGTCGAAGCCAAACCGGAGGAAGCTCCGCAGCCAGCCGAAGTCGTCCACTCGGAACCGGAAGACTTGGTGAAAGCCGCCTACCTCCGTTCGCTCAGCCGCCTGCCGAGCAAATCGGAGATGGAAACCTCGAAGAAGTTCCTGACCCAATCCGAGGACCGACTGACCGGAGCCCGCGATCTGCTGTGGGCGCTGATTAATACGAAAGAGTTCATCATCAACCACTAAATTGTTACGGCTCACTAAGCGAAATTCTGCGAACCCTCAAATTCCCTTTGAAAGGAACACCTTTATGCCCACGACAATAACCTGTAACGGTGTGCGACGACGCGATTTCCTCAAGGCCGGTGTGATCGGCGGCACCGGCTTGACGCTGGCGAACTACATGAAGTTCGCATCGGCGGGCGAGGTTGCCTCGAAGGCCACCGCCAACGCGGCCATCTTCATCAATTTGACCGGCGGTCCGACGCACATGGACACGTTCGATTTGAAGCCGGAAGCCAAAGCTGAATACCGTGGCGAGTTCAATCCAATCGACACCGCAGTCCCCGGCATCCAGATCAGCGAGCACCTGCCAAAGCTCGCACAGAACATGCACCTGTTCACAATTCTGCGCGGCGTGACTCACACACTCGGCGCTCACGAACTCGGTACCGAGTACGTCAACGCCGGCAACCGCCCGCTGCCGTCCCTGGAGTATCCCGGCTACAGCGCGATCGTCGCGAAGGAACTTGGTGGTAACGGCAACATCCCTCCGAACGTCGCGATTCCCCGCAGCCGCCAGAAAACCGGCTATCTCGGAGTGCAGTACGCGCCGCTCAATACCGGCGACACCCCCAAGCCGGGTGCGATATTTTCGGTGCGCGGCCTGAAGCTTGCCGGTGGCTTGACGATCGACGCGGTCGAGAAGCGACAAGCACTGCTGAGCGACCTCGACAAGACGTTCCGTGGCTTTGAAGAGACCAACCAGCTGGTGAGGGGGCTCGATAAGTTCGGCCAACAGGCTCACGCGATGATTACATCGCCGAAATCGCGTGAGGCGTTTGATGTCAGCAAGGAATCACCGAACTTCCAAAAGCTGTTTGGCGAAACTCCGTTCGATCAAAGCTGTTTGCTAGCGTCACGCTTGGTCGAAGCCGGCACTCGGTTCGTCACCATCGAATTGGGTGGCTGGGACACTCACAACGACAACTGGAATCAGTTGAAGAAGAAGTCCCCGCCGCTTGACAGTGGACTCTCTGGCCTGTTGCAAGGTCTGCAATTGAAGGGCTTGCTGGAGACGACCACCGTGTTCGTCACGGGTGAGTTTGGCCGCACGCCGAAGATCAACACGACTCGCAACGGCCGCGACCACTACCCGCGCTGCATGTTCATGCTGATGGCAGGTGGCGGCATCAAGAACGGACAAGTGGTCGGCAAGAGCAACGCCGATGCGACGCTGCCCGACAGCAAGGGCTTCTCACCGGACGATGTCGCCGCGTCGCTGTTCCATACGCTGGGCATCAGCCACAAGAAGGAATACCACACCGACACCGGTCGCCCAATCATGATCGTCCGCGACGGTAACGTGATCCCGGAACTGTTCGCGTAGTCGATCGAGTAGGAGTAGGTTGGGACTCTGTCCCGATCTGCATGAGAAACGGTTAGGACAGAGTCCCAACCTGCAACTTCCCCACGCAGAGCTGCTCCAGTGGCTCTGCGTTTTTCATGTCCGTTCAGTCTCAAGGAGATGTGCCATGACCAAGTTTTGGAAATGCCTGCTGTCGCTCGCCGTCGCCGCGTTCTTGATCGCGCCAGCCTTCGCTGAGGACGCGAAGCCCAAGAAGAACCGTCCGACGGCAACTCGCAAGGAGCAACCTGCCGTCCAGCTGCCGAAGGAGATCACGCTGACCGACGAACAAAAGACGAAGGTCGCGGAGGTCGAAAAAGAGTACGCTCCGAAGATGAAGGAACTCCGCGAAAAGCTCGACAAGGTGATGACTGAGGAGCAGAAGAAAGCCCGTCTCGATGTGATGAAGGAACATCGCGAAAAAGAGAAAGATGGCAAGAAGGGCAAAGAGCTGGCTCAGGCGATCAAGGAGGCAATGAAGTTGTCCGAAGAACAGCAAAAGCGCTACGACGAGACCAACAAACAAATCGTCACTCTGCGTCACGAGATTCTGGATAAGGTGAGGCCGCTTTTGTCCGAGGAGCAAAAAGCGAAATTGCCGAAACGTCCGGAAGTCAAGAAGCCAAAGGAAAAGAAAAAGGTCGACTGATCGTCCAGTTGACGGCCAATTACCAGTTCGAATGTCTCGCAAAGCATCCGCACGTCGAGCGGATGCTTTGTTTTTTTGGCAAGACAAGTTGGCTGTTTATGGAGTGCAACGGCGAAGCGCTGGCAAGTCTTTTGGAGGATAAGTATCGTGGCTGACGGAGGGCCATCGCATGTTTCGCCAATTGCAAACCTGGATTTGGAGATGCCTGGTCAGCGCGATCATCGTTTGGGGATCGCCATTGGACGCGGCAGATTCGTTGCCGGGGTCTGAGGCGACCGGCCGTCAAGGGGCCGTGAGTGCCGGGGGTGCGGAAGCGGTTGCCGCCGGGATCGAGATTCTGAAACGGGGGGGCAATGCGGCGGACTCCGCGGCGGCAACGATTCTCGCGTTGAGCGTCACCGATTCGGGGGGCTTCTGCTTCGGCGGTGAGGTACCGATTCTCGTTTACGATGCTCGGCGAAAAGTGGTCGAAGTGCTCTCGGGACAAGGGACTGCTCCGCGACTGGCAACGCGCGAACATTTTGTGAAGCTCGGAGGGATTCCGGCAACAGGATTGCAGTCAGCCGCCGTGCCAGCGGCATTTGATGCGATCGTGACGCTGCTTGATCGATACGGAACTCTGCGACTAGCCGATGTCGCAGAACCGACGTTGAAACTGCTTGACCGCGCAGAGGTGGAATGGCATCCGCTGCTGGCCCGATCGCTGCGCCGGATGATTGCCGCCGAAGCTTCGGGTGGCGCTGATCGGAGTCGTGGCCTCCGTTTGGCGAGCGACTATTTCTATCGCGGACCGCTTGCTCGTGAGTTGGCCAAGTGGTGCGAACAGCACGACGGCTTGATCTGCTACGAAGACCTCGCCACGCATGTGACACGCGTCGAGGAACCGCTCTCCGTGGATTACCGGGGTCACACGGTTTGCAAATGCGGAACTTGGACTCAAGGGGCGTACTTGCTGCAAACGCTCCGGTTGCTGGAGGGCTTCGATCTCGCCGCATTGGGACATAACCAGCCAGAGACAATTCACGTCACACTCGAAGCGATGAAGTTGGCTCTGGCCGATCGCGATGTGTACTACGCCGACCCGCTATTCGTGGATGTGCCGATCGAAACGCTGTTGGCAAAAGAGTACGCCAGCCTGCGTCGGGCGTTGATTGACCGTGAGCGTGCTTCGCTCGAACAGCGTCCGGGTGATCCGCGCCGAGGCAAAGCGTTGTTGCCCGACCTCGAAAATCGAAAAGGACTGGGTGGCCCCATTCACGACACGACAACCTGCGCCACGGCCGATGGCTGGGGCAACGTCGTCGTGGCGACTCCAAGCGGCTGGAGCGGTGTGCAGGCGGGTGAGACCGGCATCTGGTTGGGGACTCGACTGCAAAGTTTCAACACTTGGGAGGGACATCCCAATTGCATCGCGCCTGGCAAGCGGCCACGCATTACTTTGACACCGACGCTGGTCCTCAAAGATGCGAAGCCGGTATTAGCCGTCAGTGTGGCCGGTGGAGATGGTCAGGATCAGGCGGGCTTGCAAGCCGTGCTGAATCACATCGAGTTTGGCCTGTCGGCGGCCGAGTCGATGAAAGCCGTGCGGTTCGGCACTAATCATCATGTCGGTTCGTTCCGCCAGACTGCTCCCGTGCTGGGCAGTCTGCTGATCCACGCCGATGCACCGCCCGCAACTATCCAAACGCTGGAGCGATTGGGACACAAAGTCCAACCATCATCCGGAGCGTTGTGGGCACCCAGCGCGATTCGCATCAATACTTCCGGTGAATTCGAGGCGGCCGGTGACATACGTTCCGGACGTCACGCCGCTGCATTTTAGCCCGACGCGCAAGCGAGGGGTTTCTATCAGCCTGGGTATCACTCGCTTGCGCGTCGTGCTAGTTTGCTTGAAATACGCCGATGAAATATGAGCAAGAACCGAGTGACTTCAGGAGCACAACATGGCCCAGGCAAATGCATCATCCGGCTGGCGGCTGGGTGATCTGCATCATCTCGGTTTGACGGTCGCCGACATCGAGCGTTCGATCGCCTTTTATCGCGACCTGTTGGGCCTGACGCTGCATCGCCGACGGCCGCACGTCGACAACGACTATGTCGCGTTGCAAACGGGTTATCCCGGAGTCGTGCTGAACGTCGCCTCGTTCAAAGTCTCCCCCGAAAGCTCACAGTCGCTGGAAGTCGTGCAATACATGAATCACTCCGGTTCGCCTGCCGAGACCGCGACGAATCGGCCGGGGAACAGTCATTTGTGTCTCACGGTCGACGATCTGCCCGCGTGCCATGCTGATCTGATCGCTAAGGGGGTCCGCTTCAAGTCGGAGCCGGTCACAATCACCGCCGGCCCGAACGCCGGAGGACTGGTGGTCTACTTCTACGATCCCGACGGTTACACCCTGGAACTGTTTCAGCCACCGCGATGTCCTTGACCCATTGTTCTAAAGCGATTCCACATGGCCAATCACTTCGATTTGACGGGACGAGTCGCACTGGTCACCGGCGGAGCGCAGGGACTGGGAGCATCTATCGCCCGCGCGTTGGCGGATCACGGAGCGAAGATCGCGCTGCTCGATCTGCAAGCAGCGTCAGTCGTTGCCGCGGCGGAGCAACTGGCTTGTGACACCGGACGAGATGTCGTGGGACTGGCATGCGACACGCGAGACAGAGATCAGGTCGAAGCCTGCGTACAGAGCATCGTCAATCGGTTTGGCCAGATCGACATCCTCGTCAACAACGCGGGAATTCATCGTCGCGGCACGCCTACCGATTATCAGCCACAGGACCTGACCGACGTCTTCGCCGTGAATCTTGTTGGCTGCTACCACGTTGCGGGCGCGGTTGGCAAAGTGATGCTGGCTCAGCAGCGAGGCAGCATCATCAACGTCTCGGCCCTGGGTGGCGGCATTGTTGGACTGGGACGCGGCGGTTCGATCTACGCGATGACGAAGGGGGGCGTCGTGTCCCTGACTCGAGATCTCGCGGCCGAGTGGGGCGCGCAGGGTATTCGCGTCAACGCGGTGGCTCCCGGCTGGATTCGGACGCCAATGACTCAAGCGTTGCAGAACGACGCGAAACGCTCGGCCAAAGTGCTGGAGCGTGTACCGTTGCGTCGCTGGGGTGAACCCGATGATGTGGCGGGTGTCGTCGTGTTCCTGGCCAGCGATGCCGCTGCGTATGTCACCGGCTGTACGATCCCCATCGACGGTGGAGCGGCCAACGTCATCGCTATCACTGCGGAGTAATCTGATGCTCGACGGCATCACACAACAGCACACGATCCCCGATGAACTCCTGGGACCGCTTGTTGAGGCGACATCGTGCCTGAGCGAACCGGAGTTGTTGCGGCGATCATTCGCGGACAACGGCTATGTACTGCTGCGTGATGTGCTGCCGCAGGACGATGTCTTGGCTGCGCGGCGCGAAGTGTTCGCTCGGTTGGCGGAGATGGACGAGATACTGGCCCCGGTCGAGGCTGGAATCGCGACCGGCACCAGCCGTCGGCGCGAGCGCTCACCCGATCTGGGAGCGTTCTGGAAATCGGTCAGCGAAGGTGCCGCACTGCGGCATGTGACGCATGGACCTCGACTGCGCGAACTGACGGGACTGTTGTTCGATGCGCCGGCTCGGCCGCACGATTATCTCTTTCTGCGGCCAGCGCCAGCCGGCAATGCGACCAATCTGCACTACGACTACCCGTTCTTCGCGGGAGGTGCGTCGCAGATTGTCACCTGCTGGCTGCCGCTGGGAGAGATTCCGATCTGCGACGGACCACTCGTAGTTGTCGAGCATTCACAATGCTTCGACGATTTGATCGCTCCGATGCGTGCGGCGCGACTGACGGGTGATCCCCGAGCGTTCGCCGCCGCGCAAGACATCGCGTATCAGGCATCGACGACCGACACGTTGGCATTCGCTCGCTCACGGCAGACGCGGCTGCTGACCACGCACTTTCAACCGGGTGACGCGATGATCTTCGGTGGCTTCACGATGCACGGTTCGCTCGACAATCACTCGCCGCTGAGCCGAGTCCGCTTGTCGGTCGACGTCCGTTACCAACCAGCGGCCGACCTTGCTGACGATCCTCGGTTCTTCGGCACGAATCCGCTGGGTGCCAAGGGTGGCAGCTACGGCGAGCAAAAGGCCGCGCAGCCATTGGGAACACCCTGGATCGCTCGGCAATAGATCACGAAGATGGACGGTTGAAAATGAGGGAAAACGTGATGGCTAAAATCCTCGCCGTGTGGCTCAGCCTGTTCGCGGCCACGGTCGCCGCAGTTGATGAGCCTTCCCGCCCGGTCGTGGAAGTGGCTGAGTATGCTCCGAAAGATGGCACGTTCCAAGGTTGCACGCACCTTTTGATTCGCGACCAACTGGAAATCGTTACGACTGGCAAGCGGTTCCACATTCGTCGCGCAGGGGACACCACGTTTCGCGAATCACCACTGGCGATGTTTGATGACGCGCACGCCGTCGCCTTCAATGCCCGCGACCAGTTGTACTACGCCACCGATACCGCCAATCATCGGCTGTTCTCGTTTCGAGATCCGACTGACGGGCAGATCGAAAAGAGCGCGACAGTGCTGGCCGGGATGAAGCTGGATCGACCACATGACATCGTGGTGGACTCCGACGGCTGGTTGTACGCACTCAATCCGAACAAGTCTGAAGTGTTTCGCTTTCGCGGATTCGGAGATCAGGAAAGTCGGCTCGACCTGTCCGAGCACCTGGGCAGCTATTCGCGTGCTCTGACGGTGGTCGGCAAGAGGCTGTATGTGGTTGGTTCCAGCGCCGGTAAGATCGTCGAGGTGGACAACTTTGAGCGCCGCGAGTTTCGCGTCCATTCAAGTTTCAAAAAACGCCGTGACGCGGTGGCCGGAAGTTGGCAGACGACGGGACTCGTGCCCAATGACGTCGAGTTCCATCAGGGATACTGGTACGTGACGTCCTACTTCTGTCCGACGTATTCCCAGCGGACGAACTGCGACGAGATGAAATTCATCCGCTTCAAAACCTGGAACGAATTCCAGAACGGGAATTGGGAGGATCTAAGCGGTCTGCTGCCGCACGATCTGGTTCCGTACTATCTCACGCCGCATGGAGACAGTTTGTACGTGGCCACCTTCTCGCATGAAGCGAACGATCAGCCGGGACGGATTTATCGAGTGACCTGCCGGAAAGATCATTGATTCCGGCCGATTATTTCGGCATCGGCAGCACGATGAGAGCATTCTCGGCAAACGTAGCCTCGCCAGCTTTGCCGTTGATCTTGTACTGAATTTTCAATTGCTTGACGGTGTTCGGAGCCGGATCGCCACCGAAGCTGGCGTTGTAGCCCTCCGCAGCGAGCGTTATCAGAGGCAGATCCACCGCTTGCTTCTTCACGATCGCTGTTACGTCCTTCTGAGTTGCACCCGCCCCGTACTCGGCTTTGACGATCTCGACTTTGACTTTCTCGAAACCGGCTTTACTGAGTTGCTCGCCGACGTTGATCCCCTTGGCTCCGAGCTTTTGAGCGACCACCAGCGTGGTTTGAGTCGCGTCCTCTTTGAGTTCGGGAACCTTCATGAGCTTGATGGCGAACTTGAGCGTCTCGGTACTCGGCTGGATTCGACAGACATCGAGGATCAGTTTTTGTTCGGTCGTATCTTTGCAGAGGTCGAATGCTTTTTGGCACATGTCGGCTCGATCTTGGTCCGGCATGGCGAAGCGGCGGGCGAGACTGATGTAGCCTTTCAAAGCTCGATTTCGGAATTGAGCGGCGGGACCGGTCTTGGCCAGATCGAGCAGAACCGGGGCCGCATCGAGGCTGGCCCATTTGCCGAGGACTCGACTGCCGGCGTCCTGCAGTTGCGGGTTGTTACTCTTTGCGGCCGTGCTGAGAGTTTTCAACGCTTTCTCACCGCCAACGTCGCCGAGGATGTCGAGCAGCAAGATCTTCGAGGCCGCTGGAGCCTTCTCCAGCGCGGCGGCGAGTTCGGTCGCACAGGCTTCACGATCAGGCATGCGGACGCTCGCGGTTTTCAACGCTTGTTGAGCAGTGGCGGTATCGTCGGCGTTCTTCGTGCCAATGGCCTGTGCGATGAGCACGTTGAGATTCCTCAGCGACACCGTTTCGCCCAGAGCCAGCAGCGCGGCTTGACGGATGTTTTTGTCGGAGCTGTCAATGGCCTTGAGCAGTGCCGGAGTCGCTTCGATCCGTCGCTGGCCGACGAGTTCGATTAACAGCGGATAAGTCTTGCCTTTGGCGTTCGGCAGCATCGCGGCGATCTGCGTATTGACCTTGTCGCCCGGCAGTTCAGCAAGCGTCGCTTTGGCGGCGAGGGCCAGGTCTTCGTCGGCATCGACGGCGGTTTCCAGCAATGGAGTCACCGACGAAGCATCGCCCACCGCGCTGAGAGCTTTGATCGCGGCCAAACGCACGGGCTTGGGGCCACTCGCCGCTGCTTTTGAAACGGCGGCGACAACGACGGTTTCTTTGCGATCTGCCATTGCTTGAACGATAAACGCGGCGCGTTCGGGAGTTGCGGTCGACAACTCGGCAGCCAGCGACTTGTCAATTTCGCTGCCGGGAAACTCACGAGCGACGTACAACCCGAGTTCAAACAATTTCTTGTCGTTGGATCGAAGCTGTTCGAGCAGCAACGGGATTCCGTCCCCCTTGCGGGCCAGGATCGACCCACGAGTCGCCTCGACAATTCGTTGCTTTGGGAGTTCTGTCTTGCGGACTTCGTCGTATAGAGCGACTGCGTCGGCGGCCTGCCCGTCAGCGAGCCATCGCTCCGCACACAACACGCAGCCTTCGGCGACTGCTGAGCGAACATTGACGCGTGAATCGGCCAGTGATGCTCGAAGGGTCTTCGCGGCGGCGGCATTGCCGATGCGTCCCAAGGCCACGGCGGCAGCCGATGCAACTTCGCCATCCTTTTCCTGCAATCGCGCAGTCAGGAGATCAATCGAGTTTGCGTCGCGACGGACGCCAATCGAATTCAGGACACCAACCAACAGGTTTCCTTCGAGTGACTCGGAAGCCTTTCGCAACGCTTCATCCGGCGCTGTTCCCGGAATCGCTTCGAGCGCGATCCGCGACCACGAGGCCAATTGTGGATCGGATAGCAACTTCGCGAGGTCGCCCACGCATTCGCTTGACCCATCGATCGCCAGCTTCTTGCAAGCAATCGCCTTGTCCTGCGGCGGTGCGTCTGAGCGAAGAATCGCAATCTGCTCCTTCTCTTTCTCAGCAGAAACTTTGAAACCGTCGGCGGCGCGGGTCGACGTGACGGCCACCAACAGCAAGGCGGCGACCAAAGCAGTGCGAGCGAATCGTTGTGTCAAAATCATGGTTTCGGTCCTAATCGTTGAGGACGGTGTGATTTGGAGTGCTCCGGCTCGGCGGAGCTTGGTTTTTTTGGGTGAAGCCCTTTGAAATCACGATGGCTTCGCAAACGCAGTCAATTCCTAGAAAGCCGCCGCGCGGCGAAACTAAAGCTCCGTCGAGCCGGAGCACTCCAGATCTTACAGCCGCCACGGTTCGCGGAGCGCTTCGGAACGCATCCGGTTGGCAGGTTCGTCGTCGATGAACGTGTTGGTCTTGTTGTCGTATTTGACTTGTCGTCCCAGGTACAGGGCGACGTTGGCGGCGTGGCAAGCGATGTGGGCGTTGCAAGCGGCGAGGGCGTTCGTCTTCGGCTGCGAACGGGACTTCACGCAGTCGAGGAAGTCGCGAACGTGGAACGTCGCCGGATAACCGCCGATCTCCAGGACCGTTCGCCCCGCGAGCAACTCTGGTGAACTCAGCACCATCTTGCCGCTGTCACCTGCTTCGACCCAACCGGTCTCTCCCTCGAATCGCACGGGGCATGAGCCGAGCGGGATCCATTCCTTCTCGCGGAAGATCAACTCCGTGCCGTTCGCGTACTTCGCGATGAGGTGGCCGTCCTTCGGCGGGTTGTATTCGATCGGAGGTTCGCAATCTCCCATTGCCCATTGGCAGAGGTCGACGCAGTGCGAGCCCCATTCGAGCACTCCGCCGGCACCAAACGCTCCGATGAACCCGCCACCTTTTTCAAAGTGGAAGCCGTTGAGCAGTGCCTTGTTGAACGGCCGATAAGCCGCCGGGCCAAGGTAGGTATTCCAGTCGATCTCTTCTTTCTTCGGCTCCTCTTCGGCGGGGAGCCAGCCGCTGAGCATCGACGCCATTCCGGCCGGATGCGCGAACACCTTTTTCATCTTGCCAAGCTTCCCCGTGCGAGCCAGTTCGCACGCAAATGCGAAGTGCGGCAAGTTGCGCCGTTGTGTCCCCGCCTGAAAAATTCGCCCGGTCCGTTTAATTGTGTCTCGCAGGATCAGACTCTGTTCGATGTTCTTTGTGCAGGGCTTCTCGCAATAGATATCCTTGCCCGCCTTCGCTGCGGCCATCGACATCGTACAGTGCCAGTTCGGCCCGGTCGCGATCAGCACCGCGTCGATGTCGCTGCGGTCGAGCAGCTCGCGATAGTCGACGTGCATGTCGCAAAGGGTGGTGCCGTATTTGTCGTCCACCATCTTCTTCACGAGCGTTCGCCGAGCCTGCTTGACGTCGCACACGGCCGCAAACCGAATGTCACTTTGTTCGAGGAAACAGCCGAGGTCGTACAGACCTCGGTTGCCGATGCCGATGCCACCAATAATCAGCCGCTCGCTGGGAGCAACATTGCCGTCCAGGCCCAAAGCCGAACTAGGAATAATCGTCGGAGCCATCACCGCGGCACCCGCCGCTGAAAGGGCCGTCTTTAAGAACCGACGCCGAGGAAGTTGCATTGCATTGTTCGCCATGACTGCTCTCCTGATCGTGATGATCGATTTGCCGACAAATCGTCCCCGCACCTCCAAGTCATTCTCGGAAGGGAGGGGAGCATATCCACGCGACATTTTCCATTCCACACACCGCTCTGTTTGTTCGGCCAATCGCGACGGCTTTGGTCGAACATCGCTTCGCGCGGCTGTCCCCTTGAGCGTGGGTTCGAGGTGACTTCTCTCGCAGATTCGTAAACTCTTTCGTAAGTTGGCGGTTGTGATTTTCCGGCATCTTGGGGTGATTTCCTATGTGCGGTCGATTCACGTTGCGAGCCTCGGCCAGCGAGATCGCGATTTTTTTTGAGCTGATCCGTGATCAGGTGGATTGGGACACGCCTCGGTTTAACATCGCTCCCACTCAGTCGGTTCTGGCCGTTCGAGCGATAAGCGGCGGCCGTGAGCCGGTGCGGTTGCGGTGGGGGCTGATTCCGTTTTGGGCGACGGACACAAAGCTGGCGGCCAGTCTGATCAATGCACGGGCTGAGACTGTCGCTGACAAGCCATCGTTTCGTTCGGCATTTCGAAAGCGGAGATGTCTGATTCCGGTCGATGGCTTTTACGAATGGAAGCGCGAAGGCAAAAAGAAAGTTCCGCACTGGTTCGCATTGCGCAGCGGCGGGCTGTTTGCCTTCGCCGGCATGTGGGAGAAATGGCAGGCTCCGGATGGTACGTCCATCGAAACCTGTGCGACGCTGACAACGTCTCCGAACGAACTGATGGCGACGGTGCATGATCGCATGCCGGTGATCCTCAAACGGTCGGACTACAACGTGTGGCTGGACCCGCAGCTGGATGACGCCGAAGTGTTGTCCAAGTTATTGGTACCGTATCCCACCGATGAGATGCGGGCCGAGCCAGTCAGCGATGTTATCAACAACGCTCGCAACGAAGTTGATCCGCGGCGCCCGTAGTCTGACCCCTTGTGGGTCGAATGATTTCACCTTCGGGCTTTGGGCAAATCCTTCAGGCCACAAGGGCCTGGGCCACGGTTCTCGGATTTTCTCTGGAACGCTCAGCGAAAGTCGCGCGACGCGATTTCGATTTGAGCCAGTTCGCGCGACAAGTCTTCCAGTCTGTTGACCAGGACGTGGATCACCGAATCGTGACGCTGCAAGATGCCATGAGCCAGCAGCATGGTCGCGGTGTGAGCAGCTTGATGGTGTCGTTCCCAGACTTCCGGTCGGACGATCAAGTTGACGATGCCCGTTTCGTCTTCGAGTGTCACGAATGTGATCCCCTTGGCAGTACTCGGCCGCTGACGCATCAAGACCAGTCCGGCCACACGCAGAAAGCGGCCATCTTTAGTGGAAGGCAACCGATTGGACGGAGTGATGCGGCGCGCGTCGAGTTGCGGCCGCAAGAACTTCAGCGGATGCCCTCGCAATGAGAGGCCGATCGTCCGATAGTCCGCAACGACTTCGCCGAACGCCCCCAGCTTTGGCAGCGAGACGGTTGGTTCGCTGCCGACAGGTTCGGTTTCCAGCAACAGTGACGGCGAATGATCGGGCAGCGACTGCCACAGCGCCGAACGGCGGCCAAGCTGCAACGAAGCAAACGCATCGGCGCGCGACAACCGAGTCAGCACTGAGTTGCTCAAGCCGGTTCGCTCGGCGAACTCATCCAGCGACGTGAACGGTCGCGAGTCCCGCTGCAAGACGATTTGTGCGGCGTCTGCGGCGGAAAACCCCGCGAGCATCCGGAAGCCGAGTCGCAGGCAAGGGGAGAGAGGGAGACAAGGAGAAGGGGAGATAAGGAGACTTGAAGACGAAGATGACGGAAAGGACTCTTTGCTGCGGTCGATCTCCTTGTCTCCCCTTCTCCGTGTCATCCCCTCTCCTTGTCGTTTCTCCAAAACACAGTCCCACTCGCTGTTGTTCACATCGACGGGCAGTACCGCGACGCCATGCTGGCGAGCATCTGCCACCAGCTGGGCCGGCGCGTAAAAACCCATCGGCTGGCTGTTGAGCAGTGCGGCGGCGAACGCGGCCGGGTAATGAAACTTCAACCACGCCGAGGCCCAGACCAGCAGCGCGAATGAGCAGGCATGACTTTCGGGGAAGCCGTATTCGCCGAAGCCGCGCAGTTGCCGAAAGACTCGGTCGGCGAACTCGGCCGAGTAGCCGTTCGCGGTCATGCCATCGATGAGTTTCTTTTGAAACTGATCGATGACTCCCCGCCGTCGCCAGACGCTCATCGCGCGGCGGAGTTGATCGGCCTCGCCGGGCGTGAAGCCGGCGGCGACAACCACCAGCCGCATCGCTTGCTCCTGGAAGATTGGCACGCCCAGCGTTTTCTCCAGCACCGCGCGGATGCGATCGTCGGGGTACTCGACTTTTTCCTCGCCGCTGCGACGACGCAGATACGGGTGGACCATGTCCCCTTGGATCGGTCCCGGACGAACGATCGCAACCTCGATCACCAGATCGTAAAAGCAGCGTGGCTTGAGTCGCGGCAGCATCGACATCTGTGCGCGACTCTCGATCTGGAAGACGCCCATCGTGTCTGAGCGGCCGATCATCTCGAACACGCGGTGGTCGTAAGCCGGGATGTTCGCCAGTGAAAGCTCGCGGCCATGATGTCGATGCACCAGCTCGAAGCATTTGCGAATCGCGGTCAACATGCCCAGCGCCAGCACATCGACTTTCAGGATGCCGAGCGCATCGAGGTCATCTTTGTCCCATTCGATGACCGTGCGGCCGGGCATGGCGGCGTTCTCGATCGGGACCAGTTCGCACAGCAGGCCATTCGTCAGCACCATTCCGCCGACGTGCTGCGACAGGTGACGCGGGAAATCCAAGACCTCTTCGACCAGTTTGATGAGTTGCTGGCCAAGCCGCGACTCCAGCGGAAATCCGACCTCGCGAAAACGGGCTTCCAGTTTGTCGCGATCGTGCAAATGATCGACTTGCTTGGCGAGCACATCCACGCGATCCAGCGACAAGCCAAGGGCCTTGCCGACGTCGCGCACCGCCGAGCGAGGCCGATAGCTGATGACCTCGGCGGTCATCCCCGCTCGTTCGCGGCCGTATTTTTCGTAGAGGTACTGGATGACTTCTTCGCGCCGCTCGTGCTCGAAATCGACGTCGATGTCGGGAGCCTCCCCGCGCTCGCGGCTGATAAACCGCTCGAACAGCACGTCGATTCGATCGGGATCGACCGACGTTACCCCCAGACAAAAACAGACCGCCGAGTTTGCCGCCGAACCGCGTCCCTGGCACAAGATGTCCCGCTCGCGTGCGAAGCGAACGAGATCCCACACGGTCAGAAAGTACGCTGCGTATTTCAGCTCATCGATCAATTTCAGTTCGTGTTCGATGAGCCTCTGCACTTTGTCCGGCACGCCGCGCGGATAGCGGTCTTTGGCTCCGCGCCACGTCAGATTGATGAGATGCTGAATTGGAGTCAGCCCGCGCGGACACAATTCCTCCGGGTACTCGTACCGCAATTCGTCGAGCGAGAACTGGCAGCGAGCAGCTACGTCGATTGTCCGAGCCACTGCATCAGGACACTCGGCGAAGAGCGTGGCCATCTCCGCGGCCGACTTGAGATGCCGCTCGGCATTCGGGAATCGTCGCTCACCCAGTTCCGCGACCGTGCAGCCGTGCTGGATCGCCGTCAGCACTTCTTGAAGTGGCTGCCGCTCGCGCACGTGACAATACACGTCGTTTGCCGCAATGAGCGGCAAACCGGCGTCCCGCGCGAGCCGCATCGCGCCCTGCAACCGCTGTCGGTCCTCAGGCCCGCGATGCAGTTCTGTGATCGCGTACGTTCGGTCGCCGAAGGCCGCTGAAAGAGTTGAGAGCTGAGAGTTGAGGGTTGAGGGTGAACCACAGTGGACTTTCAAACTCTCGACCCTCATCCCGCGACTCAACACGACTCCCGCCAGCAGT
The DNA here is from genome assembly GCA_016872645.1 of Planctomycetota bacterium. Taxonomy (GTDB): domain Bacteria; phylum Planctomycetota; class Planctomycetia; order Planctomycetales; family Planctomycetaceae; genus SXKJ01. The sequence goes on along the minus strand of VGZH01000058.1, from coordinate 15,670 downwards.
CCTGCGGCGTGCTCGGCAATGTCGGCGAACATCAGCCGACACTCCCCCTTCGGAGCATTCCGTCGGCCGCGAGTGATCAGCTGGCAGAGGTTCGCGTAGCCAGCGCGATGCATCGACCACAACACGATCGGCGGCGCATCCAGCGGCGCGATCTCTGCGCCGATCAGCAGCTTGAGTTTCGATTCCTTCGCGGCGACGTGAGCTCGCACGACCCCTGCAAGACTGTTGCGATCCGTGATCGCCAGCGCGGACAGTCCCAGAGCGGCGGCTCGCGCGACCAGTTCGTCCGGGTGCGACGCCCCTTCGAGAAACGAGAAATTGGAACGGCAATGCAGTTCGGCGTAGGCAAGGGGCGAGTCAGCATCACCGCACTTTGCCAGCGGCTCACGGTCGCCCGAGATATTGTGGCTCGGTCGATTCCGGTGTTGCTGCGAATCGCCCAGGACAAAAGGGCTTGGGCTACACGTTGGTTGGCGTTTGCTGGGAGGTTGTTCGGGCATGATCAGTCGAAAGCTCCGTGCAGGAACCAGGCGGCTTGATCGAAGCAGCGGAACAGCCAGAAGTGCTGGCCGGTTTGCGTCTCGACGCGGAAGTAGTCGCGACAGATAGATTGTTCGCGCCACCAGCCGGTTTCGATGCGCTCGGGGCCCCAACTGCGGATGACACGGTGTTCGCGATGGTCCCAGCGAAAGTTCATCGGTGCCCCTTCCGGCCCGGCGTCCGTCGCCTCAATCCGCTGCGGCGGCGCGAACAGCCGCAGCGGACGGATGGGACGAAGTTCTTTGGAGTGCGGTGTGTCAGCACCGCTTTGGATTGTTGGTCGCCTTGGGATCTGGACGGAAGCAATTGAAATCGGTGCTGACACACGGCACTCCCGAGCAACCGAATCGTGCGTGACCGACAACTCGGGTTGAGGGTCCGGCAGCGGCATTGCGCGGACGACGGCGCTCGCACCCAGTCGATTACTCAGGCGATCCAGCAGCGAGCTGACTTCGCGATGTGTGTCGGTGTTGGTCTCGAAGCCGAACAGGTCGCGCTGACGTGTCGCGAGCGAGGCGATGCTGGTCGCTTCCAATCGGACGAACGAAATCCCTTCGGGCAGATCGGTTCGATCAATTTGCAGGCCGAGCAATTCCAGCAAGTGCTTCGCGACATCGCAGGGGCTGACGAGATTCAGAACGAACTCGATGGGTCGCGCGGCGGTCCCTTTGATCTGGCAGAACAGTTGCCGTGCTCCTTCGCGCCGCGGCTTGAGCCGGCCGAGCAACTCGTCGAGCAACTGGCCGACGACGAACTTCAGCGACTCGCGATCGGTGAGCGGCTCGTCCGTGACCCACGTCGTCGCGACTGGTTCAAGCGGCCGTTCTGGAACGAGCAACTCGGGGGCGTCGCCGAAAGCTTGATCGAGCCGCTTGAGCAACTCGGCTCCGAATCGCGACGGCAACGTCTCACGCGGCAAGGCTCGCAACTGGCCGATGCGACGCAGTCCCAATTCGTGCAACGTCTCGATGATTTTTGGTGGTAATCGCAAAGCTGTGACTGGCAGCGGCGCGAGCGTTTCGTAGCTCAGGCCCTTGTGGCCTGACCGATTCAAATCCCCTTGGCAATTGACCGACCTACAAGGGGTCGGGCTACGGTGATGCGCCATGGCCCATGCGGCTCCGATGGTCGGTGCGAGCGCGGCGCGCACTTGAAAGTCGCGCTGCTGGAAATCGTTGGTGATCGTGTTGACCAAGTTGTGCTCACTGCCGAACAAGTGCTCGCAGCCGGTCACGTCGAGCAGCACGCACTCCGGCGACTCCGCTTCTTCGATGCCGAACAGTGGCGAGAACGCATTGCACGATCGAGCCAGCTCGCGCAGTGCGGCGACATCGGCGGCGGGATCATGCCGTTCGATGTGCGCGGCGATGCCGGGCTGTCCGGCGAGCAACGCTTCCGCTTCGGCCAGCGGCATGCCGATCGTAAGGCCGACCGTTGCGTCGGTGGCGGTGACGCGCGGGCCGCGGTTTCCGGTGTTCGAGAACAACACGACCGGCCGGTCTCGCAATTCCGGCCGCTCATGCCGCAGGCGTTGCAGAGGCCAGTTCGGCAGCCACACACAAACCATCCGAGCCATTGCTGAGTTCCACGACGATCGACCTTTGAGCGAACTGCCTCCGAGCACGCAACAATTCCACGCGCCACCGCCGCGACACGGCCGCATCCGACGTGTTCGGCAACGGCTGGACGAGAAACCGGTACTCCGCGAATGACGGCTGACGGCGAGCCATCGCCGGTCGTAGCAGGATGCCGAGTCCGCCGCCGGTCTCCGCCGCCAACTGCAGTCTCCGACAGGCCTGTGACGAGAGTTTGTCAACATCGCACACGACCGCTCCGATGCCGCGCGTCCGCAACGTCTGCTCCAGCGACCACAATGCATCGAGCGGTTGCTCCGGGCGAATGAACACGGTCTTGTTCAAGTCCACCGCGAAGGACATCGCGGCCGGAGCGTGCCACTCGCGCTGGCTGTCGATCATCACCAGCAGATTGTCGCGCCAGGCCGCTCGACTGGCCCACAGCGCGAGACTGGTCGAACCCGCGCCGCGTCCCTCCGCCAGCCACTCGACCAGACATCCGCGCGGCCAACCGGCGTCGCCGAGCAACCGTTCCAAGCCCGGCAAGCCGTTGAGCGCGAGATCGGTTTGCGGCGCGGCGCGCTGGCTGGTCCGCTCGATCGTGCGGATTCGCTGAGATAACTCGGCGATGATTTGGCGAGTCGCCATCGTTCACAGTCTCCGGATCAATCCCACGAGCACGCCGCGAATCGTCACGTCCGCCGACACGCGAATCGGTTTCATCCGCTTGTTCTCCGGCTTGAGCAGCACATGATCCTTGCGCTGAAAGAACCGCTTGAGAGTCGCCTCGCCATCGACCTCGGCCGCGACGATCTCGCCGTCCGCGCAAGTTTCCTGCAGACGGATCACGGCGATGTCGCCATCCAGAATATGCGCGTCGATCATCGAGTTTCCCCTTACCCGCAGGCCACGATGCGTGTCCGGGTCGTACTCCTCGCCTAGATCAAAGAGTTCCTGGTCCTCGATCGCTTCGGCCAACGCCCCGGCCGCAATGCGTCCCATCAGCAGCAGTCCGCGCTGCGGTGCAGCCCGAGCCGTCAGTCGGATGTTCCGGGCCTGCAGTGCCTCACGCCGGATCAACCCTTGCTGCTCCAGCCGGTCGAGAATTCGCTGCACGCTGAGCGTCGCCTTGTGCCCGACATGCGCCGCGATCTCACGCAGCGTCGGTGACGGTCGCCCCTGCAAATGCTGCTGTTGCAGAAACCGCAGGACTTCATCTTCGCTCAGGGGGTTGGTGGTTTGCATCCGACACGCTCCTGTCTGTGTGTCGGCCAAGCCTAGCAGATCTGTTGAGGATTTTGAATTCAAATGAATACAAAATGAGCCGAGCGGGAAAAGTGCCGTCTTGCCCCCCATGTACCTTTCAGAGCTCGACGAAACGGCCGGCCCAGGCAAATTTTGCCGGAGCTCCCACGTCCCACCGCTCGGCGACTGTGAAGCCGTAACGGTTGTGCCGGTTCGTCGGCTGCGCATTGTTAATTTCCGTCATTGGCGACCGAGGATATTTTTCCGGACTCATCCGCGTTCGCGATAAGTCAGGCATCTTGAACGCCGATTGCGACCACTTGGCGATTCACGACAACTTTGATTCAAACTGCGAAGGGCTTCGCCGCAAGCAGTATTTGGAGCGAAAGGACTCGCGGCATGATCAACCTGCGCAAGCATCTGGCGTGGATGTGTTCAGTAGGCTTGTGGTGCGGCACGTCGGTCTACGGAGCGGAGCCAACGGCTCCTGCCAATACTGCGGGACAAGAACCAGCACGATTGCGAGGTGCGTCGGAAGCTCCGGTTTTGGGAATTCGCCCGGTCGAGCCAGCCGACTATTGGCAGCGATTGGAGCGTGCCGAAGCACAGATCGCCGAGTTGCAGACCCAGAATCAAGCGCTGCGTGAATCGTCGTCTCCGATTCAACAAACCAGTTTCAATCCGTTGCACATGGCTCCGCTGTTCTTCGCTCACGATCCGGAAATCGGCATCATCCGCGAGCAGACCAGTTCGACATCATCCTTGATGGAAGCACCTAAAGACCCATCGAAGCCGGAGGCTCCTAAGCCCAAGAAGTGGTACGACAAGCTGAGCATTCGCGGCTACGCCCAGTTCCGCCTGAACGAAGAGACGCACCGCGAGCCAGGCTCGGCGACGTTGCAGTACGTCGGCGACCGTTCTCTCGCCGACAACCAGAGCTTCTTGATCCGCCGGGCGCGCGTGATCATTTCGGGTGACGTTCACGAGCGGTTGTACGTCTACTTGCAGCCCGACTTCGCGTCGTCCCCCGGCTCGTCGGCCGATCCCAACAACCAGTTCGCTCAGATGCGCGACTGGTACGGGGACTTCTACTTCGACGATGAAAAAGAACTCCGCATGAGAATCGGCCAGTCGAAGATTCCCTACGGCTGGGAAAACATGCAGTCCAGCTCGAACCGACTGCCACTGGACCGAGCAGATGCTCTCAACAGTGCCGTCCGCAACGAACGCGACTTGGGCGTGTACCTGTTTTACACGCCGACCTGGGCTCAGGATTTCTTTAAGGATGTACTGGAAAAAGGACTGAAAGGCTCCGGCAACTATGGCTTGCTGAGTGCTGGTGTCTACAACGGACAAGGAGGCTCGTTCAACGAGATCAACGACACGCTGCACACGTTCGCTCGACTGGCGTTGCCGATCACGTTCTGCAACGGCCAGCACATGGAGCTTGGCATCCAAGGCTATACCGGCCAGTACGCCGTGATCGGCTCGGTAATCGACCCTGACGGAGCGGGTGCGATAGCACCGTTGACTCCCGACGGAACGGTGTCGTCATCTGGCGCTGGTTCCGGTGCGAATGCACTTGCTGATCGTCGAGGTCATACCGATAAGCGACTGGCTGGCACGTTTGTCTGGTATCCCCAACCGTTTGGTTTTCAAACCGAATGGACCGTCGGTGAAGGGCCGGGGCTGTCTCTGGACGGCGCCGCGACGCGAGTCGAACGCCAATCGCTGTACGGCGGGTACGCGATGGCCATCTACAAGTACGACAGTGAGAACTGGGGTACGTTTCTCCCTTTTGCCAGGTACTCGTACTACAAGGGTGGCTACAAGTCGGAGAGCAACGCTCCGGTCGTGAACATCGACGAATGGGAAATTGGCACAGAGTGGCAGATCAATCCATCGGCCGAGCTGACGATGTCCTACCTCATCACCGATCGGACCAACACGACAGCGAACAGCCAGGCGGGATCGACCTCGTATAGCCAGTACGATGGTGAGGCGCTGCGGCTGCAGTTCCAAATCAACTACTGATCGAGCTGAGTCGGAAAACAAAACGGCGAGCGGATCGGACATTCAAACCGCTCGCCGTTTCTTTGTTCTCGAAGTGAATTACTCGCCGCCACCAGCGGCGGCGGTCGTCGCTGACTCGCCGGAATTTCTCTTCGCGACCGCTTCGACCTCGCGGAAGGCTCGCTGAGCGTTTCCGCCGAGCACCTTCTGAACTTGCTCGCGTGAGTAGCCGCGATTGAGCATCTCTTGAGTGAGATGCGGGAAGCAGGACACGTCTTCCAGATTCTGCGGCAGGCTCACGACACCATCGAAGTTCGAGCCAAGGCCCACGTGGTCAAAGCCCGCCACTTTTCCGATGTAGTCGATGTGATCGACGACATCCTTTACGCCGGTTGTTGGCAGCGGATGTTCCTTCAGCCACGCCACAATTGCGATTTGAAATTGTTCGTCCGTCTTGAATGATTTCCTAAGATCGGCAGCGGCTTTCGTTCGTTTCTCGTAGGCCTTGACGGTCTCGGTTGTGAGGAAACCCGAATAGAAGTTGACCATCACGACTCCGCCATTCTTTGCGACCGCCTTCAAAACGTCGTCGGAAACATTGCGCGGGTGCGGAGCCAGCTGATGTGCTCCGGTGTGCGAAAAGATCACAGGAGCGGTGCTGAGCGATAGAGTGTCCAGCGCGGTTTCTTCCGAGGCATGTGACAGGTCGATGACCATACCCAGCCGATTCATCTCGGTCACGACCTGCTCGCCGAATTTCGCAAGCCCCTTGTGCTTGGGTTTGTCGAGCGCGGCGTCGGCCCATTCGGTGGTGTCGTCGTGAGTCAGCGCCAGGCAGCGTGCTCCGGCTTTGAAGTATGTCTGCAGCACCACCAGCGAATTCTCGATCGCGTTGCCCCCTTCGACGGCAATCAGCGCGGCGACCTTGTCGGCCTTGTGGATGCGGTCAAGATCCGCCGTCGAACCGGCCCACTCCATCGCGTCCGAATGACGTTTCACGAGCCGAACGACCTGATCGATTTGCTCCAGCGTTTCGCGTACGGCCGTTCCCTTTTTCACGCTGTCGGCGGAAACGAATGTCGCAAAGAACTCGGCCCCGACGCCCCCGCGACGCAAACGCGGGATATCGGTGTGCAACTTCGACTGCGGTGCATTCAGATCAACCGAGTCCGCCGTCAAGTCCGGTCGCTTACGAAGCTGCATCGCCAGGTTGTTGTGTCCATCGAACACGAACGACTGACGGTGCAGCGTCAATGCCTCGTCCGTCATCCGAGTTGGCTCAGCGGCAATACCGATGACGCTGCTCAAAACAATGCCGCTCAGCAGTGCGAGCGGAGAAGAATGTCGCACCAATTCGCCGAGACACCGAACCATCACAACGCCCCTGTTTTGTCGCGGAAGGCCGACCTTCCCGTCGTTACACGCAACGCCTCTGAACGAAGTCCAGTCTTCACTGGCTGAGATTTTGAGGGCAATTGTTAGTTTTCCGTGAAGGGCCTGTGAGGTCTTCGCGTAGGCCGTGAACGACTGTGACAGCGGCTGTTGCGGACGCGGAAGGCAGCCGGATCGGCTGTTAAACCTTGCCGGTTATGACGATCGGGAGGGGACAGAAATCTTAAAATCGCTTCATTCGGCTGAGTTCCGTTCGTCAGAACAACCGGCACATCCGATTCTTTGGGAAGATTCGACGTCCTATTTCGAGTCGAGGAATCTGAGAATGAGCAACCTGAAGCGAATCCTGGCCGGTGTGTGCTGGGCGATTTTGTTGAGCAATCCGTTGCTGAGCTCGGAGCCGACAATTTCACTCACTCCCCCAAGCCATGCCGAAGTCAGGGGCTTCACAGAACGCATGGACCAATTGCAGCAACGGCTCGATCGGCTCGAAGCCGAAAATGGGCAACTCAAGCAGTCGCTGTTTGAATCGCAGACTCGCTTGAATCACGAAGTCACTCCGGCCAATGCCGAGATGTGGACCGCCGACACTGCTTGTCCCCCTGAGTGCCAATGTCCGAACTGTGCTCCAGCGCAAGACGGCAAGGGGGACTGGAAAACCGGCTGGAATCACGGAATCGAGTGGGTCTCGCCCGACAAGGCTTTCAAGGTTCACATCGGTGGCCGGACGCAGTTCGATTCGGTTTGGTACCAAGCGGAGGCAGGGGCATTGAGTGGTGCCAGTGGTTCAGGGAGTCAGGACGGCGTCGGTTTTCGTCGAGCACGTCTGCGAGCTGACGGCACGATGTACGAGTCCATCGACTACGTCGTGGAATTTGACTTTGTGAACACTGTCAACGCGAACCAAGGTCTGGCCATTGATCCGGGTGCAGGTGTGTCCGCTCCGACGAACGAGAACTCCGTCATCAACGTGACCGCGCCGACCGATTTGTGGTTCCGATTCAAAGACATTCCGATCGTCGGCAACATCCAAGTCGGAAACATCAAAGAACCGATCGGTTTCGAGCATCTCACCAGTAGCCGCTATCTGAACTTCTTGGAACGATCCTTCAACCAGGACCTGTTTACCGGTGCCTTCAACAACGGCTTCACGCCGGGCATCTTGGCTCATAACACCTATGCTGAACAACGTGGCACTTGGGCCATTGGTTTGTTCAGAAACACGGCCAATATCTTTGCCTTTGACGTAGGTGATGGTGAAGGGGCCGTCACCGGTCGCGTGACGTACCTGCCGTTGCTCGACGAGGAATGTCATCAGTTGATTCACATCGGCCTCTCAGGCAGTTCGCGAGACCCGGATCAAAATCGCGTGCGTTACCGAACACGCGACATGCGACAGGGGGGCAACGGTTCGCTGGCGACGGTTTTCGCCGACACGGGATTCTTCGCCGCGAGCCAGGCGTACTTCGCCGGTGCGGAATTGGTCGGAGTCAACGGGCCGTTGTCGTTCCAGGCCGAATGGATCGGCTCTTGGAACCCGAATGCAGTTTCGCAATCGGGGACGGCGTCTGCGGCAACTGGAACTCCGCTCGGCACTGTTTACGTCCAGAACTTTTACACCGAGGTTCACTACTTCCTGACCGGTGAGACACGCGAGTACGAGAAGAAGAGCGGTGCGTTTGGTCGAGTGATTCCGCTGCGGAATGCACGCTGGAAAGGTGGCTGTTTCGAGCCGGGAGCTTGGCAAGTCGCTTTCCGCTATGACCATGCCGACCTCAATGATCATGGTGTCTTTGGTGGAACGCTCAACAGTTACACGTTCGGAGTGAATTGGTTCCTCAACCCGAACATGAAGGTGCAGGCCAACTACGCCCTGACCGAACGCGATCGAGCCTCGAACCAGACGCTGCCGATCGGAACGCCGGCCGCCGACGGCCTAATCCACGGCTTTGGCCTGCGAGTGGCTCACGATTTCTAAACCGGATTCGCGATGTTGGTTTGCCACCAGTTTGGTCACCGCTGCGTCTGAATGGTCTGCACCGGTGATGTCGCTGAGTCAACAGATTCAGCGACTCACTTCTTCCGCTCGCGAAGGATATTGTCGACTTGCTGCATGAAATCGCGGACGTCTTGGAACTCGCGATAGACCGATGCGAACCTCACGAAAGCGACGTGATCCAACGCTCGCAGGCGGTTGAAGACTTTCTCGCCGATGTAGCGGGAGGGGACTTCGCGCTCAAAGTTATCGTTCACGTCGGATTCGACATCGCGGACCAGTTCGTCAATCTGCTCGGCGCTGATCGGTCGCTTGTAGCAGGCTTTTTCCAGACCGCGACGGAGTTTTTCGCGGTCATAGGGGACTCGCGAACCGTCTTTTTTAATGACTTTCATGGACGATTCTTCGACCCTTTCGTGGGTCGTGAATCGGCGGCGGCACTTGAGACACTCGCGGCGGCGGCGAATCACAAAGGAATCGCTCATCCGTGTGTCGATGACCTTGGTTTCATCGTGCCGACAAAAGACGCACATCATGGGAGTGACTCCATTCCCCAACCTACTGACCAGTCAAGGCGTTCTGGTTGCAATGCCCCGGCGCGCCTTCTAAACTCCCGCCCGCTTTCGGCTGGCCGATTTCGGTTTATACGTCCTGCCGGAGTGGCTGACAAATCAGCTCGAATTGAATTGCGGAAAGATCCAAGGAGTTGCGACGTGGCGATGCACAAGAGTTTGCGGCGAAAAAGCAGTATGGCTCGCCGCCGGAGTGTTCTCTCTCGTGAAGAGCGAATTCTTCAGATGAAAATGGACGAAAAGTGGATCGACGGTCGTAGCCCCTTCGGCCTGCCGAAAACTCGGGTCGCCGTTCAGACCGTCGGCCGGAAGAAGAAGAAGGAAAAGAAGGAAGAAGAAGGAGAAGGAGCTGCTGCTGCTGCCGCTCCGGCCGCAGGAGCAAAGGGTGCTCCGGCTGCCAAGGCCGCGCCAGCCGCCAAGGCGGCTCCAGGAAAGAAGTAGTAGTTGGCTTCTTATCAAATCGGATGACGCCCGTGCCTTTTGGTGCGGGCGTTTGTTTTGTCGGACGGATTCTGGTCGCCCTGGGTCGATGCCTCATGCACGCTACGGCGGAACAACACGAATCCACTTCTCTGCGGCTTCGATTGAAGGATCGGCTGCGAGATTTCGCCGGCTCTTTCTTTCGAACGCGAGTCCGCCGCGAGTCGCGGAGATTTCACCTTGCGACGCAGGATTGCCAGCAGTCTCAACGGGAGGTGCTGAGGCGACTACTGGCTTTGAATGCTGAAAGCCGATTCAGCCACGAGCACGGGCTGATGGCGACGCTCACTCCCCAGGAATTTCGGTCGCGGCTGCCGATCAATGACTTTGAATACTTCCGGCCGTACATCGAACGGTTGAAGGTCGGTGACACTCAGGCATTGCTTGGTCCCGAGAACAAACTGTTGATGTTCACGCTCAGCAGTGGAACAACCGCAGAATCGAAATTCATTCCGGTCACCAAGCAGTTTCTCAACGACTATCGTCGCGGCTGGCAGATCTGGGCCGTGCATGCCTACGACCATCGCCCGGGCATGAATCACAAAAACATCCTGCAAGTCACCAGTGACTACAACCGCTTTCGGACTCCGGCTGGAACCCCCTGCGGCAACATCAGCGGATTGGCAGTCGCCATGCAGGGGCCGGTCGTGCGGCTGATGTACACCATTCCGTTTATCGTTTCGAAAATCGAAAACTCGCTGTCCCGATATTACATGATTCTGCGGCTCGCCCTGGCGGACGACAACATCGGGATCATCACCACGGCGAATCCCAGCACAGTCCTGCAACTCGCGACGCTGGCGAATGCCGAAAAGGAGTCGTTGATCCGAGATATCGCCGATGGCACACTGTCGGAAAGATTTGCGATCGATCCGAAACTACGGCAGGCCCTCCATCGGCGATTGTCGCGCCGCCGACCACAGCGTGCACGCCGACTCGAGGCGATCGTTTCCCAATCTGGCGGGTTGCGATTGAACGAAGTGTGGCCTCGGTTCGAACAACTCGCGGTTTGGATGGGAGGCAGCTGCGGCGCCTATTTACCGTCACTGCGCCAGCATTTTGGAGGCCAAATCCCAATCCGCGACCATGGTCTACATGCCAGCGAAGGCCGGATGACGATTCCGTTTGACGAGGAATCAGCCGATGGAGTTCTCGAAGTCAATTCGCACTATTTCGAGTTTATTCCCGAATCCGAGCATGGCTCGCCGAACCCGACAATCCTGGAAGCTCATGAGTTATCTCCGGATCACAACTACTACATTTTGCTGACGACTTCGTCCGGTTTTTATCGCTACGACATCTGCGACGTCGTGCGTTGCACTGGCTTCGTTGGAACGACTCCGGTTTTGCGGTTCCTCCACAAAGGGGCGCACATCTCCAACCTCACCGGAGAGAAGATTTCGGAATCACAGGCCGTTGACGCAGTGCGGCATGCGCTGGACATGCACCAACATCGAGTCAACTTCTTCACGTTGACCCCAGTTTGGGGTGAGCCTCCGTATTATCAGCTGCTACTCGAAGCGGGTGATGTTCCGACGACTGAAGTGGCGGAGCGTCTGGCCGACGCGACCGATGCCAAACTGCGAGAAATCAATTGCGAATACCAAGAGAAACGGGCCACCGGTCGATTGGGCCCGCTGCGAGTCACGCGACTGCAACCGGGAAGTTGGCGACGATTCGTCGAGCAGCGGCAAGGGCGACTCGGCGGCAGTGTTGAGCAGTACAAACATCCCTGTCTCATGCCAGATCTTGAAGCAGTCGCCCGATCGTTTGCTGGCCAGACGTTACCTTAGAATTTGCCTGACAATTCCATTGCTGGTTCGCCAAGTCAAATTTGACTTGGCTTTTGAACTTTGCAGGAATTCAACCTGTGGCCATTGAAGAGTCAATCACACGTTCTATCGTGATGCCTTCTCAGAAGTCATTCGACGCTCAGAGTTCACAGGCTGCTTTTCCAATTCCCTTCAGCAACTACGCGGGCCAACGCGCAGGTCGGTTCTTTTTTCCCCTTTCACCAAGGAGACCGTCATGTCCACCGCTCCCGAAATGGAACAGCTCACCGCTCGGCTGGATGAGTTACAACGTCGTACGGCAGGACTGACTGCCGCCCTCGCTGGCTCACGCAACTCGCGACGAATGATCATGCTCGCATTCGTCGCCTTCGTGTTTGTCGCCTTGATGGGCTTCTATTCGCTCGCCAACCGAATTCAGAGCGCGGAGTACCAACAGCGGTTGGTCGCGGAACTGCAAAAGTCGGTCGCCAGTAATCAAGACACTTTCGCAAGCGAAGCGCAGAAGCTCGTGGAAGGTGCAGCGCCCGTCATTCAAACGGCATTTTCTGAGCAGGCCTCGAAAGACATGCCGCTGTTCATGCAAGTCATCGACGCGCAAAGAACAGAAATGGTCAATTCGCTCGTCGAGCAAATGACCAAAAAGCTTGAAGGACACCATCACGATTTGGTGCGTCGCCACGAAAAGCTCTTTCAACAGGAATTCCCGACAGTCCAGAACGCAGAGGTTCGCGAGCGCATGGTCGGCAACATCTGCCTGGCCTTTGATCGTCTGGTGAAGAAGTACTACGTCGATGGATTCATCAGAGAATTAAAGTCGATGGAAACGGCTTGGGAAGAGTTCCCTCTGGCCGATCAACCGGCCGAAGGAGAAGCATCTCTCGAAGAACAGTTGAAGGGATCATTGATGGACTTGTTTGCGATCACGGTATCGCGCAGTCGCAATGCCCCCGTTCCCGGCAATTGATTGTTCCTTGTTTGTTCTTCGGTTTGATTTTTTCCGCCGACTGAAAGGCTTCAACCATGAGTACTCCCAATATGCCCGCAGCGACGTTTTCCGACCGCATGACTCAACTGACCCAACAGATTTCCCGCCATGAATCGGCCATCAGCCGCTCGTCACGAATGACGAACATTATCGGCGCGATCGCGCTCGTCGCGCTCTCTGCTTATTTTTACTTTGGCTACACGATGATTTCCGGCTTGCTGGAACCTGACCGTCTGGTTCCGTACGGAGCCAGCATGCTGGAATCCCGCTTGCCGGAGGCTCGCAAAGCGTTGGTCAAGCAGATCGCCGACTCCGCTCCCTCCTGGGCCAAGGAATTGAGCGTACAAGCTCGCAAAGAAATTCCCGGTTTGCGCACCAAGCTGGAAACCTATGTCTTGTCGAACACCGACGAAATCATGAACAAGGTGTCCACCCTGACCGAAGACCAATTCCGCAAGGCTCTCCAGGAAAATCGGGAAATCGTGGAAAGCGGATTCAAGGAACTCTCCAGCAACGACAAACTTTCCGAAGAGACCTTGAACGCCCTGGTCAGTGCGCTGGAGCAAGAATTGAAGTCCGACTTGAAGTCACAAGCCAAAGATCTGCTGGAGACATTGCAGTACCTCTCGGAACGAGTCCAACGCTTGTCGGCCGGCAAAAGTCTTGATGAGCAAGAGCGCTACATGCGTCAGATTCTGATGATCGCGCGGCGCATGCGCGACACGACGGCCGACGACACGCCGATCAAGTCGCCGGAGGTGAAGAGCGCCGAACCCGTCTCAGAACAGGGAGACTCCGCCAAGCCCAATGCGAATTCCACCGAGGATGTAAAACCATCCACGAAAGAAGAACCGCCCGAATCCAAAACCGGTGACGCCGCCAAGTAGCGACACATCGATTCACTTTGTGGACGAACGCCGTTCGGCCGCACAGTGGTGGGAATCAATGTCCCAGTTCATCCGCGAGTTTGTCAGCATCGTAAATCTTCCGCATCGCCTCCAGCATCCCGGCCGAGTGGACTGAGATCGACCGGCCACCGACGTCTGAGGAATGTCGGAACTCGTTGGCGAGCGCGGGTATATTGGAATCGAAAATCAGCCCAACGACCTCGCCAGCGCGATTCACGACGGGACTGCCGCTGTTTCCGCCGACTCCATCTGCGGTGCCGGCGAAGTTCAACGGCGTCGCGAGGTCGAGTTTCGATTTGTGATCGTGCCACGAGCGTGGCAGCTTCCACGGCTCTTGACCGCCGTGAGCCGCTTCGTGCTCGAAGGCTTCGGCGATCGTTGTCCATGCGGGAATCTTCGTGTCGGCATCATCGACCCCTTTCACCGTTCCGAACGCCAGCCGCAGCGTGAATGTCGCGTCGGGATAGACCGACGTGCCGAACTTCGCGAACCGCAACTTGGCGATCTCGCCATACGCCTGCCGCTCCGGTTCCTCCACCGACGTTTCGAGCTCTTTGCGAATCACTCGCGCCCGCTCGTCGATGTCACGAGCCAGCATGATCATCGAGTCGGTCGAAGACTCGATCGCTTTCCAACCAGCGGCCGCGATTCGTTTCCGTTCCTCGACGTCCTTGAGCTTCGTGCCGTTGACCAGTTCCACCGCTCGTGCGACCGGCCCTTTTCCGGCAAGTGCTTTTTGCAAAACGTCCGGCTCGTGCTGGAGTTCCTCCAGCAACATTGATAGCGAATCCGTCAGCTTGGCCCGTTCGAGGTCTTCGTAAATTGGAGCGGGCGAAAAAACTCGTCGCTTGAGCGATTCGCGTCCAGAGTCACGGTACTCAGCCAATCGTTTTTCATTGGGTTTGTTGTCCTCGGCGGCCATGCGCACCAGCGATCGCGCGATGGCAAACAGCTCCGAGTAAAATCCCGCTCCCATTTCGAGCAGCATGTGCCGTTTGAAAAGGTGCGCGTGATGCTGGTTGGCAGCTGCGATACGCTCCCAAGGATCGTAGGCGAGAGCTTCGCGCGGCGAATCGGTACGACGAAAACGTAGTTCCGTTTCTGCCGACTTCTTGGCATCGAACAATCGCGGGTCGTGCAGCGACTGCATTTGGCCGACAGATCGCTTGCGGCTGTTCTGCACGCCGAACAGATCTTTCTTGGCTCGCCGAGCGAACTCTTCGCCGTCGGCTGCAAACTGTTGCAGCGTGATCTCGCGACGACGCAGCAGATTCACCATCGCTGGGAATCGAACATCGCGCTGAAAATGTAACGCATCGACCGTCAACAACCGGCTGGTCCGAGCCGGGTGACCGGAGACGAAAATGAGTTCGCCATCCGCTGCGCCTTTGGAGGACCATCTCAGGAAATGCTCGATCTTTGCCGGCTGTCCATTTTCGTAGACGCGGAAGAGGGCCATGTCCAGATCGTGTCGCGGGTACTCAAAGTTGTCGGCGTCGCCGCCGAAGAACGCGATCGAGAACTCTGGCGCGAATGCCAGCCGCACGTCGGTGTATTTCTTGTAGCGATAGAGGTGATACGCCCCACCCTGATAAAGCGTGATGACGTCGCTGCGGAGTTTCGTTTGCTCAGTCGATTCTTTCTCGATCCGAGAGACCTCCGCCTGCCGCGCCGCTTGCGCCTTGTCCGCTGGTTCCGCCGCGACCGCTTTGTTGACGCGATCGGTCACATCCACGATCTCGACAAGCTGATTGAGTTCCAAGTCGGGCGCGGGAACTTCATCGGCCAGCGTCTTGGCGAGGAAACCGTCGCGATAGTAGTTACGCTCAGCCGTCGAGATTTTCGCGAGCGTATCGGCCGCGACGTGGTGATTGGTCAAGACAAGCCCGGTGCTCGACACGAACGAACCGGATCCGCCGGAATTGAATCGCACCGAAGATCGCATCAAGTGTTCCGCCCAACCAGGCGGAGGCTCGAAGCCGTATCGATCTTTCAAAAGCTTCGTCGGAAGTTGGTTGTAAACCCACATCCCTTCGTCGGCGGACGCGAGACCAACGGCCAGTGCGACCATCAGCAAACAACTGCATCCCAAACGTCGTGGCATGTGTCGCATCGGTGAAAATCCTTGTCGATCAGCAGAGAGTCAACGAAAAAGGGCAGGCGGATCGCCTG